>JALVGO010000175.1 GCA_027029065.1 Sulfurovum sp.
CTTCTGTACCTTGCCGTAGGTGATATAGCCTGTAGGCTGATCCTCTTTAAGGACCACTCCCACATCCAGTCCGTAACGGATATTTGCCCGTTTTCTACCGTCTTTAGCTGGGTTCATAATTGAGTACTTTTTTGACTGTTCCGATTGCACAGAAGAAGAGTGCATCAAAGAGCGGATTGAGCCGTGTGGTCTTCTCATCGACTATCTCGAAGGGCTGGAAGAAGAAGCCGGGACCATTCTCTTTGTCAGCCGGTTTGACGTGAAAGACGATCGGCTTGAGGGTACGGACAAGGTTTAAGGATTTTTTATACCCCTTGTCAGACTCGGGAAGCAGCAGATTGCCGCGCTTGCTCTCCTCCAAACGGATCTTCTGCAGAAGCTGCAGTTTGTCTTTGAAAACGGTTTTGTTCCACTTGATCTCACCCAGTTCCATGGTAAAGGTACGGTTGGCAGCTGTCAACGGATGAGGTTTGCTCTCACGTATGGCTTCAAGCAGATGCAGAAAAAAGTTCTTACCGCCAAATTTCCCTGCAGCATCAAGCAGCAGTTTGTGGTAGTATTGTTTCTCTTCGTCTGTAAGGGAGTTGTAATCACACATAGGTCTCTTTCTGTTAAAGTGTGACATTATAGCCAAAAAAGAGAAGAAGTGAAGGGAGAGAGAAAGAGACTACTGCTCTTTCCCGTTTCCGTAGTGTTTGAAAAGGTAATCGATGATATCTTTTCTGTCTTTGTCGGTAATAGGGGCTTTAAAATGGACGATCATCTTGTCGACTTTTCCTGCCCAGAACTTTTTTGACTGTCTTCCCTGATTGAGAACATATCCAAATGAGTGGCACATCAGGCAGTTTGCCTGTACGGTATCAAACCCTTTGCCCATTTTGATTGGGAAAGCGATGTAGGGAACTTCGATTTTCTCTTTGACCTGCGCCATCATCGGCGTTGCAGCGACCAGTGCTGTTAAAACTATTTTTTTCATCAATTTCATCTTCTCTATCCTTATACGACTTCTACTGTAACGACATCGATACCATTGTATTTGTATCCGCCGTGGTTCCACTTGATATC
>JALVGO010000176.1 GCA_027029065.1 Sulfurovum sp.
TGTCCAAATAGACCTCAAAACGCTCGTCCTCAATCCCAACGCCTTTCTCGTTTCCGAAAAGGCGTACCAGTTGCAAACGGCGCTCAATCCAAGCGTCGTCATTGAGAGTGGTGTTTTTTTCGGCAAATTCCCGCACCATCGTCGCCCGCAACGCCCCCTTCCACTGACTGGGGGCTACGTAAGGCACTTTAAATACCCATTCTTTTTTGGTAGGATTATCCAGAATGTAGAAGTCCACATCATCCTTGCTAATGTAAGGCTTACGTAGAGTAAAAGTAATCTGCAGGGCCCAGGAGCCAGTGGGAAAGAGGGAAAGGTCGGGGGGGGTGGGGGCGAGTTTCAAATCGCTTATGTATCCTAATTGTCGGCGGAAAAAAGCCTCCGCGTGGTGTTCTATCCAATAGCGTAACCCGCCGCTCATTTTGCGTGTGCCCATGCGGGCCTCTTCTTTTCGGCCGATGATAATGGCCTGGGATAGGATTTCCAAGCGTGCCCAGTCGTCCTCAATCTGAGCAATGTCCGGCCAGCGGGCAGGAAGGCGGGTACTTTGTTTGACCAACCAGGCAATGGCAAAGCCCTGGGTGACGCTGTCTTGCAAGGCAAGCGGGAATTGGGCATGGAATTCGCGTTTCATTAGCAAGTCCCTCCAACTATCCAGTTCCAAGCTTGAATTAGAGAAGAAAACGTATTTTGCACTTCATTGGTAAAACCTGCTTTTAGCGCCTCATCTACCAATTTCTCTGCAAACCAGACATGCGATTTAGCCATTTGTAGTGCTGTAATATACGCATAAATATTTCCTTTAGAGCGTTGTATTGGAAACTCTGCAGAGCTCATAAGATCAGGGATATTCCTACTACCAATAGTGTGTATTTGGGAAATCACGCTAGATCTTGATGGGGGAACATTTTGGATGTACTGGGGGAGTAGAGAGAATAAAACTTTTGCAGCATTATCTCCTAATCTATTTATTAGATCCCAGACATAACCGTCAAAGTCCCCATAATTATTAGGAGAGTTAGCGTCATTTACATGAAGGCAAACAATCCTACCGCTTAATTGCAAGCAAAATATATTGTAAGATAGCTGAATCCATGTACCAAGATGGGTAAATTGGTTATTTACAAAATCTTGAGGGGTTGGGTAGCTTTCTCTATCGTATACAAGTAAAAATCTTTCCCAGAGTGTTGGCATACCCGTAATAAAGCTTTGGGTAATTTGGGCTGGAGAATTAATCATATGCATGTTGGGGCGATCAGGTTCTATTAATTGACCTAATAGAATACCGTGCATGTTCAATTTCCTAATAACATACCACTCGGTAGGGCCCTCACAGTAGACCATTACCATGGTGCTTCTCCTTTTTCATAACTTCTAAAAGTCCAAGTCAACGGAAACTCTTCTACCAATCCTGTTTCTATTTCTCGTAAATCCAATCCGCCTTTAAGCCAACTAAGGGCAGAATCTATCTCAAATATACAAGAATTTAGTTGCCCCTCTTTTAAATTTAGGTAGTAGATTTTGGAAAGGCTTTTTTGCTCTTCATTTTTCTGAGTCACAAGATGGGCTAACCAAGCAATAACCTCCAAACTTTGCGTTATCAAGAAAACCTGTATAGGCACATCTTTGACCAGTTCAATCACTTCTTCCAACAGGCGTCCAAGCGTTGACGGATGCATAAACAGTTCTGGGTCCTCCCAAAGGAAAAGCCCTGGCTTATTTTCACTGCTGGCGCGTTTTTGTAGCGCGATCAAGGTAGCTAAAACTTTAAAGGCGTGTCGCGCGCCATCGCCGAAGTGGTCAATGGGAATGGGTTCTCGGTCGGGGAATTCAATGTATCCTGTCCATTTATTTCCTTTGTAGGGCTTCATGTTAACCTTGGCCCCCCTCATCTCGGGGAAAACGTTTCCCAGGTGTTCGGATACATAATTTTCCCAATTCGTAATTTCATGGTAAGCAGATTTGGAAAACTTTTGCTCAAATAGCTCCGTCGCCGTGTGTAAGTCAAAGAACAATACATGTTCAGCCTCTGGTAATTGTCCTTCCACTGCCCAAATAGCGAAGTAATCAGCAGGTTTTTCTTTGTCCCACCGGTATACCCATGAATCTTCCCAAAGATATACCCAATATGCGTTTTCCAGAGTTACTTTCTGGGCATCAAAGTAGTCTGGAATCAGCGATTCAGGAACTGAAATGCTATTCGGAGATAACCGGAACAGAGAGATGTGTGTGACATCTCGCTTTCCGAAAGCGGGTTTCCGTCCACCTTCTTCAGGAGGGCCGACCAGGGTGAATTTTTTCAGAGGATACTTTTGTGGAATGTGTGTAAGTTCAACTCTCAGTGTATATTCGTCAGTTAGCACGGCAGGAGAAGACTCCCATACTTTGGGCTCATTGTGGCGTTTTCGGAGCCTCAACATAGGCTCCTGATATAAAAAGTCACGCTTGTTCAGAGTGGTTGCCTGCCAAGCACTCGGTTCCACATCAGGGATGAGAATCTCACATTCCCGATCTGCTACACTCGCCAGGTACAGCATCTCCAGAATGGCGGTTTTCCCGCTATTGTTTGGGCCGATAAGTACATTGATTTTTCCAAAGTCCTCCAGTGTTCCCTGCTTGATTCCGCGAAAGCGGTGAATGACCAAACGTTTAATCATGGCACAATCCTTGAAGAAGTTTTTGCACGTCCTCAGGCGTGCGCTCCCGCCACTGGCCTGACGGGTCAACCATCAGAGTGTCCGGAACCCCAATGACTTCCTCCCAGACTGACTGATCGGTGAGCATTTGCCATAACATCTTCGCCCATTCATCATTTTGAGGCATCCATGCCCAACCGTGGATAGCCCATATTCCGTCTTTTTTATACGCCCAGGTGGCACTGATTCGCCCTCGCCGTCGATCTGGACGCAAAGCGCCGAAGATTTCCCTGATGTCTTCATCGTGCGGGCGGTGCTTTCCCCCACGCCACTTATGAAAACGCCAGTGATTCTTCAACGCAGGCGTAGTGGGAACCATGCCCCACTTGGATACCAGCGGCTGCACCCGGCTTCCGACGCGTCCAACTCCCGGCACCATGGCCCACCATCCAGGTTTTGAAGGTGTGAATTCGTAGCGGAAGAACAGAAAGCGCCGCAAATCAGGATAGTAAAGGTTGTCTTGATCTGAATTGGCATTTTGAACTTTCTCTCGCAGAACAACCCATTTCCATCTATTGGCTTTTTCCGAGATTTCGTCCCGATTGACAATGCAAAAGGCACCGTATCCCAATTGGGAGCGGGCACCAAGAGAACCGTATTTCTCTAACCATAAAAACAAGGAGGCCAGCAGCGAAATAACCTGCCCTTCTCCTTCAAATTTTAAGGTAAGGGTGCCCACATATCCCGGAAATAGATACCATCCCCGCCCTCGTTCCGGCGGGCAGATGTTCAATGACCGATCGCGAGGTTCCCAGGCAAGATAAGTTTTGTCTTCTATGATAACTACTTGAAACCTTCTCCTCCACCCCGTTGCCCCGAACACCTGGCACGCATCGCACAGTCCGGCGTCTCGGAGGCGCTGGCGCTCATTAGAGGCTGTGCTCTTCCGGTATTTGTCGGCATCAAATGAACATGTATGCTTACTCGGGTCACACGCACTTCCCCCTA
>JALVGO010000177.1 GCA_027029065.1 Sulfurovum sp.
ACGCTGGCGAAGTGTGCAGTAGTAGAGCCATCGATGAACTCAATCAGTGCGTGGATGATCGATTTTTTTTCTATAACAGCATCAATATTAGCAGTGCCAAAGAGCCACTTGGCTTCAAGCAGTTCAAAGAGTTTGTTGGTCATTGTCGCTGAGTCGATGGTGATCTTGTCTCCCATTGACCAGTTGGGGTGTTTGAGGGCATCTGCGAAGGTAGCATCTTTCATCTTCTCCAGTTCCCACTCTCTGAACGCCCCGCCGCTTGCCGTGATGTAGAGCTTGGAGAAGGGGCGGTTGTTCATGAGGTACCAGAGTCCGAAGTGCTCCGAGTCGATAGGAGTGATACGCGACATATCGATGAAGGCACCCGCTACCACCAGTGACTCTTTGTTGGCGAGGGCGACCTTTTTGCCCAGTCGGGTCGCTTTGAGGGTGGGGGCAAGTCCTGTGTAGCCTACGAGTGCATTGACAACGGTGGGGCTTTGTGCCTCCTCTATGATGGAGAGGATCCCCCCTGTGCCGACGCGTACATCGGGGTGGTTGACGCGCGCTCTGTCTTTTTCTTGGGCGATGGCAACCATTTTGGGAGCAAATGTGGCGATCTGCTCGTTGAGCAGGTCGATGTTGTTCCCAGCAATGAGAGCTTCCACTTCAATGTTGTAGCGTTGGGCGATGATGAGGGTGTTGACCCCAATGGAGCCGGTGGAACCTAGAAGAACAATAGACATAGGGCTTACTCCAGAACGCGACTAGTCGCGTGAGCCTGCTGCTGAAGCAAACCCAGTGTTAACGTAGTAAAATGGACTTTGTTCATTTTGCGTTCTTTGTTATAAAAACGCTCTAAGCGCGATCACCATCATCGGCGCGCCAAAGAGGTAGCCGTCGATACGGTCAAGGATGCCGCCGTGACCCGGGAGCAGGTCGCCGCTGTCTTTGACTCCCGCTTCGCGTTTGAGGTAGCTCTCAAAAAGATCTCCAAATACCGAAGCGATAGAGGTAAGCAGGGTGACGACAAAGGCGATCCACCCCGGCGCTACATAAAGCCCCACATAGGTACCTGCGGCAG
>JALVGO010000178.1 GCA_027029065.1 Sulfurovum sp.
CAATAGTATCTTTATACTTCTCCCGTGCTGTGAGGATCTCCTGTTCGTACACTGCCATCTCATCAAAAGCAAGGCGGTACCCCTCGTCAAAATCCATCGGCGCATGTTCGCTGAAGCCGTAAATATCGATCCCGAGTGTGATCGCCTTTTGGATGTATTCGTTTACGGTGCCTTTGGCGTGGTTACAGCGTGTGGTGTGGTTGTGTAGGTCTATACGGGTTGTTTTCATGACAAGATTTTAGCATAAAACCTCTCTCTTACCACTAATAGGGTAAAATAATACCCATTTTTAGACAATACCTTGGAGAGATATGGCAACGAAAAAAGTAGAACTACTTGCCCCTGCAGGCAACCTTGAGAAGATGAAGATCGCCCTCAACTACGGGGCGGATGCCGTCTATGGCGGTACGAGTACCTTCTCGCTGCGTATCCGTTCGGGCAAGGAGTTCGATATGGACTCCTTCAAAGAGGGGATCGACTATGCGCATGCACGCGGTAAAAAAGTCTACGCGACGGTCAACTCCTTCCCCTTCAACTCACAGATCAAGCTCTATGAGAACCACATCGCCAAGATCGCCGAACTGAGCCCCGATGCACTTATCGTCTCCTCTCCGGGGGTGGTAAAGATCGCCCACCGTATTGCTCCCGATATCCCCGTGCACCTCTCCACACAGGCAAACGTGATGAATGCAATGGATGCGGAGGTCTACTACGACCTGGGGGTCAAGCGGATCATTGTCGCACGGGAGATCAGCCTCAAAGACTGCGAAGCGATCAAAACCCATCTGCCAGACCTTGAACTGGAAGTTTTTGTGCACGGTTCGATGTGTTTTGCCTACTCGGGACGCTGTCTTGTCTCGGCACTCCAAACAGGACGCGTCCCCAACCGCGGCAGCTGTGCCAACGACTGCCGTTTCCCTTACGAGATCTATGCCCACAACCCCGAGAGCGGCACCACCTTTAGACTGGATGAAGAGGCGAAGGTGGGCACCTACATCATGAATGCCAAAGATATGAATATGGCCTCCCATATCGACGAAATTCTCGCAAGTGGCGTGATCGACTCCCTCAAGATCGAGGGGCGTACCAAATCACCCTACTATGCAGGGGTCGTCACCAAAGCCTACCGCCATGCCATCGATGACTTTTACGCGAACGATTTTGAACCCTCGCGTTACCAACGAGAGTTAAACACAACACAAAACCGCGGTTTTACCGATGCCTATCTGATCTCCAGACCCTTTGAGCGTAACGATACGGAGTCGCATGGTTTCTCTATCCAGTACGGTACCCATCAGGTAGCCGGGCTGGTAAGTGAAGATGGACTCAGTTGGAAGTGCAAGGACAAAACCTGTGTGGGCGACAGTGTAGAGATCGTCCTGCCTGTAGGCGCTACGGTCGAACTGGTTGATAATGAGATCGGTAAAATTGATGAGATCAATGGACAGTACTGGTTGACATTCAAAAAGATAGAGACCGTAGAGGGCAAAGAGCGCGAGTGTGTTCACAGCGGCTACCTTGAGCCGATCAAACTGCCGACAAAACTGCCGGGCTACACCATCTTGCGCCGCAAGATCGATGAAGCGTTGGAGAAAAAAGGGCTGACAGAAGACTCCACACCAATGAAGATGGAGCCAAAGTGTGATTAGCTACTAGAGCTATAGGGGTCAGGTGATTTGTAATTTGTTGCAAAGCAATGAATTATGAATCACCTGACCCCAGTAGGTGTAATTTGTTGCAAAGCAATGAATTATAAATCACCTCACCTCTCATAGGTGTTAAAAGTTTTAAACAAATAAGGAAAAAACCAATGAAATTCGTATCTATCATTATGGGAAGCAAGAGCGACTACGCGATCATGGAAGAGTGTGCCAAGACACTGGAGAAGTTTGGGGTACCCTATGAACTGATCATCTCCTCTGCACACAGAAGTCCTGAGAGAACCAAAAACTACATCAAGACAGCCGAAGAGAAGGGTGCGCAGGTATTCATAGCAGCTGCTGGAATGGCAGCCCACCTTGCAGGTGCCGTAGCGGCAAGCACGACCAAACCGGTACTGGGTGTTCCCATGGAGAGCGGACCACTCAAAGGGGAAGACGCACTGCTCAGTACCGTGATGATGCCAGCAGGCATGCCTGTAGGTACACTGGCGATCGGTAAAGCAGGTGCGGTCAACGCTGCCTATCTTGCCATTCAGATCATGGCGCTCCAGGATGATGAGCTGCATGTGAAACTTCAGGAAGACCGCATCTCCAAAGCCAAAAAGGTGGAGCTGGACTCCAGTGAGATTGAGGTCATTCTCTGAGTTTAGTGAAGAGTGAATAGATAATAGTGAATAGTTTAGGTAAGCGGTGCGTGGCTCCGCTTCTATTTTAATACAAAGAGAGAGAAATGAATAGAGATGCCATCACATTTAGCGAGCTGCTGCTGAAACTTCAGCAATTTTGGGCCCAGCAGGGATGCAATATCGTCCAGCCTTATGATATTCCTGCCGGGGCGGGGACGTTCCATCCGGCTACATTGCTTCGAAGTTTGGACTCCAAGCCGTGGAGTACTGCCTATGTGGCGCCAAGCCGCCGTCCGACTGACGGGCGTTACGGGGAAAACCCCAACCGTCTTGGGGCATACTATCAGTTTCAAGTACTCATCAAGCCAAGCCCAGACAATATTCAGGAGCTCTACCTAAAGTCACTGGAGTATCTGGGACTTAACCTCAAAGAGCACGATATCCGCTTTGTCGAAGACAACTGGGAGTCTCCGACACTGGGTGCCTGGGGGCTTGGATGGGAAGTGTGGCTTGACGGGATGGAGGTGACGCAGTTCACCTACTTCCAGCAGGTTGGCGGTATCGCCTGCGATCCTGTAGCTGTTGAGATCACCTACGGTACGGAACGATTGGCGATGTACCTGCAAGGGGTTGAGAGTGTCTTTGACATTGTCTGGAATCGTAATGGTGATGAGGTAACTACTTATGCCGATGTCCACAAAGAGAGTGAGTACGAATTCTCCAAGTACCACTTCGAAGTGGCGACGGTAGAGAAGCTTTTCAGACACTTTGACGATGCGAGCGAAGAGTGCCGCCTCTGTCTTGAGAAGGGATTGCCGCTACCGGCATATGACGAGTGTATGAAAGCCTCACACGCTTTTAATGTCCTTGATGCCCGCAAAGCGATCTCCCAAGCGCAACGCCAAAACTACATCCTTAAGGTGCGTGAGCTTGCCATCGGGTGCGCAGAACTTTACAAGGCGCAGGAAGAGGAGAGAAATGTAAGGGTAAAGGGGTAGCTTTATGTATGCTATAATAAAGGCGTAAAGGAGCTAAGATGTCCAGAAATGATATAGCCAAGATGTCAGCAGAAGAACGTGTCGCTCTAATGGAGGAGCTTTGGGCAAGTTTTGATCGTGACGGTTTGGAGTATCCAGTGCCGGATTGGCATGAGAAGGTGTTGCAAGAGAGAGGCAGTAGCAATGACTTTGTTTCATTTGAGAAGGCAAAAGAGCAACTGCGTGAGGCGTTAGATGCATATCGAAATTCTTGAGGATGCTCAGGAAGATATTTTAGAAGGTATCCTCTTTTACGAGAGCCAAGGGGAAGCAGGGACATATTTTCTCGATGGTATTAGTGCCGATATTGAATCATTGCATTTGTATGCCGGTATCCACCCGGTCAAATTTGGATTTTATGCACAGCATGCGAAGCGTTTTCCTTATACAATTTATTACAAAATTGATGAAGATACCATTTTGATATATGCTGTTTTGGACGAAAGACAAAATCCACAAAAGATTAAAGAGAGACTCAAATGACCCTACAGGAAATTTACAATCACTTAGATACCATCAGCCCTTTTGAACTTCAGGAGAAGTGGGATAACTCCGGACTGATTGTCGGTGATATGCGCCGTGAGGTATCACACATTGTTGTCTCGCTTGATATTGATGAAAAGATGATTGACGAAGCCGATGAAGGAACACTCTTTGTGGTGCACCACCCGTTGATATTTGGCAAACTATCCGAACTTGACTTTGCTGCCTACCCTGCCAATCTTATCGAGAAGCTCATACTCAAACGCCAATCGCTCATCGCGATGCATACCAACTTTGACCAGACACATCTTAACCGTTATGTCTTTGAAAAGGTACTTGGTTTTGAACTGGAACGTCAGGAGCCTTTTTTATGTTATACAAATGGGGAATGGAGCATGGAAGCACTCTATACCCATCTTCAAGAGAGACTGGGACTGCAGTGTATCAAAAGTGTAGCACCGAAAGAGAAGATATCAAGCATTGCACTCTGCACCGGTGCAGGGGCATCACTGATGGATGAGGTGGAAACAGACTGTTTCCTGACTGGAGATATCAAGTACCACGATGCAATGAAGGCAGAGAGTCTTGGATTGATGATGGTGGACATCGGACACTATGAGAGTGAACGCTTTTTTGCCGAGATTATGGCTGAAGAATTGAAAGTTTTACCTATTTTGGCTATAATTGCGAATTCTAAAAATCCGTTTCATTTTGAAACACTTTAAACGAAACGGTATAACTCCTCAAGACCTTAAAGGATAGAGATTGAACAAACACCTAAATGAACTGATAGAGCTTTCACAGATAGATCAGGCGATCGACAGCTACAATCCGAAGCTTGAAGCTGCTGACAAGAAAGTGGCGAAAGTACAGAAAAAGATCGATGCGATTCAGGCAGAACTTGACTCTCTGAACAAAGAGATCACAGACAATGAAGAGAAGATCAAGGCTTTTGAAGAGCAGCTGACCATTCTCAATCAGCAGCTTGCAGACAATGCAAAAAAAGCCAAAGAGATCTCTACGGAAAAAGAGATGAAGGCACTCTCTCTCGAAGAGGATATCGCAAAAGAGAAGATGACCTTTGCCAATGAAGAGATCGAAAGACTTCAGGGGATCAACGAGACCAAAAAGGCACTTCTGGATGAGCAGAAAGAGAAGCTTCAGGAGATCATGGAGACATACAACAGTGTCAATGAAGAGGTAGCGGCAGAGAAAGCCGAGATCGAAAAATCCAAAGCGGAACTTTTTGCAAAAAGACAGGAACTGAGCCAGAAGATCGAGCAGAAAGTACTCTCTTTCTATGAGAAGATCCGTGTGTGGGCAGGCAATACAGCAGTGGTACCTGTGAAGAAACAGGCGTGTTACGGCTGCTATATGAAGCTCAATGACAAAACCTATGCCGAAGTGATCAAGGGCGAAGAGATCGTCAACTGCCCGCACTGCGGACGTATCCTCTATATGGAGCGTGTTGCCGAAGAGGCATAGAGAAAGAGGCGTTCAGCGCGTACGTTTGGCGTTCTAAAGAGGGCTGTGCCCTCAATTTGGGGGCATTGTGGATAAGCTATTTTTTCTCTTCTATTCCTTTGTTTCCGTTCTCATCTATATCATTGCACTTCCCTTTCTTTTTCTCTTGTCCTTCAAAAGCAAATACAGGGTTTCGATTCCGGCACGTTTTTTCCTCTGGAAAAATCCTCCGTTAGATAGAGATGGGATCTGGTTTCATACCTGCAGTTACGGTGAAGCCAAAGCGATCAAACCGCTGGTAGAGGCTTTGCCAAAAACGGTACTGCGCATGACCACCACAACCCATACAGGCAAAAGTGTGATTGATGGCTATACACCGCAGAGCCGCTACCTGCCGTTTGAACCGCTGCTGTTTTGGTGGCTTCGGCCGCAAAAGGCACTGGTGGTGATGGAAGCGGAGTTTTGGTACCTGCTGTTTGTGTTGGCAAAACGGCGGGGTGCCAAAACCCTGCTGGTCAATGCCCGAATGAATGACCGCTCTTTTCCAAAATATCTGAAAATGCGCTGGTTTTACAGACAGATATTTGCCTCCATAGATGCGGTGTATGCCCAGACACAGACCGACAAAGAGCGGCTTGAGGCACTGGGAGCAAAAGGTGTGACCGTCACCGGGAATATCAAACTTGCCTCTTTGCCCAAAGTTACACGCAGGCTTGTCAAGCCCGAAGGGATGCTGCTGTGTGCAGCAAGTACCCATGAAGGGGAAGAGGCGTTGGTGCTTGAGGCATTTGCAGCACTTAAGAAAGAGATGCCCGATGCAAAACTGGCAGTTGTGCCCCGCCACCCTGAGCGCTTTGAAAAAGTGGCGGCACTGCTGGAGACGTTTGCGAAGCAGGAGCAGATGGGCTGGCACCGTTTCAGTGACGATATGAGCCTTCAGGATGACATTGTACTCATTGACAAAATGGGGGAACTGGTCAATCTTTATGCGGTCAGTGACCTTGTGATCCTCGGTGGGGCGTTTGTGCCAGTAGGCGGGCACAATGGGGCAGAAGCGGCACAGTTTGGCTGCAAGATCATCTCCGGTCCGCACTACTTCAACCAGAAAGATATTTTCGAAGCGGTTGAAGGGATTGCGGTTGTCGAGCCTGCCAATCTGACACGAAGGGTGCTGCAGTATGCGCAGCTGAAACCGGCGCGGCTGAAAACCAAAACAGATATGACACCGATACTGGAGCAACTGAACGATGTTTTATGAGATCAAAAACAATGAAGTAAGCCTGCGCCTAAAAGCGCAGCCGGCGGCAAGCAAAAATGAATTTTGCGAAGTCTATGGCGATGAGGCGATCAAAATCCGCATCAAAGCTCCCGCAGTTGAAGGGGCGGCGAACAAGGAACTGGTAAAGTTTCTTGCAAAAACCTTCAAAGTTGCCAAGAGTGATGTGGTGTTCAAAACAGGACAGAACAGTAAAATAAAGATAGTAACATTCCCTCTGACAGAGCAGTTTGACAGATGGAAAGAGACATACGAACAGGAAAGATAATGGCAAAAGAGAAAGCATACAAAGTATTGGCACAGCAGCAGGGGATCTCCAACAAAAAAGCAAAAGAGCTTATTGACCGGGGACTGGTCTATGTGGGAGACAAGAAGGTCAAGATCGCCCGTGCCGAGATCAGTGATCAGACCAGATTCCGCATCGAGTATCCTGAAGATATCGAGATACTCTATGAAGATGAGGATATTGTTGCGGTCAACAAACCCGCTCAAATTGACAGCTATGACATACAGGATGCCATAGAGGGTGCACAGCTGCTGCACCGGCTTGACCGTGACACATCGGGTGTGCTGCTGTTGGGGCGTAACGAAGCGTTTATCCAAAAAGCGATCAACGAATTCAAGAACCGACGGGTAGTCAAGCACTATGTGGCATGGGTTGAAGGAGTGGTGTATGAACCTATCGAGATAGATGAACCCATTCACACAGTCAAGAAGGGAAAAGCTTTTTCACTCATTGATCCGCTGCGTGGGAAAAAGGCACTGACACTTGTCAAGCCTGAAGAGATACAGGGCAAGAAATCCAAAGTACACATAGAGATCAAAACCGGACGTACCCACCAGATACGTGTCCATCTGGCACATGTGGGGCATCCGGTGGTCGGAGATGAACAGTACGGCAGCCGCACACAGTCAAAGCGTATTTTGCTCCACTGTGCCAAAATGGAGCTGCTTGACTATACGTTCGAAGCCAAAGAGCCAAAAGACATTGCACGGTACAAATAGGGGCTAAGCCCAAATCCCGAAATAGAAATGCATGACTTTGTATCATCATCGCATTCACGGGCTTCGCATAAAATCATCGCCGAACCTACAGATGCGACTGCCCGCAGGAAATGCCCTTGGGGTGCAAATTTTTTGCAAACCCCGTAAATACGAGCATAACACAAATTCAAAGAATCCTATTTCGAGATTTGGGCTAAAAGCATTATTTTGGTAAAATCCATTTCGATATTTTGTGTAACTTTAACGATATATGGAGAGGTCACCCAATGCGACAAAGGAGCGCTCAACCCGTAGGGCGCTTGCGTTCGCGACTGCCGGAGTGTTGGGTGACCTCTCTTTAGTCACTTTACAATTCATTTTACAGGGTAGAAGATGTTTGATACACTCACAGACAGTTTTAAAAATGCCATTGGGAAGATCCGCTTCCACGATGATGAGAAAGCACTCAAAAAGGCGACAACAGAGCTGAAAAAGTCTCTGCTCAAAGCCGATGTGCACCACAAGGTCGTCAAAGACCTGATTACTTCGGTTGAGCGTGAAACGAAGCAGCATGGGGTAGGCAAAGACAATTTCCTGCGTGCACTGCAGAACAAGTTGACTGACATTTTGACCATCGAGGGGGCACCCAAAGGGTTTACGTTTGCTTCCAAACCGCCAACCGTGGTGCTGATGATCGGTCTGCAGGGCTCTGGTAAAACGACAACGACAGGGAAACTTGCCTATTTCCTCAAAGAGCAGAAGAAGAAAAAGGTACTGGTTGTTGCAGCTGACCTGCAGCGTTTGGCAGCGGTGGAGCAGTTGCGTCAGATCACCTCTCAAATTGAGGTCGATCTGGTTGCCGATGAGGATGCAAAGCCCGAAGAGATTGTCAAGCGTGGGCTTGAAAAGGCAGAAAAAGAGCTCTATGATGTTGTGCTGATCGATACTGCCGGACGTCTGGCGATCGATGAGGAGCTGATGGATGAACTCTCACGTGTCAAAGAGGTAGCGCAACCTGACGAACTCTTCTATGTTGCCGATGCGATGACGGGACAGGACGCCGTACGTACGGCGCAGACCTTTAAAGAGAAAGTCGGTATCACCGGTGTGATTTTGACCAAGTTCGACGGTGACTCCAAAGGGGGTGTGGCACTCGGTCTCTCGCAGCAGGTGGGTGTACCACTGCGCTTCATCGGTGCAGGTGAAAAGATGCCCGATCTCGAGCAGTTTATCTCTGACCGTATTGTCAGCCGTCTGATGGGAGCGGGGGATGTCGAGTCGCTTGCAGAAAAGGCTGCTGCTGCCATCGATCCCAAAGAAGCCAAACGTATGACGCAGAAGATCAAGAAGGGACAGTTTAACTTTAACGACTTCCTTGACCAGATGGAGCAGATGAAGAAGCTTGGTTCCATGAAGTCTCTGATGTCGATGATCCCGGGAATGGGCAATATGGCAAAACAGCTTGGTGATATTGATCTTGAGAACTCCGAAGAGATCCGTATCATCAAAGCGATGGTTGCTTCTATGACCCCCAAAGAGCGGGAAAATCCAGATCTGTTGAACAATACCAGAAAACGCCGTATCGCAGCGGGAGCCGGACTTGACCAGGCAAAGGTAAACCGTGTGCTAAAGCAGTTCAAGAGTGCAGCGAAGATGGCGAAGAAGCTCTCTGGCAAAGGGGGTATGAAACAGATGCAGGACATGATGAAACAGATGCAGGGCGGAGGCGGATTCCCTGGTATGCCGCGCTAAAAAGCATTTTTTGACTTGAGAAATATACCCACTTGGTTGAGGATCTTTTGATACTTCAAGTGGATACTATATTGGTGTATTCGGCTTTATAATACAATTACTTGAAATCATATGCGGTTTATACTATCATTTCGGACTATATTTTTTAAAAAAGGTGGAAAAATTGTCTAGCACTTTGTACAAAAATAAAACAGTGTTTTCTTCTGCAATAACTAAAATATTTGTAAGCTTTATGATTATAGCAGTATGTTTTAGTTTCGGGCGAAGTGAAATAAGTACAATAATCCCTGAGAAACTTAAAAAAATTGAAAAACTTAACCAAAAGCTTCAAGAGTATGCCCAAGTGAAGCCAAATAAGGCTTTTGTTGCTGCAATAGATAGTGAAAAAAGATATGCATTTGCTATGGTATCAGGAAAGAAATCAATTAAAGAAGCAAAAGATTTTGCTATACGAAAGTGTAATCAAAGAAAAATAAAGAATGCTATTCACTCATCTTGTAATATTTATGCTATAAATGATAGTTATGGAGAAAAAGAGATTAATAGATTGCTATCAAATGAAATATTAAAGGGTAAACCCAGACATCTTGATATAAAGAGCTTTGTTGACTGTCTAAATAGCCCTAATCAAAAGAATTTTTTGAGTTGTATGCGTGAATTTCAAAAATCAAGTAAGACAAAGTACTTTAAAAAAGTATTATCTGCAAATAGATCTTTTTTGCTCGAAAAGATATGGGGAAAGAAGGCAAAACTATTAAAGCGTTTTTCTCCCATTGCTAAAGAAGGTGAAGTTTTGCTTCAATGCGCACAGAACTGCCCAGATACATTTTCATCATGCGTTCAAAAAAGCAAATGAAGATAAATTGGATATTTCTCTCGTTCCCACGTGCATTGTGTGCATATAGTGTACTAACCAACACTTAATCTGACACTCCACAATTTCTCCTGAAATTTTGTGTCAGATGGCTATGCAGCCACCACCTCCGATTTGTCAGAATTATAACCTATCATTTTGATTTGCGCAAGATGC
>JALVGO010000179.1 GCA_027029065.1 Sulfurovum sp.
GCTCTCAATTGAGCAAAGGCGCATCAAGCATAAACAGAACAAAATGGCCATGATGGGCAAGATGCTCTATAAGAAGCGCTGCAAAGAAGTGGATCAAAAATTTAGCTCAATGGCCAAGCTCAAAGATTATCTTGCGTCCAACAAAATCTGCGATCTCAAGGGCAAAAAGCTGCAAGCTGTGGCACTCTATCTGTGGAAAAAGCAGCATAGCAAAAAAATTGTCGTCCCAAAAGATGCCAAGTGCCCAGTATGTGGAATGTTTGTAGCAAAGCATCCAAAATGGGCTGCTATGATTGTGGATAACCATGGCCACAAACTCTACTTTGATGGTGTAAAAGATATGCTAAAGTATCTACAAAACCACTCTTTCAAAAGGGCTTATGTGAGTGATTACTACTCTGGCCAAGCTATAGATGCCACCAAGGCCTATTATGTGCTGGGATCTAATGTGATGGGTCCAATGGGCAAAGAGCTTATTCCTTTTAGCAACGTAGATGATGCCAAATCTTTCATGCAAGCCCATAGGGCAAAAGCGATTTTAGAGTGGAAAGATATTACAAAAGATGTTCTCAAAGAGCTTGAGTAGCTATCTTATAATATTTGCCCTCTTTTGGGCAGTGATTATTGTTGGTGCTGCTATTACATATATGCACATCCCCAATAAAAAGGTTGCTTTGCAAGATATAGCTCGTATCAAGCAGCCAGATTGTGCCATGAGCACGGAGGCTCACTTCATTCGCTACCGATCACTTGCAAATGTGGCTGAAGTGTTTGCCTTTGAGCCAACGCTGCTTGGCTACTTTGTGAGCGATTTTTGCTATGCGCCAGCTCCTTATATGAGAGCAAGAGGGAAAATTGAATGAAGATGCTAGCCTTCTCACTAGCTTCTCTTTGGCGCAGGCGCTATAAAAATTTGGCTCTCTTTTTTATTTTTACGCTGCTCATTTTTTTGGTGATGAGCATCTTTTTGATTGCAGGCTCCATCAAAAAAGAGCTTCTTACCACCCTCAAAGCCCTCCCAGATATTTATGTGCAGCGCACTGTTGGGGGC
>JALVGO010000180.1 GCA_027029065.1 Sulfurovum sp.
TCGGCCACTTTGACCGGCTTGAGATCATAGAGGGGGTTGCCCCAGAGGCTCGCTCCGGCCAAAAAGGTGACGAGTGTGATGAAAAGTTTTCTCATTCTGATCCTTTCAAATATAATTTGAATGCCCACTATATCAAAATATATTGATATATTATACGTTTTTGATTTTCAGGGTGACATCTCATCCAATATATGACTTTCAATTTCATGTTCATATTGCGTCCATACTGAAGTACTATGCTTTGTAATGTGAACTGTTTGCATGGGAGTGTGAGCAGTAGCCGTTAAACCCAAATTATGCAGTAGAAAGTGCGCCAGATGTGTCGATGCTCGATGTGTAGGGGTGCACAGCCAAAACGTAGGCGCACCCGGAGGGTGCGTCGAGGCTTTGGATGTGTCGCCCATGCCGCCGATGATCGATGCAGATGGCGTGCTGGCTAATGCATAGTTTGGGTTAAACACTGAGTGTGACGAGCAGTCCAGTTTGAAATAAAAAGCCAAGGAGGGACATTAATGAAAAAAAGCTTAATAACAATGGGCATTATAGGAGGACTTGCGTTCTCCGGAGTATCGGTAAGTGCAGCAGATCTGACGGAAGATCCGTCAGTATCCTCGACAAGCGAACAGTCCCAGCTTCAGCTGACAAAAGCTCGGATCAAGAGACTCTTTGCCGGTAAAACGCTTTATTACATTGACTGGCATCTGAAGGATCATCCGATCATCGGTGTCGCGGATTTTGATGATGCGATGGAGTCGATGGATTATCGTCAGATTATCGGAGGGACGAGGCGCGGAAGTGTGGATCTGATCTTGTGGCAAAAGGGATTCACTGTTTTGTGGCCCAAAAAACGCTTCGTCAAAATCACTAAGATCCGAAAAAGCTTCATCGAAACCGGTACGAAAAAACTCTTTCGTTTCTATCCGAACAAAAAAACGGCCCAAGCCTATCTGACACGTCAAGGGTACGACGTTGTACCTCCGAAGATCGAAATTCTTGGAGACAATCCGATGAGAGTCGAACAATATCAACGTTTTGTCGATCCGGGTGCAA
>JALVGO010000181.1 GCA_027029065.1 Sulfurovum sp.
AAGAGCCTGTGATTCTCTCTGCAACGGACGGTGTAGGCACAAAGCTCAAAATTGCCATCGAGAGCGGCAAACTCGACACGGTAGGGATTGACCTGGTAGCGATGTGTGTCAATGACCTTATCTGCAACAACGGTGTGCCGATGTTCTTCCTCGATTACTACGCCACAGGCAAACTCCTGCCTCAGAACGCCAAAGATGTCGTTGCCGGTATTGCAGAGGGATGCCGCAGGGCAGAGTGTGCCCTTGTCGGCGGTGAGACAGCAGAGATGCCGGGAATGTACAGTGAAGATGATTTCGATCTTGCCGGTTTTGCCGTAGGTATTGCAGAGCGCAGCGAGATGGATACGGTTGCCAATGTCAAGCCCTCTCAGGTGCTCATTGCCATGCCAAGCTCAGGGGTACACTCCAACGGTTACTCACTGGTAAGAAAACTCTTTTTTGACAAGCTTGGTATGGGATTAGAGACAGAGTTTGAGGGCAAGCCGCTGCTTGAGACACTGCTGGAGCCTACACGTATCTATGTCAAAGAGTACAAAGCCAACAAACAGTACATCAAAGCCTTAGCACACATCACAGGAGGCGGGATTGTAGAAAACCTCCCAAGAGTCCTTCCCGAGGGTATTAAAGCGGTTGTAAAAAAAGATGATATCAGAGTACTGCCTATCTTTGAGTTCATGAGCCAGTATGTTGATGAGTCAGAGATGTACAGAGCCTTCAATATGGGTGTCGGAATGGTATGGGTCGTAGAACCTGAAGATGTCGATAGCGTACTTGCCAATACAGACGGCTATGTTATCGGAGAACTTGCTGCCGGTGAAAAAGGGGTAGAGCTTATCTAACCCTGCTTATCATTGACTCCCCACTTTTGGGAGTCATCTCTTTCCTATATCTTTATAATCCCAAAATTGTTCAGCATCATAAAGACAATAGCAGCCGGTGCAATATACCGTAGACTAAATCGCCACACATTGTACAGTGTAACCGGTACACGGTGGTGTTTTCGCATCTCTTCACGGGTATGCTCAGGCAGCACATAGCCGACAAAGATCG
>JALVGO010000182.1 GCA_027029065.1 Sulfurovum sp.
TTGGGAGAGGGAGGCTACAAGCAGTAGCTGACTGAGTCCATCACCCCAAAGATGCAGTGAAATCGCAAAAAATTATACCTAATTGAAGATTTTTGACAAGTTGTGCTTAGATTTGTAGGTTTGGGTAAAGGAACTTACGAACAGTAAGTGACTGCGCCCATCCTGCAAAGATGAGCGCAAATTGTCAAAAAGATTAATTAGTTTCTTGGTCTACGATTTTGTTGGCCTTAATCCACGGCATCATCGCACGCAGTCTCTCACCGGTCTTCTCAAGCTCTGTTGCTTTGAGGTTTCTTCTCTCTGCGTTCATTCTTGGGTAGCCAGCCTGACCTTCAAGAACGAAGTCTTTGGCAAATTTGCCGTTTTGGATCTCTGTAAGGATCGCTTTCATCGCTTTTTTGGACTCTTCGTTGATAACACGTGGACCACTTACCATGTCTCCATACTCGGCTGTGTTGGAGATGGAGTATCTCATATCTGCAATACCGCCTTCGAAAATCAGGTCGACGATGAGTTTCATCTCGTGCAGACACTCGAAGTATGCCATCTCTGCAGGGTAACCTGCTTCAGTCAGTGTCTCAAATCCTGCCTGGATGAGTGCGCTTACACCACCGCAGAGGACTGCCTGCTCACCAAAGAGGTCTGTTTCTGTTTCATCTTTGAAAGTGGTTTCGATGATACCTGTTCTACCGCCGCCGATAGCAGACGCGTAAGAGAGTGCAAGCTCTTTTGTTTTGCCGCTTGGGTCTTGGTCTACTGCGATCAGGTCAGGGATACCGCCGCCTCTGACAAACTCAGAACGTACAGTGTGCCCCGGTGCTTTTGGAGCAACCATCATAACATTGATGTCCGCTCTTGGCTGGATGCGTCCGTAGTGGATGGCAAATCCGTGACCGAATGCAATTGTTGCTCCCTCTTTGAGGTTTGGCTCGATTTGTGCTTCATAGATCTCTTTCTGGTTTTCATCCGGAAGGAGGATCATAACGACATCACCTTTGGCAGACGCTTCTTCAACTGTCAGTACTTCAAAGCCTTTGGCTTCAGCTT
>JALVGO010000183.1 GCA_027029065.1 Sulfurovum sp.
TCTCAGTCTACGGCATGACCGATGTGGCAGGGCTGATGGTACTCTCACGCAGCCAAAACTCTTTTCTTGGCGGCGGGGCGGTCAGCACAGACTACAGCGAGAAGATGGCAGAAGAGATGGATGCCTATATCAAACGCACGCTCAATGAGCGCTATGCCTATGTCAAAGAGACACTTACTGCCTACAAAGGTGCCATCGAGGGCATGACAAAAGAACTGCTCGATGCAGAGGTGATCGAAGGCACTACTGTCCGAAAGATCATTGAAAACTTCGAACAAGAGCATGGTATGGAAAGCCGTTTGGCACATAAAGAGGCGATTGCCAAAAACAAAGCGGCCAAAGAAGCCTCCCAAAACCAAACCGAAGAAGAAGCGCCCGCTTCACCATCACAACCTGATGGACGAGGGGATCAGGAGGCATAAATGCGCACCTCCCCAAAACTCATCTACCTGCTGCCAAAGGCTTTGCGCTGATCATTTTTGCCTATGTGGTCTACGGATCATTGCGTGCACTGCACACCATGACAAGCAGAAAGATTTACTTTAAACGATAATTTTTTTCCTTGCTATTTTTTTAAAATTTGGCTATACTGCTAAAAAACCAAGGAGAGCAACCATGAGAACCGTGATACGCCAATACACCATCTTTAAAAACGACAGCACTCTCCTGCTCCTTCTACGCTAAAACCTCCTTTTCAGAGACATGCACCCACACTTAGTTTCTAATTAACCCCTTTTTAGGTAAAATTAGACAATTTTTTACCGTCTGCATGACGGTTTGCACAACAGTAAGGCAAAACAATGACAAGAGAAACTATCAAAATTTTCGATACAACCTTGAGAGACGGAGAGCAGAGCCCCGGTGCTTCGATGAACACCGAAGAGAAGATACAGATCGCTGCACAGCTTGAGCGGTTGGGCGTGGACATTATCGAGGCGGGATTTGCCGCAGCGAGTCCCGGAGACTTCGATGCTATCGAGAAGATCGCTCAGCGGGTGAGTGGCTCTACCGTCTGCTCCCTTGCACGGGCGATCGACAGTGATATCAAAGCCGCAGGCGAGGCGATTGCCAAAGCGAAGCAGAAACGCATCCACACCTTCATCGCCACCAGCCCCATCCACATGAAGCACAAGCTCAAGATGAAACCCGACGAGGTGATCCGACGGGCGGTCAGAGCCGTGGAGTACGCCCGTACCTTTGTGGAAGATGTGGAGTTTAGCTGCGAAGATGCGGGTCGTTCCGATATCGGCTTTATGAAGGAGATCTCCGATGCCGTCATCGAAGCGGGTGCGACGACGATCAACCTGCCCGATACCGTAGGCTTCAGACTCCCCTACGAGATCGGTGCGATGGTCAAAGAGATGAGCGACTACACCAAAGGCAGAGCGATCATCTCCGTCCACAACCACAACGACTTGGGGCTTGGGGTCGCCAACTCCCTCGAAGCGGTGATGAACGGTGCCAGACAGGTAGAGTGTACCATCAACGGACTGGGTGAACGCGCAGGAAATGCCGCACTCGAAGAGATCGTGATGGCACTGAAGGTACGCAACGATGTCTTTGGCGGACTCGATACCAACATCAACACCAAAGAGATCTACCCTACCAGTAGACTGATCGCGACCATCACCGGTATCGAACCGCAGCCCAACAAAGCCATTGTCGGGAAGAATGCCTTTGCGCATGAAAGCGGTATTCATCAAGACGGCGTATTAAAACACAAAGAGACCTATGAGATCATTCGTCCCGAAGATATCGGACTTGACTTGAGCGATACACTAGTACTCGGCAAACACTCGGGAAGAGCAGCCTTCAAGGACAAGTTGGCGAAGCTTGGCTTCACTTTGGACGATGAGGCACTCAACCGTGCCTTTGAGCGGTTCAAGATCCTTGCTGACCGTAAAAAAGAGATCTACGATGATGATATCCGCGCACTCGTCACCAACGAAATGACCAAAGCGACACAGGTCTATGAGATCGTCTCGTTGCAGTTGATGGATTGCAGCGAGGGGGTACCGAGTGCCGCAGTAAAGATCAAGAGTGAAGAGGGCGAGATCATCGATGCAAGTATCGGCGGCGGTACCATCGATGCCGTTTTCAAAGCGATCGACCGCATCACAGGCTACCGAGGACAGCTTGAGGACTACAAAGTCAAGTCTGTCTCCGAGGGCAAAGATGCCCTTGCCAATGTCACCGTCAAAGTCTCCTTCAACGGCGAACCCGCCGTCATCGGACACGGACTCAACATCGATACGATGCTGGCCAGTGCCAGAGCCTATATCGGGGCACTCAACAGCTATCTAAGTATGGAGGGGAAACTAAAAGAGCGACCGAAGAAGGTACTCCTCTAAACCGTAGGGTGCGTAATCACGCACCTTCTTTCTTATCAATGCATGTAAAAGGTGCGTGATTACGCACCCTACGCGACAATACCCATTCCCAATACACTAATAACTCGAAATACTATATATACTTCTTCAACACCTCAGGAATCTCAATACTCCCATCTTCATTCTGATAATTCTCCATAATCGCTATCAGTGTTCTCCCCACTGCCAGTGCCGAACCATTGAGCGTATGTACCAGTCTGTTCTTCTTCCCGTCTTTGAAGCGGATCTTGGCGCGTCGTGCCTGGAAATCACGGGTATTGGAGATGGAGCTGATCTCACGGTATTTGTTCTGTCCGGGCAGCCATACCTCAAGATCTATGGTACGTGCCGCTGAGAATCCCAAGTCTCCGCCACACAGTTCCACCACACGGTGGGGCAGTCCCAGCGCTGTGAGGATATCTGAGGCATTCTGTACCATCATTTCAAAAACCTCATCACTTCTGTCCGGATGGGCAATAGCAACCATCTCTACCTTGTCAAACTGATGCTGGCGGATCATCCCGCGTGTATCACGCCCTGCACTTCCTGCTTCTTTACGGAAACATGGCGTGTAGCCAGTCATCAATACGGGCAGTACCTCTTCAGGGAGTATCTCATCATTGTACATATTGGTCAGCGGTACTTCCGCCGTAGGGATCAGATAGAGGTCTTCTGCTTCTATCTTGAAGAGATCATCTTCAAACTTTGGCAGCTGCCCGGTACCCTGCAGCATCTTGGCATTGTTCATAAAGGGCACACAGAGCTCTTCAAAGCCTTTCTCTCTGTTGGTATCGAGGAAGAAATTAATCAATGCCCGCTCGAGTCTTGCCGCATCACCTCTAAGCACAGCAAAACGGCTCTTTGCCAGCTTGACACCGCGTTCAAAATCGATCCAACCATTCTTCTCTGCCAATGCCCAGTGTTCCAACGGTTCAAAGTCAAACACTCTTGGTTCCAGCACACGGCGAAGCTCTACATTGTCCTCTTCATCTTTGCCTTCGGGCACATCCTCATCAGGGAAGTTGGGAATGGCAAGGGCAAGAGAGAAGAGCGCCTCTTCTGCCTCTCTTGCACGCTCCTGCAGCGGTACCATCGCCTCTTTGTTGGCATCTACTTTGGCTTTGAGTTCGGCAATATCTTTGCCCTCACGTTTATACTGCCCAAAGAGTTTGGACATGCTGTTCTGTTCCGCTTTGGCAGCTTCAAGTGCCGCATTGGCAGCTTTCAGTTCGGAAAACAGGGTCTTCAAATGCGACAATGTATCTGCATCCACCCCTTTTTTCTGCAATTTGGCACTTGCCTCTTCAAAATTGTTCTGTAGGTATTTTAGATCGATCATAGTAGTAGCCTGTTGATGAATTTTCTGTGAAATTATAGTAGAAAATAGAGAAAGAGTTGATTAAGCACGGGATGTGCATCCCGGCTTTTATATGAGGTTAGTTTGTAGTCGTATTTGAGTCTATGGAAGCCGGTAATATAACCAACCTTCCGGTACCTGCTCGCATACCACTAACATGTACCCCAACATAGATGCCTCGTCCTGCCAGTGTTGAATCATAGACAACATCAAAATAGGTAAGTCCTTTATCCAACTCTGATGTCCGTCCTGTACTGTTCGAATCATCCGGTGACTGTGCATGTACATTGGTAATTTGTCCTCGGTAAAGACACTTTTCATCACCGACAACGTACATAAGCTCATCCATCGTTTCCAGATTGTATACAGGCTCAGCCCCAAGTTCCAAACCGGTACCAACTTTTGTTACTTTCCAGTCCCCAAGATAAGTGCTCTCCTGTCTGTCTGTTGTTGGCAGCACAATCAGAGCATCACCTACTTTGGTACCTGTTTTGGAAAAGTCTACACTATAATCAGAGAATGTTGTCGGTTCTGTTGTACTGATAGTTCCATGATTGCCTCTATAGTAACATTTGCTGTCCGCAGCATTGACAAGAGAGACACGCAACGGAATATTTGAGTGCGGATTACCGCTCTGATCAACAGCATGTACAGCAAGACGTGCAATATAGGTTCCATTACCTGTATTTCCGGCATAAACAGTTTCCAGTATTGAGAGTGTCAGGCTCTGATCTGCAACTGGCACATTACCATCCGGTTTGTTATCACTGCCACAGCCGGTAAACAGAAGTGCCGTTCCCAGTATGATACCGGTTAAAAACGTTTTTTTCATCTTTTCAAATCCTCTTTCTCTTAGAACAGATAGTTAAATCCGAACACGATGCTGCCGGTATGATCCATAACATCCATCTCACTCAGTGAATAACGATAGCTGATATCCAGATCTATCTGAGGTGTGATCCCGATCACAACACCAGCCTGTCCACCATAAAGGAAACCGGAATCATCGATAGCCGTACTCTCATAGTTTGCATATCCGATATTCAGACCGATAAAAGGTCTTACACTCACCTCTGTACCGCTGTTGTAAATAAAATAGTCAACAGTCAAAAGACCTTTCTCAACATTCTGGTCATCATCGGAACTGTCAAAATAGTCAAATGAGAACATCGTTCTCCACTCTTCGGTCTGTGCACCCAGGCGTACACCGTACTCTACCGCATCACCCTCATGTCCAAGTTCAGTAAAGGTATCACCCTGAACCGTCGCAGCGCCGACTTCAAGTCCAAGGAACTTATTGTCCCCCGGAGCCGACTCTGCATATACTGAACTTCCCAATGCCATACCTGCTATCAATGCTACAACAGTTTTCTTCATCATCATTTACTCCTCGTCCTAAATATTTGGATTTCGCATAAAAATGCACGTGTTACAAGTATAACACGCATTTATATTTTTTAATCTTAATCAAAGTAAAAAATTAAAGGAAAATAGAGAGAAAAATAATAGAAAAGTACAATACCGTAAAATTTTGAGTGATTATGAAGTGGTACTTGAACCCTACGACAAATCCCTATATAGCTGTGTTTTCGGGCTTTAAATTAAAAATAGTCGGCTGTTGGCACACTAAAAACTGACTTTTTTGGCAGAGTCTGCCAAATTGATTTTATGAAAGAAGTAAAAGTACTTCTTTATGGATCTCATCCCAGTTTAACGGTTTGGGGTTTTCTTCATCAAGATAGACGATCTCATCATTTTCAGCTACCTGCATATTCCCAATAAAATTACTAAAAGCCCTAAATGAGTCTATCTCTTTGACTGCTTTTGATCCTATTTCCAAAATCTGCTCTTTTGTGAGCGTATTTGCTTCAAGCATTGTTTTAAAATCAAACAGGTCTCTTGATTTTTTTCGATTGAGCAATGCAATGAGTTTGAGTTTTGCGATGGATTGCAGGTCGAGGATTTGGAGTTTGCCTTTTTTGTAGGGTTGCGTTGATGCCGCTTTGATAATCTCTTTTTGTAGTGGTGTAGATGCTGCAAAAAACTCCAGCTTGATACCATGAAGATTGAATTTCAGTATGTGCTCATCAGGGAAGAGTCCGGCAAGTCGCAGCGACATAGCGTTAGCATCTTTAAGTTTTGTACCGCCAAGAGAGATAATCGTATTTGTAATCTCGCGATGAGGCAGGGGTGCGGTACCGATGATGTCAATATCCTCAGAGATCCTGTGTTCAAGATAGTATGCCAAAGCCGTACCGCCAACAAAGTAGAGCGGATGTGCCTCAAAGATCTCAAGCTCTTTGATTTGCTCAAGAAGCGTGATGACATTAGCAGTCATGGATCATCTTCAGGATCTCTTTAAAAACAGGATTTCGGTCATACCTGCCTTCAAGTGGCACTCTATACCCTTTTACATCGATGAACCCTTGTTTATAAAATGCTCTGTAGGTTGCAATGAGTTCTGCCTTAACCCTGTTTTTCCCAAATTTTTGACAAAGCAGACAAATATCATTTTGATCCATAGCTGTCAAATAATTTCGGATAACGGAAGAGACCTTTTGTATGGTCGGTTTGCCACTTTGCCAAAAAGCGTTGAAGCTAAATTCAGAAGGGTCAAACATGACCTCTTCCTGATCATCATAGACTTCATAAGGTGCCTCTTTTTTGCTTTGGGGCGTGTATTTGACATAGAAATATTTGGTGGTGGTTTTACCAATCCTATCACGGCTGCGCTGCAGAGTCTTTTTAATGGTTTCCTTGGAAGCCATACCCTCAAAGACAGAAGCGTCATATTCACGATTAAATTGAAGATGATCAAGTTCTGATCTAATTTGTTGTGCAACGCTCAAGGTCAATCCTTTTTTGTTACTATATTACCCTAAAGTGTCCCGTTTGTCAAATATACAAAATGGAATATTTATGTTTGAGCAGTATGATATGCCAGATTGGATTTTGGATCAGTTAGGTCATGTAGATGACGGGGTAAACCGTCCACCACCTGTCAAATATGCTTTGACCGGTACTTCTTTATGGCTATCGGGTATCTCTTTGACGATCTGTTTCATCATCTCGATGATCGCCTCTTTAAAACTATGAGGTACCATTAGAATCTGCCTGTCATTTTATATTGGTTAAACCGCTGCATATCGATACCGTTTTTCCAGTCTCTCAGGGTTCGTTCAGGTACACCGAGAAGTTTATGCATTTGCTGCTGGTTCATTAGCGGTACTCCATTTTTTCTTAATTATAGGCGAATATCGCCGATTTGTCAATAAAAGTCAATTGCTAACCAATTAAACTAATATACCTTCCTACTAATTTTAGTGTTCAAACAACTCAGTAGAAAACTAAATCTCAATCTGCATTGGTTGGATACTTTGCCCGTTTAAACTCTCGTTTGGGTATCCCATAGGGTTACAGAGGCACTTTACTCCATGTGCTTCATACTCCATACGATCATGTGTATGTCCAAAGATCCAATACTGCATCGAGCCTTCTCTTAGAAAGTGTGACCCGTCAAAAGTGAAATAGCCTGTAGTATCTTCATTACGGTACTTTTCATTGGTATGCACTTTTTCTATAGAGGGGTTGATGTGGGTAATCATCACATCTACTTTTTGGTAAATGCTCTCCAGTTTTTGCTTTTGGTGTTCAGCATATGCTTGCCATTCAAGCCCATGGATATAATCGGCATCTGCCATGCTTCTTCTCCAAAGCAAAGAGACATAGCCTTTCATATACTCCTCATCTTTTTTCCAAAAATGCCGTCGGATATACTCTCCATCATACCAACTGTCACAACCACCAAACTTTACACCATTGATTTCAATAATATTCCCATCGAGACAATACATACCCTCTTCTTTATTGATCAACTCCCGCATTCTTTGAACACGTTCAAGTGAGTTTTGCCCATAGTTGGCTCTACTGGCATGGTCAATCAAGTAGTAGTCATGATTACCCAGTACACAAATAATATGCTGATAGCCAAATACATCTTTAATACGTTTCAATGCCTGTATATTTTGTTTGTTGTAGTGTCCGATATCACCTGCTACAATAAGCATATCTCCGGTAGAGTAACCGTTATGGTTACCAAGGATACTTTCATAAAGTGTACGAATCTGATCTTCTGCAGGTTTTTTACGGAAATAAAAATCTATATGCAGATCACTAAGGATATCAATTTTCATAATGCTCCTTCACAAATATCTTATTATACCCTCTTTATCTTACATATGTTACAATGTAACAACTAAGTCAGGAGTGATGATGCAACGATCCAACCGGTGGCGAATCAGAGATGAAGAGGAGTACACCATCGCCCTGGCGTATCTGCGTCGCAGTTTTGACAAAAGCCCCTCTTTTTGGCGTGAATCCAAACACAAAGAGCAAGCCCGTAAAGCGTTACAAAGCTTTGATGATACTCTGCCTGTGGATGAATCACTTTTTGATCAGCTCAATAAGTGGATCTCCGATTATCTCGATAATGCTCAACTCAAAAAGTTACGGGTAGCCATGCGGGTGGGTAAATCACGCAACCGGCATAAACGCACACAGGTTACTTTGGATAAAGAGGTGCATGAACAGCTTTCAGCTCAGGCTAAAGCCCTGGGGCTGAATCTTTCGCAAACGGTCAGTTTGCTTTTGGATCAATTTCAACACAAGGAGCGATAATATAAATGACATGGGAGATGAAAAAGGCACAAAGCATCGCCATACTGGATCGGTACAAAAATGAGATCAGCCAAGAAGCGTATGATCGGATCCTTTGGGTGATTGGTACACAAGCGATTGAAGATATTTTCCCCAATGAAGAGGATATCGAAAATTTGATCCATATAGAAAAAGGAGAGATCACCGCAGATGCACTTGTGGAAACATACAAAAAAAGTGGGGTGTGGCATAATGTTTGAATGGCTCAATCCCCAACCGGAAATGAGCGAGTTTGACAAACAGCTGCTTGCTTCCAATATTGTAGGTGCCAAATCTCTACATGCACTTGCCGAAAAAGAACAGAAAATAACAAATCTAAGATCTCTTCAGCTTAAAACCGATCCGATACAAGGCAACTTTGACTACGACCATTTTAAAAAGATTCACCACCACCTCTTTAAAGATCTCTTTGTGTGGGCAGGGATGGATCGCTACGAGATCGGCATAAGAGGTGATTTTAGAAAAGGTGATACCTGCTTCACCTCCGGTGCCAAACTTCCCCAGGTAGCCAAAGCTCTTTTCGATGCACTTCGGGAAGAGAACTATTTTCGGGGGCTGGAGCAGGAGAGCTTCATCCAAAGCATGGCAAGCTTTATGAACGGCTTGAATATCCTGCATCCTTTTAGGGAAGGCAACGGCAGAACACAGCGGATCTTTTTGGAGTTGCTTGCCCAAAACGCCGGCTATGCGCTCAACCTCTCTACACTCAACAAAAGCACACTCATTCAAGCCTGCATCCAGGGAAGCAAAGGCAATCTCAAAGGCTTTGAAATCCTTTTGCAGCGGCTCTTGCAAAAAGAGTGAACCCATCAAGGCACTATGCAAACAGTGTAACATTAAAGAGGGTACGCTTCAAACATTGCGAAGATCGTGCAATACGCTACTCAAGCAGTACGGTATGCCAAATGATTGGATCTTGGATCAGTTGGGTCATGTAGATGATGGGGTAAACTGTGAGCACTACACCGGAAAAATCAAACCGGATATGTCAAAAATTGGCAGAGTTTTGGCAGAGTTACAATTTGGATAGTCTGAAATAACGCTATATAGGGGATTGTAGTGGTGTCAAGAGAGGGACTTGAACCCTCGACCTCCGGCTTATGAGACCAGCGCTCTAACCAGCTGAGCTACCTTGACGTTGTCTTTGGAGGTCGAGATTTTAGTGCATTATTTCTTAAAGAACGGTTAAAAAACCTTAACCAAGTGCTTTTTCGATCGCTTTTTGGTCAAATCCGCAGATCCAGCGGCTGCCTATGAGGACTACCGGCACACCTCTGCAGCCGTGCCGTTCACAATCCTGTGCCGCTTTGGCATCCTTGGTAATATCTATTGTTTTAAATTTGTATCCGTTCTTTTTAAAATACTCTTTGGCAACCGTACACCATTTACAGCTTGGTGAGGTAAAAAGAACGATCTTTTTGGGTTTCTTTTCTGCCATCTATGCCTCCTTCTTGCAATATTATGCTGCAATTATAGCATATAGAGAGACTTCATTTCAAAATATTTGTATAAAAAAATGAAGATTTATTTAGTCATTTAGACTAAAGGTTATTGACATTTTGTGAAAAATAGTGTAAAATCGCGCTACAAAATTAAACAGACGGAGGAATATAAGATGAACTTTAAACCACTTGGTGACAGACTTCTTGTAGAAAGAGTTGAAGAGGTGAACACTACAGCTAGTGGTATCATCATTCCGGACAATGCGAAGGAAAAACCTTCAAGAGGAAAAGTATTGGCTATCGGAAACGATGTGGAAGATGTCAATGTGGATGATGTCGTTGTCTTTGGAAAATACTCTGGTACAGAACTGGTCTTGGAAGACAAAGAGTATCTTGTACTTGAAGTCTCCGATGTACTGGGCGTAATCGCTTAATTACTATTTCATAAATATATAACAACAAAGGAGTTGAATCATGGCAAAAGAGATTCATTTTTCAGACAATGCAAGAAACGGACTGTATGAAGGTGTAACCAAACTGGCAGATGCCGTCAAAGTAACGATGGGGCCAAGAGGACGTAACGTTCTCATTCAAAAAAGCTTTGGTGCGCCGCACATCACAAAAGACGGTGTATCGGTAGCCAGAGAGATCGAACTCTCAGATACACTTGAAAACATGGGTGCACAGCTGGTCAAAGAGGTAGCAAGTAACACTGCTGATGAGGCAGGTGATGGAACTACCACTGCAACGGTACTGGCACACTCTATCTTCAAAGAGGGGCTTAGAAACATCACAGCCGGTGCCAACCCTATCGAGGTCAAAAGAGGGATGGACAAAGCCAGTGTAGCGATCATCGATGAGCTTAAAAATATCGCCAAAGAGGTTAAAGACAAAAAAGAGATCGCACAGGTGGCGACTATCTCTGCAAACTCTGACGAGACTATCGGTAACCTGATCGCTGAAGCGATGGAGAAGGTTGGCAAAGACGGTGTTATCACTGTAGAAGAGGCAAAAGGGATCAATGATGATCTTGAAGTGGTCGAGGGTATGCAGTTTGACAGAGGATACCTCTCACCATACTTTGTAACCAATTCTGAAAAGATGACATGTGAACTTGAAAATCCGCTGCTGCTCATTACCGACAGCAAGATCACATCACTCAAAGATCTGATCCCTGTACTCGAGCAGATCCAGCAAAGTGGCAGACCACTGCTGATCATCGCAGATGATGTCGAAGGTGAAGCACTTGCGACACTGGTACTCAACAGACTCAAAGGGGTACTCAACATCGCAGCGGTCAAAGCACCTGGATTTGGTGACAGAAAGAAAGAGATGCTCAAAGATATCGCTATCCTTACAGGCGGTAATGTCATCACTGAAGAGCTTGGTCTCAGCCTTGACAAGGCAACACTTGCCGATCTTGGTCAGGCAGGACGTGTCGTTATCGACAAAGACAACACTGTAGTTGTAGATGGAAAAGGAGATTCTGCTGCGGTTGAAGCGCGTGTTAAAGAGATCAAGATCCAGATTGAAAATACTACCAGCGAGTATGACAAAGAGAAACTTCAGGAACGTCTGGCAAAACTTGCCGGCGGTGTAGCGGTCATCAAAGTCGGTGCAGCTACCGAGACTGAGATGAAAGAGAAAAAAGACAGAGTCGATGATGCACTCTCTGCAACCAAAGCAGCAGTTGATGAGGGTATCGTCATCGGTGGTGGTGCAGCACTCATCAAAGCGGCAAAAGCTGTCAACCTCGACCTTAAAGGCGATGAACAGGTCGGTGCGGACATCATTCTCAGAGCTGTCTATGCACCAATGAAGCAGATCGCATCCAACGCAGGATTTGATGCGGGTGTGGTTGCAGACAAAGTAGCAAACTCCGATGAAGCCAACCTCGGATTCAACGCTGCTACAGGCGAATATGTCGATATGCTCGAAGCAGGTATCATCGATCCGCTCAAAGTTGAGCGTGTAGCCCTGCAGAACGCAACCTCTGTAGCCAGCCTGTTGCTGACTACCGAAGCAACCGTTTCAGATGTCAAAGAGGACAAGCCGGCAGCCCCTGCAATGCCAGACATGGGCGGCATGGGAGGCATGGGCGGTATGATGTGAGAACCGTAAATAAACGACAATAGTTTGTCGTTTATAGGTTCGAAACCGAAGGTGATGTCTCGAAGAGACCACCGTAGGCTGGGAGAGGCTCGTAAAATAAACGCAAACTGCTTTGCGTTTATAGAGCCGAAACCGTAGTGGTGGAGCAAAGCGACCCGCGAAGGCTGGGAGACCCGTAAAATAAACGCAATACTTTGCGTTTATAGAGCCGAAACTGTGAAAGCCGTCAAGTGAACAAGAACAGTTTCTTGTTCATAGGCTTGAAACCGAAGGTGATGTCTCAAAGAGACCACCGTAGGCAGAAACGAAGTGGAGCCGCGAAGGCTGGGAAACTCCTCCCTACCTTCTTATCATCTCCTGAAATTCATATGCCGGCTGCGGTCTTCCAAAGTAGTACCCCTGCATATAGTCACTTCCTAAAGCAGCGATCATCTCCATCATCTCTCTGTTCTCTATACCTTCTACAACGATCTTCATACCAAGATTATGTCCAAGTTCAATCATCGCTTTGACAATACGCTGATCTTCTTCTCTTCTTAAAATATTATCAACCATTGTTTTATCTATCTTTAAGGTATCAGCAGGGAACTCTTTCAAATAGCCAAAAGAGGTATAGCCTGTACCAAAGTCGTCAAGAGAAAGCGTAACACCCAGCTTTTTCAGCTCCTGAAGCTGATTATCTGCCCGTGTTTCATTCTGCATGGCAGCTCCCTCTGTAATCTCGAATTTGATCAATCCGGGATCAACCTGATGCTCTGTAAGCTGCTTGGATATATTTTCGACAAACCCTTCCGCTTCAATTTCAAGCAGCGACATATTGATTGAAACCTGTATAGGTCTGAATTTAAACAACTCCCACCGTTTTTGCTGTTTAAGTACCTCAGCAAGCATAAACCTTCCAAGCTCAATAATGAATCCCGATTTTTCAAGCATAGGGATAAACACATCCGGAGGAATAAAGCCATACTCCTTGTGTTTCCAGCGTACAAGTGCCTCAGCTGCAACCACTTCCTGATCTTTACTGCGTACAATCGGTTGATAATAGACTTCAAATTCTTTTTTCTCTATCGCATCATGTACTGCATTGAAGAGGGTAAGGTCATCATACTGTTTTTCCAGTTCATTCTGCTCATAGATACTGATATGACCAAATCCAAGCTTCTGTGCATCAGAGAGTGCTTTGTAGGCATTGTCAAGCAGTACACGTGTTGAGCCGCAATCAGGATAGATACTGATACCTACCGAAGCGGTCAGATGAAAACGCATCTCATTGATACGGTAGAACGTTTTGAGCTCTTTTTGAACTTTTCTGCAAAAATGCACCACCTCATCCACCTCTTCTACAACAGGCATACACACCATAAAGCTGTTACTGTAGGTATGATAGACATAATAAGAGGAGGCATTTGTAAGACGTTCAAGATACTGCGCAAACCGGATAACAATCTTTTCACTCTGTTCGTATCCCAAGATGGAACGTATCTGCGAAAAATTATCAAGATCAATCAATATAATCGCCAATTTTTTATTATGGAGATGAATCTTGGCAAAAAGTTTGCCCAAATCCTTTTTTGCCTGAAGCTGATTTGGCAGTTTAGTCAATTTGTGTCGATGGGAAATCTCACTCTTTTCATGCTCTTTTCTCAGGTCATGTATTGAAATGATATTACACCACTCCACATGCGGTTTTCCCATGGCAGATCGGTCAATATAAAGATTGATCGGAATACCTGCTTCATTCTGTCCTATCCGGATAGTTGCCTGTAGAAAAGATTGCATCTTCTCATTGTTATCCTGACTGATGTCACGCAAAAATGCCACTAAAGGAACCCATTTCTGTCTAACTTTTATCATAGGTACCGGATCCAGTTTTTTCTGCAAAAAACCATCTGTAAGATGCAAAAGCTTCTGAAGTGCCTTGTTTGCATACAGTACCCGGTCATCATTGGAAAGCACAAGCACAGCATCTTCAGAGATCTCAAACGCTTTTTTGAACATCTCCAGTTTTACATCACTGTGTCTTTTTTGCAGGCGGCTCTTTTTCAGGAGAGCAAGCGATACAGCAGTCGACACTGCCAACACCCCATAACCTGCATAGACCCCCAACGAAAATTCCAATTCTTATCCTTCTGTATGATCACAAGTCAGTTTATCAGACTGATCCTACTTATGTATTTTATTAGATAATATCATATCTCTTTTTTACTTAAGCAAACCGCCTCAAGTTTAACAAAAGCGTCCTCAAGGACAAATGACATCTGAGGTTCGATCTTAGAGAGTGAAACCGGCTTGTTTTGGTAGGAAACCTGTGCCCACCCCTCTTTGCACTGCAGTCTCGGATCGCTCATTTTCATCTTCTCATACAGATAGCCTGCCTGCTGCTCTTTTTGGCGAATCACCATTGCTATACTCTGTTCAATGCGGCTTTTTAGCGGTTGTAACTGCATCATGTATTGGTCAAGTTTGTAGTGCAGTGTGCGGACATACTCTTCATGCAGCCTTGTAAAAGCCTGCTCTATCTCCTGAAGTTTGCGTGTTGGAGCCTGTTGTCTCAGCAGCGCCTCCATATGTTTAAGCTGCTGCATTTTGCCCAAAAGCTGTCCATCAAATGCTCGTACATAATTTTCTGCTGTCTCATCAAGCAGATAGAGCAGTTCATTTTTGTCCGGCAGTACCATCTCTATGGCTGCACTCGGCGTTGGTGCGCGCAAGTCTGCCACATAATCACTGATCAACACATCCACTTCATGTCCCACCGCACTGACTACCGGTGTTTTCATGGCAAAAATCGCATCGGCAACCACCTCTTCGTTAAATGCCCAAAGATCCTCTGTCGAGCCGCCTCCCCGTCCGACAATAACCACATCGGCATCGAGCGTGTCCGCATACTTCAGTGCCAAAGCGATACTTCGTGCAGCCTGCTCACCCTGTACCAGTGTATCGATGACAGTTACCTCTACCAGCGGCCAGCGCTTTTCGATGATCTTGAGCATATCATGCAGTGCGGCACTCTCTTTGGCAGTGACCAGTGCCAAATGATGCATCACTTTTGGCATAGGCTTTTTACGCTGCTTGTCAAAATAGCCTTGATTTTTCAGCTTCTGCTTAAGCTGTTCAAAAGCAAGTGCCAGTGCCCCCTGCCCATAAGGCTCTATTTTGACCGTCTGGAACTGATACTCCCCTCTTGGGGTATAGACACTCACAGACCCTTCAACAACAATATGCATCCCTTTTTCGATGCGAAACTTCATGCGTGCCACAGAAGAGCGCCACATCACACACTTGATCGCACTCTTGTCATCTTTGATGGTAAAGTAGAGATGTCCGGAAGTGTGGTAGGTTACCGAAGCCACCTCTCCCTCTACGAGGATATGCATGAAGGTGGCTTCCAAAAGAGATTTGATTTTGGTGTTGAGGGAGGAGACAGAAATCATCTGCAAGGGAGACTCCTTGCAGATGAAGTGAAGAGTGAAGAGTGAAGAGTGAAGAGATTATGTATGCTTTCCTTCCAGAAAGCCTCTATTTTGATAAAAGCATTGCGAAGCAATGCAAACCAAAACTCCTCACTCCTCACTCCTCACTCCTCACTCCTACTTCTTCTGTGCTACCAAAAGCGTACTGATCCCCATCGAGAAAGATTTGGTATATTTCATCTCAAACCCTGCCTCTTCAAGTTCACGGCTTAACATATCAGTAGTCAAAAACTCTTCAATCGAATCTGGCAGGTATTTGTACGCTTCATAGTTTTTGGAAATCAGTCCGCCTATGCGCGGCAGTACCTGTTTCATCCCAAAGTCAACAACCTTGTCCAATACACCTTTGCGTTCCTGTTTTGTAAACTCAAGTATGACTACAATACCGCCGGGCTTTAGGGCGCGATGGAACTCCTGTAGTGCCTCCACTCTGTCAACCACGTTACGGATACCGTAACTGATCGAAATTACATCACTGCTGGCATCCTCTACAGGAAGCTCCTGTGCCTTTCCTTCAATAAACTCGGCAAAATCAACCTTTTTACGTGCCACCTCAAGCATTCCTACCGAAGGATCAACACCTACATACTTTTCAATATGTACTCCATTCTTTTTCGCCTGTTCTCGCCAGTAGATCAGCAGATCCCCCGTACCTGTCGCCACATCCGTTACCTGTGTAAGCTGCTTCTTATTCAATATTTCAAAGGCTTTGTCACATCCCTTTTTTCGCCACTGAATATCAATCCCCATACTCAGTACTCTGTTTGCCAGATCGTAGGTGTCTGCGATATTGTCGAACATCTCTACGATCTTTGCCTGTTTCTGCTCTTTGTCTGTGAGTTTTTCAATGCCCAATGTGTCTGCTCCAAATCATAATATCTCTTCCCATGCGCACCTGATGTACAAATGCCAAATTCATCTCGATATTATAGGATAAATCGTTGGTAGAGAGCTTAGGTGTCTGATAGACAAGCAGCCAGTCAATACGATCTTTCAAAGCCTTAAGCATCCCTTCTCCTCCTTCGACCAGTACAAAAGAGGGATGTTTCAGAAAATCGAGCCGATCACTGATATCCACCACTCTTTGTGGGACGTTAAAAAGAGGTATTGTGTTGTCAAATCTTTTTTCATGGCTGAAGATGGTAATATCAGGTGCAACCTCTCCTGTAAAACGGCAATCAAGTGTGGGACGGTCTGTTCGTACCGTATTGCCCCCTATAAGCAGCCGGTCACAAACACCCCTTAGCCGATGCACATGCGCTAAAGACTCCTGTGAACTCAAATACCCGCCGCCAATGCGTCCATTGGTAGTCTGTGCAAGTTTAAAAAGTACAAAAGCGCTCTTCTGCCAGATGAAAAAAGGCTCTATCAGCGTGCTACAGGCATCTTCAAGTACCCTCGTCACCACTTTGCTGCCCTGCTTTTCAATCACAGCTGCACCACCGCCATGCCCAACAATTGGATCTTCAATGCCTACAATCACCTCTTTAAGTCCCAACTGTGATAGAAGCGATGCACAAGAGGGAGTCTTGCCGCTGTGGGCACACGGCTCAAGCGTGACATAGATACTGCACTGAGAGAAAAACCCTTTGGGAAGCCCCAAAAGAAACGCATGCGCCCTCTGCGCATCAAACCTGTCAAAATCGATGGTTGTCTGGGAGAGTGTTTCATAGGCAGAAAGAAGTGCCAGCACCTCTGCATGCGAGGTACCCGCTTTCTGGTGGGCTTCTATGGCAAGGATGGCATCGTTTTGTACCACAACAGCACCTACTGCCGGGTTAGGATAGGTTAAAAGCTGGTATTTCCACGCTTCATCGAGGGCAAGCTGCATGTAGAATGCGTCATCCATACCCTCTCCTGATGCTTAAAACTCGAAATAGGTCTTAACGGTACCCAGTTCGTTATATTTGAAGGCTTTGTCACCCTCTTTGGTCTCTACAACGATCCCCTCATCATCTGCCTCTTTGAGTGTACCTTTGAGTCTATCGCCACCAAGCACCTTTACTTTTACCTTTTCACCGACAGACTGTTTGAAGTGTGCCGGTTTTGTCAGCTTGCGTTCAATACCCGGTGAACTTACCTCAAGCCGGTACTGCCCATACATAGGAGGGTTGACATCGAGAAAAGGGGAGAGTTCACTGGAGATATCCGCACACAGATCGAGGGATACCCCACCCTCTTTGGTAATAGAGATACGATAGATCTTTTCATCAAACTCGGTAACGGTTTCAATGTCATAGAGTCTGGCACCGTTTGCCTCTACGATCTTGGAGATCTGCTTCTCAAGACTCATCGTTCTCCCCTTCCTCTTTTTTTCGCTGTGCGATCTGCTTAAACAGCTCCTCCATGCGGCTCTGCTTCTCAAGCTGCTCATCAAACTCGAACGTAAAGCGCGGTGCTTTGAACCACCCCTCACTCTGTTTGCAGTGGTTCTGTATGTATCCGGCTACCAGACGGAGCTGTCTGAGCGCTTCACGCTGTTGGGCTTCACTAAGTACAGATTTGTCCAGATAGACTTTTGCATCACTTCTGCCTCTTGAGCAGACGACATCAGTCACCTGAAGTGCATTGATACGGCTGTCATCCAGTGTTGCAAGCGCTTCGGGGATGATCTCTTTGAGTACCGACTCGGTACGCTTGCGCTTGATCTCTTCGGGTGTCATCTTAGAGTGTTACCTGTTCTTCGACATCTTTGAAGGTTTCAATCACATCGCCCTCTTTGATATCGTTGAAGTTCTCAAGCATGATACCACACTCATATCCGTTTTTGACCTCTTTGGCATCTTCATTGAAGCGCTTGAGAGATGCAATGCTGCTTTCATAGACAACGACACCGTCACGAATCAGTCTCGCTTTGGAGTTACGTGTGATGGAGCCTTCTGTTACTTTACATCCGGCAATGGTACCGACTTTGCCAACTACGAATGTCTCACGTACTTCAGCCTGTCCTGTCACCTCTTCTTTGATGACAGGGCTCATAAGTCCGCCAAGGAGTGCCTTGACATCATCAAGCAGGTCGTAGATGATGGTGTAGGTGTTGATCTCAACACCAAGCTCTTTTGCTTTCTTTTTCACAGCACCTGTTGGTCTTACGTTAAAGCCGAGGATCACCGCATGCTCACTTGCATCGGCAAGGGTCACATCACTCTCAGTCACACCACCAACACCCTCATGAATGATGTTAACCTTCACCTCTTCGTTTCTCAGCTTCTCAAGGCTGCCTTTGATCGCTTCAAGTGACCCTTGGACATCTGCCTTGATAATGACTGGCAGAGATTTGAGCTGACCCTCTGCAATAAGCGCTGAGAGATCTTCAAGAGAGGCTTTGGTACTCTTGGAGAGCTGTTTGGCTCTTTCGTACTCTGCACGTTTTTCGGCAAGTTCACGTACCTCTTTTTCAGATTCCATCGCAACCATCACTTCACCTGCACCCGGAACGTCATTGAGCCCGACAACGGCTACAGGTGCACTTGGCGGTGCAGACTTGACATTCTTTCCGTTATCATCTTTGATGACTCTGACACGTCCGTAGGTCTGTCCGACAATCACATTGTCACCCACATTGAGTGTACCGTTTTTGATGATCACATTCGCCACAGGTCCAAACCCTTTTTCCAAAGAGCTCTCTACAACGATCGCTTTTGCCTTGCGGTTCGGATTTGCCTGCAGTTCCATCACCTCTGCCTGCAGCAGAATCGTCTCGAGCAGATCGTCGATACCTTCTCCGGTATGTGCCGAAACAGGAATAAACTCGTACTCCCCACCCCAGTCTGTCGCCATGACATCGATCTCGGCAAGCTGTGCTTTCACGTTATCAGGGTTGGCATTGGGCTTGTCCATCTTGTTGATCGCAACAATCATCGGTACACCCGCCGCTTTGGTGTGGGCGATCGCCTCTTTGGTCTGAGGCATGACACCGTCATCGGCAGCAACAACGATGATGACGATATCGGTCGCCTGTGCACCACGTGCACGCATCTCGGTAAAGGCTTCGTGACCCGGAGTATCGACAAAGGTGATCTTCTTGCCGTTCTTCTCGACCTGATAGGCACCGACATGCTGTGTGATACCACCAGCTTCTTTGTCGGCTACTTTGGCAGAGCGGATCTTGTCAAGCAGTGATGTTTTACCATGGTCAACGTGTCCCATAATGGTAATAACAGGAGGACGCTCTTCAAGATAGTCATCCTCAATCGCATCGTATGCCGCCACATAATCCAGTTCATCCAGCGGATTCATCGTAGTGACTTCCACTTCAAACTCTTCTGCGAGAATCTCGATCTCATCTTTGCTCAGGAAGTCGTTTTTGGTCACCATCATGCCAAGGGCAAAGAGAACTTTGATCACATCTCCTGCTGTCTTTCCGACTTTTTCCGCAAACTCATATACCCTTACATTTTCAGGGATCTCTACTGATGTGATCTGTTCTCTGTTCTCTTCTTTGTGGTACTTCTTGCGTTTCCCGCCACGTTTGAGTGATCGTCTCTGCTGTGGACGGAACGGCTGTCTGCCTTTTGCAGGGCCACCGGCAGCAAGCTCACGTTTTTTCGCTTCTTCTTTACGCTTCTGCTCCTGACGCATCATCTCTTCATAGATATTTTTGTCGGAGAAGTCCAGCAGTACCACTTCCTCTTCACCAAAACCGCTGTCGATATCACCGCTCATACTGTCATGGTTGAAGATGTCGATCTTTTTACCGGTATCTTTTGCCTGAGCAGGCCCTTTTTTCACCTTCTTCTTGGAAGGAGCCGGTGTTGAAGCATCAGTCATAGAGATCTTTGATGCCGCTCTTGCAGGAGCCGGTTTTGCTTTTCTGACGATCTTGATGCCTGAACGGGAGAGTGTTTTACGCTTTGGCTTCGCTTCACCATCCGCTTTGGAAACTGCTGCCTCCGGTTCTGACTTTTTGCTGACGACAGAGATGCCTTTACGCTTCTTTGGCTCTTTGGGAGCCGGTGCAGGCTCCTCTTTGACTGCTTTCTCCGTTTTTGGAGATGCTTCAGATTCAGCTGTTTTTGTCTCTTCTGTCTCTTCTGTCTCTTTCGGTTTCTCAGCTTTTTCAGACTTGACAGACTCTGTTGTCTCTTCTGCTTTTGGAGTCTCTTCCGCATTTGCTGCGTTCTCTTCTTTCGCCTTTTTGACGACTGTTACTTTCTTTTTGGCACCAGGCTTTTTGAAGCCTTTGGGAAGGGTGCCGCTGATAGCATAGTCCACGAGAATACCGGCATTTTCCAGACTGATCGTACTGTTTGCCGCTTTGACATCAAACCCGAGCTCTTTTGCCTTTGCAAGCAGCTCGCTGTTTGAAAGTCCCGCTTCTTCTGCTACTTCTTGGATTTTTACTTTATCCATTATTGATTAACTCCTTTAAAAGCTTAGAAAACCGTTCTTCGTCCTGCTTGAAACGCTTCACTAAGCCTTTGGTCTTTTTTTCATTCTGAATACAATCACGGCACAGATAAAAACTTCTCCCGGTACCATCGTACGCTGTTATTTCATTACCTACCTGTTTAAGTCGGATCAGAGTATATTGAGGGTGTCTGCTTCGGCAAGCGATGCACATTCGTATAGGCTGTGATTTTTTCATCGGTATTATACCCAAAAAGAGATTAAGAGCATCTCAGCTCCTAGTCATCACTCCATTATTGTCAAGGGAGAGTGTAAATACACGAAACTGTGGAAAGCGTGATTGAAGTGCCTGATGAATCTTTTGTGCATCCTTCTCATACACGAGGTTGAAAAAGGTCGATCCGGACCCTGAAAGTGTACTCATGATCGCACCGTTTTTCAGTGCAACTTTCTGCACTTCAAAAAGCTCCGGCATCATCTTCATCCTTCGTGCCTGATGCAGCTTGTCCTTGGATGCGATCCGAAGCAGATCCCATGACTCACTCATAAAGAGTGCCGTCATGTATGCTGCACGGGAGAGAGAATATACCGTCTCTTCCTTTCTGTACATTTTGGGCAGCACAGTACGGGATTTTGCTGTAGAGATGGTACGGTTCGGTACCACCACAACCGCTTTGAGATAGTCCGGGAGCCTGCGTTTTTTGCTGTAGACTCTGTCTCCTTCCACACAGGCGACATTGAAACCGCCCATCACTGCCGGGGTAATGTTGTCCGGGTGGTGTTCGTAACGCAGTGCCTGGTTGAGAATCTCCCGTTTGTTATAGCGTACCCCTGCAGTCGTATAGGCAGCACTCAGTGCTGCGACGATCACGGCAGAAGAACTGCCCAGTCCTCTGGAGATAGGTATCCGGTTGTGAAACTCGAAACGGAAGTTATCCATACGTCCGGCAAGACGCTTGTAGTTTTCATTGAAAATATTTAAAAAGAGGGTGTTCTTTTTGATTTTCGGGTTGTCCGCCCCCTCTCCATGCGTAGAGATACTCAAAAACTTGGAGGGCTTGATGATGATTTCATTTCTCAAATCCACGGCAAGACCGAGTGTGTCAAAACCGGGACCGAGGTTTGCCGAAGTGGCTGGGACGCTTACAAACATAGTGACTTCTTCCGTTAAACAGCCGGCAGGTTATAGGCCGGGGTTGACTCTTCATCTATCTCAAGATCATGAATACTGTGTGGCAACACGAATTGTGCATTGACCGGCTGCTCAAATTTTTTTGTAATTATAGTCTCTTTTTCCTTGATAAAATAGAGGTTGCCGACCGCTTTGATCGGTTTACCACCGTTGAAAGCGAATGCACTGCATCCGCGGCAGTGTATACCCCGCACAATCTCAATTGTCTTCAGCATCACATAGGTGAGTTTGATCGCCATGTAGGAGCCGGGACCTCTCGTATAGACGATCTCCTGTACATCATACTCCTCCAGCAATGCTGTCAGTATGGGAAGCAGCACGTCTGATGTTTTTTGATTACTCTCTATTGTATCAATCAGTCTCCCATTCTCTCCATATACCCCGATCTGCATCGGTGCAGCAATGGAAAGTACGACCAGTGTGACTTTAGGCAAAGCTTTTTGCAAATGCTCTGCTTTGTAGTGATTTTACAGCGACAAGCTCATAGTTTCTGCTGTCAGAGAGAAGTTTGGAGGTAAGCTGGTAGTTGAGATTGTGGCTTCCGGCAAATGACTCATAGTGCCCGAGTATATTATGTCCTGAGACCATCATATCCCCCATTGCATCAAGAATCTTGTGTCGGGCAAACTCATTTTCAAAACGAAGCCCCTCAGGGTTGAGTACTTTGTGGTCATCCAGCCCTATCGCATTCTGAAGACTTGCACCCAGTGCAAGGTTCTGACTCTGCAGATACTGTATATCTTTGGCAAAACCGAATGTTCTTGCCCTTGCGATCTCATCGATAAAACTGTGTGTACCAAAGGCAAACTGCTGCGACTGCTCACCTATGACAGGGTGGTCAAACTTGATCTTGAAATCAAACGATGCATGATCTGCCGGTGAAAGACGGACAAATTTTTCTCCCTCTTTTACCTCAACCTCTTTTTTGACCCGAATGATCTTTTTGGGTTCAGTCTGCTCCTCTATTCCCGCCTCATCCAGCAAAAGGCAGAATGAGATGGCAGAACCGTCCATTACCGGCATTTCATTACCATTGACGATAACCCTGAGATTGTCGATACCGTAGGCATAGACAGCAGAAAGGAAGTGTTCTATTGTGGAGATAAACCCCTTCTCATTTCCTATGACCGTTGCCATTCTCGTATCGATCACAGAATCGGGAGAGAGCGGAATACTCAATGCCAGATCTTCGCGGTAGAATATGATACCGGCATCTGCACCAAGCGGCTCCAAACGGAGTCTGATCGGCTCACCTTTGTGCAGCCCGATCCCTACGACTTCAACAGGTTTTTTGATTGTCCGCTGCTGCATTCCGCTCTCTCCTTTCCTCAATGTTTCATTGCATTATGTGCACATTATACTATAAAATATAAAGAAACACAACTGCAACACTATTCTGCAATTTTACCCTTTTTTTATAAAAGTAAATTATCCTTGCTTTGTATCCTTCTCTTTGGGTGCGATGATCCTGTCTGCTTCCTTGAACACATTATCGATAAATTTTTTGATCCACTTTCTGTCAAACCACTCTACAGGTCTGACCTCAATCCCCTGAACAAGTATACCGAAATGCAAATGGTCTCCCAGTGCCAACCCTGTCATCCCGGTCTTGGCGATTACCTGACCGGCATGTACTTCATCACCCTCTTTCACAAGCAGCTGTGAACAATGTCCGTAAAGCGTATAGAGCCCCAGTCCATGGTCAATCAGCGGCATATTCCCGTAAATACCGTTTTCATCAGCAAACACCACTTTTCCCGGGTTGGAAGCGATGACATCCGCCATTTTTGTACTTGCAAGGTCGTATCCTACATGATAGGATTCTGAAACAATATTGTTTTTATCTTTGTAGTAGTAGTATCGATGGTCACCAAAACTGGCAACCCTCTTTCCGTTCTTCAACGGATAGAAACGCTTGATATGCCATGCATCTATCATCTCGTTAGAGACATGTCGGCTCAGTTTGTGGATCAGTGCTTCATTTTTAAGACGCATGGTCTCATTGATCGCTTTGAGTTTCTCCAGTCTGTCCCCAATGCCGGCATATTCCGGATCACTCGATGCCAGATCGGTGATCTTTCCATCAATAAACTTGTCCGTTGCACGTATTTTGGAAACTTTGTATCTCGGATTGCCGTGATAGAACGGGATATGAGTCTCTCTTTTATTCCCGGCAAGGTCTGTCGCGACAATCTTCGCATCGAAAGAGTCGTCCGTAAACGGCCATGCTACCAATACCGCATAGTAGCCCTCTTTCTTGTAAGGCTCTGGCTTAAAGGTATGGCTGTTTGCCTTTACATACAGTTCGTCAAGATTTTCATCCTCTGCCTGAAACACAACCAGTGCGGAACCACCCTGATTGATCATACGTGAATTGGCAATCACATTGACATTCGGACGTTTGTAGTCAATCCTGATATCGATCTTTTTTTGAGCAGTATTGCCACTGAAGAGATTCCAGAGGCTTTTGTCCGTCACTGTTACTGTCAAAAGGAAATGTTTCGACTTCGGGTCAAGTACCTTGCTTTTTGGGTACTTCACAAGCACCGTTTTCTCTTTTCCCTCAATCGGTTCCTGCCCTATTTTAAGCGCGTGTTTTCCGTCACTAAGCACTATCTCATAGCTGCCAAGCCCGATATTGTCACTCAGCTTGATCCTGATCGGATCTTTTCTGTTCCAAAAAAGCTGATCAGGTGCATGGATCTGTGGTTTGACCCGCTCAAACTCGGGTGCAGTATAGATATAGACTGCACCTGCTGCGGCTGCTGCAAGTACAAGCAGCAGTACAAACAGTCTGCCTTTTCCACCTCTTCTTTTTACTCTTCTAGCCATGTATCAATCCTAATGTAGAGATATTCTCCAAAATTGTATCTATTATTTCTTGTGTTTGGGCTTCTTTTAAGGTTACCCCTGCCGCCTCTTTGTGTCCGCCGCCGCCAAATACAGAAGCAAGACGGGAGACATCACACTGTTTTCCCCTAAATGAGATCTTGATACCTCCATCATCCAGTTCGATCATTAAAACTGCAATCCTGACGACTGCCAAGGAACGTGCATGATCGACAATCCCGTCCATATCAGGCATAGTAGCTCCGGTTGCCATGCGATCGGACTTACTGATATGCATTACTGCAACACGCCCCTCCATATATAAGGAGAGAGAATGCAACGCCCGCTCCAAGATACGCAGTGACGCAAGAGAACGCCTCTGTGTCAGATTACGTGCCGCTTCAGAGGGATCGACCCCACAGGAGATGAGCTCCTGGGCAACCTCAAACACCTCTGCATTCACAGAAGATGTGGTAAAGTAGAGAGTGTCTGAAAGCAGTGCGGTATAGAAACAGTGTGCGCTCTCCGGTGTAATGGTTGTGAAACGTTCAAACAGCCTGTAGGCCACCTGCGATGCAGATGCATATTCGGCAATGACCACATTGACCGTACCAAACATATCATTGCTGTGGTGATGGTCGATATTGATAATCTCCCGACCTGAGAGGTCAACACCGAAACGCTCCAGACTTCCTCCGTCACAGGTGATCACAAGCCCGGTTTCAAAATCGATCCGTTTTTTTATCTTGGTATAAGCGGGTAGAAAATCAAGATAGCGTGGCAGATCCTTTGAAACATTGACGATCTCTACAGGGATATCGAGCATCTTCCGCAAAATAGCATATACCCCCAAACCGGTACCGATGGTATCGGCATCAGGGTTAATATGTGTCAGTATGGTAACGGTATTGGCACGCGCAAGAAGCGTTTGTACCGACGTACATATCTCATCGGAAATCATGCTCTCCTCTTTTTTGTCATGCAACACTTTCTACTCAACCCTCATCGAAAGGTCGATCCAGTTGGCTTGATGGATGATCGATCCGGAGCTGATCGCATCGACACCGGTAGCTGCGATCTGACGTATGGTATCAAGGGTAACATTGCCACTGGCTTCAAGCAAAATGTGAGGGTAATAGGCATTACGGTAAGAAACAACCTCTTTAGTCTCTTCAAGTGACATATTGTCACACATGACAATATCCGCTCCTGCTTTCATCGCTTTTTGTGCCATCTCTATCGTTTCACACTCTATCTCTACTTTGGCAGTAAAAGGAATCTTCTGCCTTACTTCTGCCATAAACACATCAAGATCATCGATCGTTTTGAGATGGGTATCTTTGAGCATCAGACAGTCATCAAGTCCCATACGGTGGTTGAGTCCGCCGCCGCATCGTACGGCATACTTCTCAAACTCCCGCAGCAGCGGACGTGTCTTGCGGGTATCGAGCAGCTTGACTCCGGTACCCTCTATCGCTTTGACATACTGTGCCGTCAGTGTAGCGATAGAACTTGCATGCAGTGCCATATCGAGTATGGAACGTTCCAGAGAAAGGAGTCTCTTGGAGTCTCCGCTGACATAGAAGAGCTTTTCGCCTTTGTGAAATCTGCTGCCATCCTTGACATCCCACATCAGTAAAAGTCCATACATCTGTGCCAGTACTTCAATATATTCCCGTCCACCGAACACACCATCACTTTTGGCAATCACATAGGCCCGGACATCCACAGACTCACTGATACGTGAAAAGAGATCACCTCTGCCTACATCTTCTGCTACCAGTGCTTCAATAAATTTTTGTTTTAACATCTTTTCTGCTTTTTTAGGGTTTTTTAATTGCTACAAGGTGCGTGATTACGCACCCTACGCGATTTAATATGCGTTCATCCTGTTATTTGATCGCCAGCATTCTCTCAAGTGCCAGATTGGCATACTTGACCGTACGTTCATCGACATGGATCTCATTGATCGGGTTGCCATCCTCTATGGACTTGAGGGTATGGTAGAGATCTTCAAGTGTCGTTTCATTCATCGTCGGACACTCGGGCTTGGTTGATGAGAGCACATAGGTGTTCTTCTGGCGCATACGGTTGACCAGATTGTACTCTGTACCAATGGCGACTTTCTGCTCGGGATCGAGCTCATTGACATACTTGATCAGCTGTGAGGTAGAGCCGGCAAAGTCGGCTGCCTGTACAACCTTGGGATCACACTCCGGATGGACTGCGATCTTGATCCCCGGATATTTGTTACGGTAGAACTCAATGTCATCCACCGTAAAGAGCTGATGCACCGAACAGAAACCGTTAAAGCAGATAACATCCGCCTCTTTGGGGTCACACTCCCCCTCACCGATCACACAGGATTTCAGCCCCATTTTGATGGCAAAGTTCTGTCCCAGACAGCGGTCAGGCACAAAGAGGATCTTCTTGCCGGTTTCCAGCCCCTTCTCGATGATCTTGAAGGCATTAGAAGAGGTACAGACATAGCCGCCCATCTCACCCACCTTCGCTTTGACTGTCGCATCGGAGTTGATGTAGGTAATAGGCAAAATATCCTCTTTGGCAATACCGTGTTCGACCATATAGTTCACACTGTCGTCAAAGTAGCTGCCGTCAATCATGCGTGCCATCGCGCAGCAGGCGATCTTAGGCATGAGCACACGTTTCTCTGGGGCTATCACCTTTACACTCTGTCCCATGAAACCTACCCCGCAAAAGACCACCCATGGATTGTCATCAGCCTTGCATCGGCGTGCAAGCTCAAGGCTGTCTCCAGTAATATCCGCCATCTCAAATACTTCATCCCGCTGATAATAGTGCGCAACAAGCGTTATATCCAGTTCTTTTTTCAGTCTCTCTATTTCCGCTTTATAGTCAATACTCATCTGCTATCCTTGTAAATTGTGGCTATTTTAGCAAAATTCGGATAAAATTGCATACTTTGCTCTTTCTTAGTGAGCCTATCTTAAAATCGTGGAACAATTATGGACTTTTTCAATCAAAATATCATACTCTATCTTACTGCCTATCTGCTTGCCGGTATCCCTTTTGGGTATCTGCTTGCCAAACAGTTTGCCGGCGTGGACATCAAACATGCCGGCAGTGGCAATATCGGAGCGACCAACGTACTGAGGGTTGTCAAAGAGAAAGATCCCGCACTTGCCAAAAAGCTCGGTGCAGCAACACTCTTTTTGGATGCTGTCAAAGGGATGATCGTCCTCTTTGTCGCCATGGCACTCGATGTACCCGAAAGTGTACTTTGGACGATTGCCGTACTGGCAGTAGTGGGACACTGTTTTTCTGCCTTTCTCGGTTTTGAGGGAGGCAAAGGGGTAGCGACCGGGTTTGGTGTACTGCTGGTACTGCTGCCGATCCCCTCTCTCATCGCCATTGCTGTCTGGTTTGTGGCTGGAAAACTTCTAAAGATCTCTTCGCTCTCTTCGCTCATTGGTCTGGCAGCTCTCCTTGCAGCCTCCTACATACTCTACCCTGACATGGCACATGCACCCATCTGGATCATTGCTATCATTATCTTCTATAAGCATATTCCCAATATTATCCGACTGATCAACAAAGAAGAGACAAAAGTGGTCTAATGATGACGATCCATATTGAAGCGCTCACTTTTGATGCGATCATAGGGCTGCTTGACTTTGAGCGTGAGCGTCCGCAACGGGTTACTGTTGACCTAACCCTCTCCTATTCCTATAACAATGACAATTTTATCGACTATGCCATACTTGCCGACAAGATAGAAACAACTATCAAATCATCACGTTATAGACTGCTTGAAGAGGCTTTGGAGGGTATTGAACACATGATCACCACAGCTTATCCTCAAATTATCTCCCTCACTCTTAAAATCGGAAAACCGGATATTCTTCAAAATGCCAATGTCGCCCTGAGTGCATCATGGCACTATCCGCAATCCTCCCAAAAAGTATAAAAAATTCAAAAAACTTTCAGTTAAGCCCTTTTTTATGCTATAATTTAAAAATTACTTAAATAATAGAGAAGGGTGCACTGCATGAGAGTATTGATTATCGAAGACGATACCGAAT
>JALVGO010000184.1:0-34734 GCA_027029065.1 Sulfurovum sp.
ACCCGCCACCGTTTGAAGAAGAAGTTACCCTTCGTAACAGACTTGGATTTTCTCCGTTTGACCTCTCCGCTGTCATTGTCACGGAGGAGATACCGAAGAACAAAATAGAACTGCTTATTCAAAGCGAAACCTACAGTGATGTTCAGGAGAAACTTCTCAGTATATAGGCATCTTCTCTCAACCGTTTTTTACCAACTGTTAGATAAAATAGGTGAATTTTATGCTAAAGGTTTTCACGTGTTGTACAATGTTGTTGATATTCAAAAAATTCTCCCCCACCGATACCCTTTCCTTCTGGTTGACCGTATCACCGAACTGAAGGAAGGTGCATACATCGAAGGCTACAAGAACGTCTCTATCTCTGAACCTGTCTTTCAGGGACACTTCCCCGGACACCCTATCTATCCTGGTGTCATGATCATCGAAGGGATGGCGCAGGCAGGCGGCGTACTGGCATTTAAGAGTATGGATGATGCTTCCCAGGAGGCGATCGAGAACAAAGTGGTCTACTTCATGAGCATTGACAAAGCAAAGTTCCGTTCACCCGTAACACCGGGAGATCAACTCGTATACAAAATCGATGTGATCAAAAACAAAGGTGCGGTATGGCATCTCGATGCAAAAGCCTATGTTGATGACAAGCTTGTCGCACAGGCGGAACTCAAAGCCATGATCGTGGATAAATAAGTATGCCCGATATTCACCCAACCGCAATTGTTGAAAAGGGTGCCGTACTTGGTGACAACGTCACTGTCGGTCCCTTTGCCTATATCGGTCCGAAGGTCTCCATTGGTGACGGCACAACAGTAGCTTCCCATGCTGTGATCGAGGGGAACACAACGATCGGAAAACACAACCGTATCTTCCCCCATGCCGCAGTCGGTACGATCCCGCAGGATCTCAAATATGACGGCGAGGATAGTGAACTGATCATCGGTGACCACAATACCATACGCGAATTTACCCTGCTCAATCCGGGTACCAAGGGCGGCGGTATGGTTACAAAAATTGGAAACCATAACCTGCTGATGGGGTATGTCCATCTCGGACACGATGTCATTCTTGGAGACCACTGCATCCTTGCCAACGGTGCGACACTTGCAGGGCACGTAGAACTTGGCAACCATGTGGTCATTGGAGGGCTGACACCGGTACATCAGTTCGTACATATAGGCGATTATGCCATGATCGGCGGGGCGAGTGCCGTTGCACAGGATATACCACCATACTGTCTTGCAGAAGGGAATCGTGCTGTCCTCAGAGGGCTGAACCTCACCGGACTCAGACGCAAGATAGAGCGTGACGAGATCAATGCACTCAAGAGCGCCTACAGAGAACTTTTTGAACAGGGACAGCCGATTCAGGAGGTTGCACAGAGACTCTTTGAGTCCGATACATCCCCATATGTCAAAGCACTCTGTATGTTTATCAAAACATCCAAACGCGGTATCCCGTTTACCAGAAAATAGTATACTGAAAAAATAACCAAATATATGAGGAAAAAATATGTCAATTAAAGCTTGCAGTTTCTGTGCTGCCTTTGAGAGCGAAGAAAATCCGCTGATTGCGGGAGAACATGCCTATATCTGTTCCAACTGTGTCATCTCTGCCTACAAGATCCTCTTTGGAGAGGAAGAGAGCGAAGAGAACAGCTACGATCCGCAGACCCATGTGCTCTACACCCCCAAAGAGATCCATGCCCTGCTCGATGAGTATATCATCGGTCAGGAGAATGCCAAAAAGACACTCGCTGTCGCTGTGTACAATCACTACAAACGTATCTTCCGGGAGACTGAGCAGGAGAACGATACCCAGATCACCAAGTCAAATGTGCTTCTGATAGGACCGACCGGATCAGGAAAAACACTCTTGGCACAGACCATTGCACAATTTCTCAATGTGCCCATAGCCATTGCCGATGCAACCAACCTGACCGAAGCGGGCTATGTCGGTGAAGATGTCGAAAACATTCTGACAAAGCTGCTGATGGCAGCTGACGGTGATGTCGAACGTGCTCAGCAGGGGATCGTCTTTATCGATGAGATCGACAAGATCGCCCGTATGGGAGAGAACCGCTCCATTACCCGTGATGTCTCCGGAGAAGGGGTACAGCAGGCACTCCTCAAACTTATCGAGGGTTCCGTGGTCAACATTCCGCCAAAAGGCGGCAGAAAGCACCCCAACCAGGACTTCATCCAGATCGATACCTCAAACATCCTCTTCATCTGCGGCGGTGCCTTTGACGGTCTCAATGACATTCTCAAACGAAGACTCGGTGCCAATGTACTTGGATTCGGACAGACAAAACGCTCCAAGAAAGAGGAGGAGAACCTGCTGCCTATGGTCGAAGCCGATGATCTGGTGGCCTACGGACTCATCCCGGAACTGATAGGCCGTCTGCATGTCTTTGCGACACTTGAAGAGATCACCAAAGAGGATATGGTACGCATTCTTGTAGAGCCGAAGAACTCTCTGGTCAAACAGTATCAGAAACTCTTTGAGATTGACCATGTCACCCTCTCCTTTGAGGAGGAGGCACTCTCGGCGATCGCACAGAAAGCACTTGACAGAAAAACCGGTGCCAGAGGACTGCGTTCGATCATGGAAGAGACACTTTTGGATATTATGTATGAGCTTCCCGAACTTGAGGGGTATGAGGTGATCATCACCGAAGATGTCGTAAACAATCATGCCAAACCGCTCTACATCAAAGATAAAAAATCAGCATAGCAAAAGGATGAACGATCATGTTTAAAAAACTTTTGGGTATTTTCTCCAACGACCTTGCGATCGACCTCGGTACCGCCAATACACTGGTACTTGTCAAAGGACAGGGCATCAGTATCAACGAACCTTCCGTCGTTGCCATTCAGTATGACAAACACGGACAGCAGCATATCCTCGCTGTAGGACAGGAAGCCAAGGATATGGTTGGTAAAACACCGGGGAACATCCGTGCCATTCGTCCTATGAAAGACGGTGTAATCGCTGATTTTGAAGTGACCGAAATGATGATACGCTACTTCATTGAAAAGGCGCACAAGCGTAAAGGCTTCTTCTCCCCGCGTATCATCATCTGTGTCCCCTACGGACTGACACAGGTTGAGAGACGTGCCGTCAAAGATTCTGCCGAAAATGCGGGTGCACGCTATGTCTACCTCATTGAAGAACCTATGGCGGCAGCGATCGGTGCCGGTATTCCGGTCAAAGACCCCAACGGAAACCTTGTGGTCGACATTGGAGGCGGTACCACAGAGATCGGGGTAACCTCTCTTGGCGGACTGGTACAGAGTAAATCGATCCGTGTTGCCGGTGACCATATCGATCAGGCAATCGTCGATTATGTCAAAAAGAACTTCAACCTGCTCATCGGTGACCGTGTCGCTGAAGAGCTCAAGATCAAAATCGGTACTGCTATTCCGCTTGAGGAAGAACTGGCCACAACCGTTCGCGGACGTGACCAGGTAGAGGGCAGTCTTACCTCCATTGAGATCACCTCCGAACATATCCGTGCAGCAATGAAAGACTCCATAGAGCAGATCGCAGATGCACTCAAGGATGTCCTTGAGCACACACCGCCTGAACTTGCCGGAGACATTGTTGAAAACGGTATTGTCCTCACAGGAGGCGGTGCACTCATACGCGGTCTGGACAAATACCTTTCAGATGTTGTCAAACTCCCCGTCTATATTGCAGAAGATCCGCTTCTTGCTGTAGCAAAAGGTACAGGAAAAGCGCTTGATGAGATAGACCTCCTCCAGCAAATGGCGTATGAAGACTAGGATCATCATAATCATCATACTCCTGCTCATTCTGGGAGTACTGCTGACTCGCAACGATGAGCGTATTACCGACACCCTCTTGAGTGTCATCAACCCCATTAAACAGAACTACAAAGCGTTGACACAGGAGCTTGAAGACAAAGGTCACAGCTACCTGTTTCAAAAAGAATCCATAGAGAAACTGACCAAAGAGAACCGTATTTTAAGAAAGCGGCTGCTTGAACAGACCCACTATATCCGGCAGGTAAAAGACATTTACAGTGTACTTCCGCGCCTTAGCAGACTTCCTGTCAAAAGCATCTCCCTTACCAATACTATCTCCTATGTCAAACTCAACAGCTTTTCAAGAATTATTCTGACAAAACCCAAAAACATACATGAGAACCATATCTACGGACTGATACAGGACAGTGTTGTTGCCGGGATCGCACTGGTACACAACAATCAGCTCTACGGCTATCTGACATCCGATGAGCAGTGCCGGTTTACCGTTTTTATCGGAAAAGAGAAGGCTCCGGGTATCGCAATAGGGCTTGAAAAACACACCATGATTGTCAAATTTATCCCAAAATGGCACAAGATCAAAAAAGGAGACAAGGTAGTCACATCTGGACTGGATGAAATCTTCTTTGCCAACCTTCCGGTGGGCATCGTCACCAAAGTTGATATCCAGAGTGCCTACAAAGTTGCCTATATCAAAACCTATGCCGATATATTCCACCCCCGGATATTTTTTCTAATCAACGATGCTGCACCGACACTGACAAAGGGCTTTGATGCTAATACGACCGACATCCCTGTCTGCATACCCAGACCGGAAGTCATAACAGTAGAATCAAACAGCACACTTGAAACCACGCTTGCTGTTGAGGATGAGAACACAACGGTATCCTCTATCTCAAGTATTCCCCAGCGTATCGACCAGACACAAGAGGAACGCATTGAGCCTGAAGTACCTCAGGAACAGCATATAGAGCCAAAACCCGCACCAAAACCTCATAAAAAAAGACACAAATACAAAAGAGCTGCTCCGCAAACACTCGACCTCTTCTAAACAGCTTCTCCAAAGCCTTGCCAAAACACCCTGATTTAAGGGCGTTTTTGGTCTCTTTTTACTATAATATCGAACTAAAATTCAAAGGTATTTCTCCATGCCAAAACGCGAAGATATCAAAACCATTCTCCTTATCGGATCAGGCCCTATCGTTATCGGACAGGCTTGTGAATTCGACTATTCAGGTACACAGGCTGCAAAGACACTCAAAGAGCTCGGCTACCGTGTGGTACTCATCAACTCCAACCCTGCAACCATCATGACAGACCCGGAGTTTGCACACAGAACCTATATTGAACCGATCAATGAAGAGGTGATCGAGAAGATCATCAAGAAAGAGAATGTCGATGCCATTCTGCCGACCATGGGAGGACAGACAGCACTCAACGTTGCCATGAGTATGCATGAAAAAGGGATGCTTGAAGGCGTGGAGTTCCTCGGTGCGAACCCAGCTGCTATCAAAAAAGGCGAAGACAGACAGGCATTCAAAGAGGCGATGATCAAGATCGGTATGGATCTGCCTATCTCCCAGTATGCCTACAATATGGACGAGGCACTTGATGCTGCCAAGAAGATCGGATTTCCACTGATCATCCGGGCATCCTATACCCTTGCCGGAGGCGGTTCGGGTGTGGCGTACAATATGGATGAATTCAAAGAGATCGTCCAGAACGGTCTGGAAGCTTCTCCTATCTCAGAGATCCTTATCGAAGAGTCACTGCTTGGCTGGAAAGAGTATGAGATGGAGGTTATCCGTGACCGTGAGGACAACTGTATTATCGTCTGTTCCATTGAAAACTTCGACCCGATGGGTGTGCATACTGGCGACTCCATCACCATCGCCCCTGCCCTGACACTGACAGACAAAGAGTACCAGCGTATGCGTGACGCTTCTTTTGCTATCCTCAGAGAGGTCGGTGTCGATACGGGTGGATCGAATGTACAGTTCTCCATCAACCCCGAGACCGGACGTATGATCGTCATCGAAATGAACCCGCGTGTAAGCCGCTCCTCTGCACTGGCATCCAAAGCGACCGGATACCCTATTGCCAAAGTCGCAACCCTGCTTGCTGTAGGCTTCACACTTGATGAGATCACCAACGACATCACCGGTACTCCCGCCTCCTTTGAGCCGGTCATCGACTACATCGTTACCAAACTGCCGCGCTTTACCTTTGAGAAGTTCCCAATGGCAGACTCTACACTCACCACTGCTATGAAGTCAGTCGGAGAGGCAATGGCAATTGGACGTACATTTAAAGAGTCGTTCCAAAAAGCGCTTTGTTCACTTGAAACAGGACTTACAGGATTTAATGAAATCAAATGTGACGGAGAAACACTGGTGCGCGAAATTCGCCGTCCTAACGCTCAGCGTATGCTCTATGTCTATGAGGGGCTTAGACGCGGTATGAGCGTTGATGCTATTTTTGACCTCTGCAAAATCGACCGCTGGTTCCTCTACCAGCTCGAAGAGCTCGTTGCCCGTGAAAAACAGATGGATGTTGCCATGCTCTCCGATGCAACACGCCTTAGAGAAGCAAAAGCGGACGGATTCTCCGATGCCTACATTGCCGAAGTGATCAATAAAAAAGAGGGACTCACCCTTACTGAGAACGACATCTACAATGCCAGAGAGAAACTGGGCATCACACTGGAGTACAACGAAGTCGATACCTGTGCAGCAGAGTTCAAAGCCCTCACCCCCTACCTCTACTCCACTACCAACATCACCTCACTCCCTCAGCACTCAGCGCTCAGCACTCAGCACTCCGAAAACCGCAAGGTTTTGGTCATCGGTGGCGGACCAAACCGTATCGGTCAAGGGATTGAATTTGACTACTGCTGTGTACACGCCTCATTCGCACTCGAAGATATGGGTATCGAGTCGATCATGTACAACTGCAACCCTGAAACCGTCTCTACAGACTACGACACCTCCGATATTCTCTACTTTGAGCCGATCGACTTCGAACATGTCAGAAGTGTTATCGAACTGGAAAAACCCGATGGGGTCATTGTCCACTTTGGTGGTCAAACACCACTAAAACTGGCAAAAAACCTTACTGCCATCGGTGCAAAGATCAGTGGTACCAGTGCCAAAGTGATCGACCTTGCCGAGGACAGAGAGCTTTTCAGTAACTTCATCAAAGAGCTTGGACTAAAACAGCCTGACAACGGTACTGCCTTTGCAAAAGATGAAGCGATGGCAATCGCCAACCGTATCGGCTACCCGGTACTGATCCGTCCAAGCTTTGTTCTTGGCGGACGCGGTATGCGTACGGTGTACAACGATGCTGAATTGCGTGAGTATCTTGATGAAGCGGTCAGCGTCTCCAACGAAGCACCGGTACTCATCGACAAATTCCTTGACAATGCCATAGAACTCGATGTCGATGCAATCTGTGACGGTGAGGATGTCTATATCGGTTCAGTTATGCAGCATATCGAAGAGGCGGGTATCCACTCCGGTGACTCTGCCTGTTCACTGCCGCCGGTAAGTATCTCTGAATCACTTGTCGAAGAGGTCAAAGTGCAGACAGCCAAGATTGCTCTGGGACTTGGAGTGGTTGGACTGCTGAACATCCAGTATGCGATCCACAGAGGTGAGATCTACCTGATTGAGGTCAACCCGAGAGCTTCCCGTACGGTACCGTTCGTCTCCAAAGCGACAGGGGTACCTCTGGCAAAAGTCGCAACACGTGTCATGATACAGGGCAACCTCAAAGAGGCACTCAAGTACTACGACACCTTCGGTGTGGTCAACTTTGACAAAAAGATCATGGAGCCGATCCTTAAAAACCATGTAGCGGTTAAAGAGGCGGTATTCCCATTCAACAAACTTCCGGGATCTGACCTCATTTTGGGACCTGAAATGAAGTCAACAGGTGAAGTAATGGGGATCAGTGAGAACTTCGGTATGAGTTTTGCCAAGTCACAGTTTGCCTCCAAAAACAACATTCCTCTGGAAGGAAAACTCTTCCTCTCCCTGACAGAGATAGACAAACCGGCTGCGGGTGAGATAGGAAAAATGTTCGTACAGTTGGGCTTCGAGATCGTTGCGACTTCCGGAACACACGCGGCACTGGAAGCCGCAGGTGTCCCTTCAACCAAAGTGCTCAAGATCAGCGAAGGACGTCCGAACATCGATGATATGATCAAAAACGAAGAGATCGCACTGGCAATCAACACCAGCGACAACAAAGCAAGCAAGAGTGATGCCAAGATCATCCGCCAGTCCGTACTTGCCAACAATGTCGCCTACTTTACAACCATTGCCGCGGCAAGAGCCACCGCCCTTGCAATTGCTGAGCTTAAAGCACATGACGGCTGTCTTGACCCAAAAGCACTTCAGGACTATCTCTCCTAAACCTTCTTTGAGGCTCCTGACACCTTGGAGCCGTTTACAAACTTCACCTTTTTTCTCCATATTATAAGTAAAAGCTAAGATTATGTTATTTTTCTGTTAACTTTTTTCCACTATCATTGCGCTAAACATTATCTATTGTTATATTTATATGATATTCAACCTATAAAACAGCAATAGCAGCGCAAAGGACTATATGCATAAGGCATCCTCTTTATACTACCGTTTTTCATGTAAGCTGTGCGTTATAGCACTCTTTGTTCTGATGACAACCGTCATTGCATCGGCAGATGCCGCACTGGCAAAAGAGGCCGGTATGAGTACCAAACAGATGCAGAAGATCATCGACAAAGTCATCAAAATTGAGACTACCACCGGAAAATATACGGCACACAACAAAAAGAGCGGTGCCTACGGCCGCTACCAGATCATGCCAAAGACTGCCCATGCCTATGCAAAAAAACTTCATATCCCCTACAGCAAGTGGAAACTCCCTAAAAATCAGGACAGAATTTTTCATGCAATCCTCAAAGACAATATCCGAAGCCTAAAAAGACACGGTATCAAGATCAGTGCTTTCTCAATATACGGCACACATCAGCAGGGTGCCGGAGGGTTCCATGCCATTATGAAAAAGAAGCATCTGAGTAAGAAGCTTGAGCGTAACCTCAGACACAATCTTCCCAAAGCACTCAGTACTATTCCCAAAAGCAGACTCAAACATACGTGGATACGCTACTGGAAGAAAAAGTTTTCATAGATATTTGGCTATAATATCGTATGTTAAACAGGAAAGTATTTCTTACCCAAACCGATACAACCATCGGGTTCATCTCCCAAAATGCCAAGAGGCTCAGCCAAATTAAAGAGCGTCCGGCAGGAAAGCACTATATCAAAGCACTCCCCTCCCTTGCCGCTTTGAAGATGCAGACACGCATCCCCTCACCCCACAAAAACCGTATTAGAAGGGCGAAGAAAACAACCTTTGTCATGCCCAATGCCAACTCCTATCGGGTTGTACGTGATCCTCACCATACACTGCTGCTTTCACGGCTTGGATGGGCATACACTACCTCTGCAAACCAAAGCGGGAAAGCCTATGATGAGCTATTTGCAAAAGAGGCTTCTGATGTTATTGTCTTGCCGCTGCAACAGACAGACACCCCCTCTACAATCCTGAAAATCGGGAAAACACACATCAAAAGGATACGCTAATGTCAGTCATTTACGAAAATGAAAATATCCGTATCGAAATAGAAGAGAGCGAAATTCCGTGGTTAAAGATATTTACCCAGTACCCCTACAAAGAGATGAGTGAGGTTCCTGCCCACATCAAACTGGAAATCTATGATCTGCTCGATCGTATTGAAAAAGAGATGATCGCCTATTTCAATCCAGATAAGATCAATATCGCCTCTTTCGGAAATTATATACCGCATGTACACTGGCATATTATGGCGCGTTTCAGGGAGGACAGCTACTTCCCTGAACCGATGTGGGGGAAAAAGCAGCGCAATGCAGCATTGAACCTCCCCTCTGTAGCGATATTTTTCAAAGAACTTGCTGCAAAACTTGAAAAAGAGAACCTCTAAAGGATCAACTATGGCAGAAAAAGACCGTCTGAAGTGGGATAAAAAGTATCGTGAAAAACCTACTCTTCTTGAGACAAGACCGCCAAGCCCACTCCTTGTCAAGCATCTTACTTCCTGTAAGGGACATTGTGCCATCGACCTTGCCTGCGGAAGCGGCAGACACACTCTCTACCTTCGGCAAGAAGGTTTCTGTGTCGATGCGGTCGATATCTCCTCGGTAGCACTTGAAACACTTGCATCCAAAACCAATGGCAAAGAGGTTAGACTCCTCAAAGAAGACCTCGACACCTTCACACCCAAAATGCACCGTTATAACCTTGCTGTCATGAGCAACTATCTGGACAGGGCGCTCATCAGACGTACCGCTGCCACGCTCAAACTGGATGCACTTTTTTTCATCGAAACCTATATGGATCATCCCGAAAATGAGAAAAAAGATGCCAACCCCGATTTTCTTCTTGCACCAAATGAACTTCCAGACTTTTTCGACAGCAGTTTCGAGATACTCGAATATGGTGAATACCCCAATGAATCCTACGAACTCTACCGAATGTACAAACAGGGTATTGTGGTGAAAAAACGTCTGTAATTTTCAAATTTCTATCATTATATTCAGTCCAATATGTCATAATGGTATTTTATCTAAATTATAGGAACAACACATGGCACTTGTAAATTTGACTGAAGCGAACTTCAACGAGCACATTGAGAACAACGATATCGTCATCCTTGACTTCTGGGCACCTTGGTGCGGACCGTGCAGACAGTTTGGCCCAATTTTTGAAAAAGTTTCACAGGAGTACCCCGATATCCTCTTTGGAAAGATCAATACCGAAGAGGAGCAGGGACTTGCCGGATACTTCCAGATTCAGTCTATCCCTACCGTGATCGTACTGAGAGAAAAGATCGGTATTTTCCAACAGCCGGGCATGCTGCCTGAAGAGGGTCTGAAAGATATTATCCGACAGGTACAGGAGCTCGATATGGACAAAGTCCGTGAAGAGGTTGCCAAACAGCAGGCTGAGCAGAACGCCTAACCTCTCTCCCCTGCCGTGTGGACAGGGGAACCTTCATATTCTCTTTATTCATCAAATAAATTTAACTGATATTAAAAACAAAACAGTATCATTTATCTACATAAAACTTTCTTTTTTACCTATATTTATCACTTACTTGGCTGCATCAGTCGGTATTAAGGCAATCCTGCCATAATCTTTCCACTCAAAAATAATATGATATCAATCACCAAAAGAGCTCAAAGAGGATTATGAGCAGGTTGAAGTAGCGGCAGTCCTTCAGTGTGGCGGCAACAGCCGTTCGGCATTTGAACCGACTGCAGGCGGTATCCAGTGGGGAAGCGGCGCAATGGGCTGCGCACTCTGGAAAGGTGTCAGACTCTGTGATATCCTTGACAGAGCCGGTGTCAAAAAGGTGCCGAGTGGCTTGCCGTACAGGGAAGCGAAAAGGCTGCCTACTACGAAACACCAAACTTCATTCGTGAGCTGCATCTTGACGAGCTTGACGACCACGTCATTATCGCCTATCAGATGAACGGCGAAGACCTGCCGTACCTTAACGGCTTCCCTGTAAGACTTGTTATACCGGGTGTCTACTCTGACAGCTGGATCAAGATGATCAACAACATCACTGTCACAGACAAGTATCAGAGTCTCTTCTTCATGGACCATGCCTATGTCATTCCAGGCAACGAATGTGAATGTGAAACACCGGAGAAAAAATTCCCAAAAACAAAACCGATCTACCGAATGAATGTAAAGTCAGTCATCGGATATCCTGCAAACGGAGACAAACTCACTCTGAAGTCACAAGCGGTCGTGCGAGGTGTTGCCTTTGACGGTGGGGCAGGAATAAAAGAGGTTCAAATCTCACTTGACGGCGGGAAAACATGGGACAAAGCAATCCTTGACAGCGGGAATCTGGGACGATACGCCTACAGAACCTTCCGCTACGGCTTTATTACTCCCCCAACGAATAAGCCAAACAAACTCGGAAAACTTCAGATCATGGCAAAAGCGATCAACAAACTGGGTGAAGAGCAGCCGCTGGCCAAAAATATCAAGTGGAACCATGGCGGGTACAAATATAATGGTATCGATGTCGTTACAGTAGAAGTCGTATAAGGATAGAGAAGATGAAATTGATGAAAAAAACAGTTTTAACAGTACGGCAAGGTACAGAAGATTTTAACAAATTCACCTACCCATCCACACGGCATCAAAGTCAGACTCAACACCGGTGAAGTGGGTCGCGTCAAAGAGATACTGTAGCCAAGAGGTTATACTCCGTATTCGTAGCCGTAACCATAACCGTAACTCTTCTTCGGCGGCATATCATTCATAATGATACCCAAATTGATCTTCTCCTCTTCATAAAAACGGTTTACCACCTTGATAAAGTTTTTCTGAGAGAAGTTCACACGTATAATGATCAGGGTCAGATCACTCAGATGCATGATCTTCTTGGCATCAGCTACCAGTCCTATCGGAGGGGAGTCTATCAAAACATAATCGTAGCGGGTTTTCAATACCTCTATCACTTTCTGAAGATTCTCAGACATGATAAGCCCTGTCGGATTTGGCGGCTTGGGTCCGCTTGTAATGACATGAAGTGTATCGATGCTTGTCTTTTGAATCACTGAAGCCAATGGATCTTTCCCTGACAGCAGCGTACTCATCCCTGTTGTATTGGGAAGATCAAACGCTTCATGCAGTGTCGGCTTCCTCATGTCAAGATTCACTACGATCACCTTTTTACCATTTTTGGCAATGACTTTTCCAAACTCTGTGGTTGTCAGTGTTTTTCCCTCACCTGAGACAGAAGAGGTAACGGTAATAACTTTTACCGATTTTGCATTGGGGCTGAGTTCAAGATTTGACCACATCACATGCATCGCTTCTTTATAATGTATCAGACTGCGTTTATGGGATCGGTGCGGTACAATACCATATACCGGCACATCCGTATAGCGTTCAAGCTCTTCAAGCGATTTGAACGTAGTATTGAAAAACTCTCTTGCAAAGGCCTGTACAATCCCTAAAATCAATCCCATGATCAGTCCTACAAGCATGATCATCTTCCTTCTTGGCTTGAAAGAGACAGAAGGTACGTATGGTGCTTCAAGTATGCGTATGTAAGAGATATTGGAAGCTTCTACAATCGCTGTAGTGGCTCTCTCTTCAAGCAGCATAGAGTAGATCTTCTCATTGACCATAAAGTTTCGGTTCAGTACTTCCAGCTTCTGCTCCTGTACCGGAAGATCTTTAAGTTCTTCCTTGTAGGTTTCTATCTGTCGATCAAGAGAGCGTTTCTCCTCTTTGAGTGTTTTCAGGTTAACCGATACTGTATCGAGCAGAGAACGCTTGAGAGACTCAAGCTGTTTTTTCAGCTTGATAACCTGCGGATGGTGACGGGTATGGGTGACCAAAAGCGTATCATACTCGACAATAGACTTTTGTATCGCATCGATGATCCCGGATATCTGCCGGCTTATCTGTACGGAGCTGTCGATATTGATACCCCTCAGACTCTTTTGTGTCTGCACATAGTTTAAAAGACTCTCCAAAATAGAGATCTGCGTCTTCAGCGCATAGGCTTTTGCTTCCAGTGTTCCCAGACGGCTGCTGATACTTTTGGCTTTCTCATCCAGACTGACAAAGACATTGGTTGCCTTGTACTGCTGCAGTTTCTGTGATGATCCCTGCAGGGTTTTATTGATCGCCTTAAGCTGCATATCGATAAATGCCAGTCTTTTTTTCGCACTACGTGATTTTATCTCGAGATTGTCGGCAATGTAGCTTTGGCTGACAGCATCAAGAATCTCTTTTGCACGCAAGGGTACCGTATCGTTGAAATAGACAGCGATGATACTTGTGCCGTCTTTAACATAGGGTGATGCAGATATACCGCCAAGTATCAAACCTGCCATATCGCTGTTGTCAGCAATCTCAAACCGGTACTTTTCCGCTTCAAGTCTATAGATCTTTTTGACAGTAATAGAAAAATACGGTGTCTCAATCATTGCTCCGTAGGGATAGACCTTATCGACTGCTGTTTCTCCATCCTTCTCAAAAGTGAGCCTGAAACGGATATCATCTACCGGTTCAAGCATAATGGGTCTGCCTTTTATCTCCGCTTTGATATGGTGTGCTACTACCACAAACGGCGTATCTTTGTAAAGTTCTTTCCACTTGAAGTGCCGGTAGGCAAAGTAGCGGATACCAAGATCAAGATGCTGCAGTGCCTTTTGTGCAAGCGCACTCGTTTGAAACACAACTGCCTCTTCTGCAAGCTCATTTCCGGTACCCATCATAGCACCCAGCGTATCTGCCGTAATATAGTTGCTATAGTTGTTCTGGGGAGGTACTTTAAGCAACATACGAGAGCGGTACATATCGGGAAGAAAGTAGGCATAGTAGGCGGCAAAGAGAGTTGTCAGCAGCGTAATAAGCAAAATAGACTTTTTATACCGAAACAGTATCCCCGCTATCTCCCGAAGATCTATCTCGTCATTCTCATCTTTTATGTTACGCTCTGCCATCCCTTGCCGCCTTATCAGTTTCAATCGTTTATTTCTAGATTACATAGGTTATTCTACTTTAAAAAGGATTAAGGGTACCTCGAACAGTCGTGCTACACCCGTTTTAGAGGGGTAGATCTATGACCAGTTTGATAGGACAGTGGTCACTTCCCATGATCTGATCAAGTATATCGGCATCAACAATCTGATCTTTCAGGTCATCCGAGACAAAAAAGTAGTCGATACGCCAACCGACGTTTCGCCCGCGTGCACCTGCACGGTAGCTCCACCAGCTGTAGCGGTCCTTCTCATCTCCATGAACATGCCTGAAGGTATCGACATACCCCTCTGCCACAAGCCTGTCCATCCATGCCCGTTCAACAGGAAGGAACCCTGACGTTCCTTCATTTGCCTTAGGTCTTGCAATATCGATCTCTTTATGTGCTGTGTTGACATCCCCGCAGAAGATGATCGATTTTCCCTCTGCTCTGAGACGGTTGATATAGTTTAGGAAACGGTCATAAAAGGCAAGTTTGTAGGCAAGTCTCTCTTCACCGCTCTGTCCGTTTGGAAAGTAGACATTGAAAAAAGCAATATTGCCAAAATGATACTCGTTGATACGCCCCTCATGCAGGATGTCCACCTCTTCACACGCTGATGCTTCTCCCCGGATATCCGTAAAAAGAGCTACACCCGACTGCCCCTTTTTTGAGGATGAATTGATACTGTGGAACTTGAAACGACGGGAAAAAAGATCGTCGGGTATCTGGTCTGCTTCTGCTTTGATCTCCTGCAGTCCCAGAAAATCCATAGGTGTTTCATCGACCCATTGCAGTGCGCCTTTCTTGGCTACGGCACGGATACCGTTGACATTCCATGAAAAAAAAGTAACCCTTCTCACCTATGCTGCCTTTTTTTCGTAGCATCATAACCAAATAGCTTGACAGCAGGCTTAGAAAAATGAGTGGTTCAAGGATCTACTACATCTTTTCAAAAGGGGATGGTCTCGGTGCCTTTCTGCGGTCTTCCCCCTGATATGCTTTGTCACTCTCATAAAGGTTACGGAAATCTGCTTTCAAAGAGACACCCGCCATCTGCTCAAACTCTGCAAATTCCTCTTTAGGTACAATAAACGAGATCTCCGTTACATGCACCTTATTCTGTTTTGGATCGAACTCCTCTTTCTGAAAGGTAACATGTGCAGCAAGCACATCCTCTTCATTGTGGGTGACCAGTCCCTCACTGTACTGATAGCGTACATATTTTGGTACCAGTCCAAGCTCTTTGATCTGGGCTATCTTCTCCTCTTTCGCCTTCAGAGATGCATCTTTCGATGCATGCTCACTGCGTAGACCAAAGTAGTCTCCCGTCATGATACGGGTAAAGGTTCGTCCCGGATTTTCACTCATACTCTTCTCCTTCTTGCCAAATATACGATCAATAATATTCATTGATATCTCTCTCCATTATTTCCTTCACCCAATAGTACCATATTTTTCCCATTATCTGCAATATAGTCACATCCATACATCTTGGCGAGTGTTCTAAATGTTTTTGGAGAAAAAAAGACAATATGGGTTGGGTCTCTGTGGTAGTACCACTGCCCAAAAGCATTTATATCTTCAGGATGAAACTGTGTCTGAATTGCAAGAAAACCACCCGGGTTCAAACATGCAATAAGTGCTTCAAAGACCTCTTTTGGCTGATGGAGGTGTTCAAAGACCTCCGTTGTGACAATAAGATCATATTTTTTACTATCATGCCAATTTTCCGGATGATATATTGGGTCATAGGCATCCGTATCAATTCCTATATTTTTTAATATCTCTGCCAAAAGCGTACTCTTTCCACAGCCAAAATCAAGCGCAGTTTTCGGGCTTCCTACATAAGGTATGATAAAATCAACAAAACGCTGAAAGTAGGCTCTGTACCCCTCATCTTTCTCATCATTGGTATGCAGATCGTAACGCTCTTTCTGCGCTTGCACAGGCTGATAGCAGGAGGGGTCTTTGAAGATGTATTCACAGTTTTTGCAGTAGTGGCATGCAATACCGGAGTCTGTTTTTGTGTATATGGAAGTTTTACCGTTGCAGATGTGGCATTTCAAGAGGTATCTCCTTATTTGAGATTTTGAAAATCATGCCCAATTATTACTGAAAATAACCCCTGTCATTGATGGAAGCAGCCCCATGCCCAAGCGGAGGAAAACTATCGTGCAGATGCACTACGCTGTCTGTTTCCGCCACGGGATGCGCTTTTGTTGTCACTCCCTCTTCTGCGTCCATGGTTGTTGCCTTTGTCGCTTCTGCCATTTTGTATCGGTTCGGGCTTGATGCTCGGATCCAGACGGAATGCTTCAATCTCGACCTTTTCTATCTTACTGCCAATAAACTTTTCAATACCGTGAAGCAGCTTATGTTCATCGACACAGACAAGCGATACCGCCTCCCCTCTCTCTCCGGCACGTCCTGTACGCCCAATGCGGTGTACATAATCCTCCGGTACATTGGGCAGCTCATAGTTGACCACATGCGGCAGTTGGTCTATGTCTATCCCTCTGGCAGCGATATCTGTCGCAACCAGTACCCCTATCTTGCGTGCTTTGAAATCCGCGAGGGCTTTGGTACGTGCTCCCTGGCTTTTATTGCCGTGAATAGCGGCAGCTCTGATACCGTTGTCTTCAAGCTGTTTTGTCAGCCTGTTGGCACCGTGTTTGGTACGGGTAAAGACAAGTACCTGTTCCCACTTTTTCGTTTTGATCAGCTGCGAGAGCAGTTCACGTTTGCGGCTCTTGTCCACATGGTGTACCACCTGGCTGATCTGTTCTGCCGTGGTATTTTCGCGTGCCACTTCTATGGTCTCGGGGTTATGCAGCAGCCCCGATGCAAGCTTTTTGATCTCTGGCGAGAAGGTAGCCGAAAAAAGAAGTGTCTGACGCTTTTGGGGCATCATTTTCATCAGCTTTTTGATGTCATGTATAAACCCCATATCAAGCATTCTGTCTGCCTCATCCAAAATGAGTACTTCCAGAGCCGAAAAGTCAATGCCCTTCTGGGATGCGATATCCAAAAGTCTTCCCGGCGTGGCAATAACGATCTCCACCCCTTTTCGAAGTGCAGAAAGCTGCGGGTTGATACCTACCCCGCCAAAGATCACCACTGACCTGTACGGCATGTGTGTTCCATAGGTTTTGACACTCTGTGCTACCTGTGCGGCAAGTTCCCGTGTCGGGGTCAAAACAAGTGCCCGTATCTGTTTTTGTTTCATCTTTGGATGGGTCTGGGAGAGTTTTTCAAGCAAAGGAAGGGTGAACCCTGCGGTTTTCCCAGTACCTGTCTGTGCTGCAGCAAGGACATCACGTCCTGCAAGCACGACAGGGATCGCCTGTTTTTGAATGGGTGTAGGCTCACTGTAGCCTTCTTGTGAAACTGCTTTAAGCAGCGGCTTTGACAGCCCTAATGTATGAAATGACATCGTTATATTACCTTTATGATCTGTATGAAAGATCGACCAAGCCTGCAGAAATGCCCGGTCCAAGGCTGAGTTTTATGTTTGATTGTTCTATGGAAGATTCAGAAAGAATCCCCCTTCCCGTTGATCAGGGAATATTTGAGAGTTGACCGATATACGCTTAAATTGTAGGACAGTATACCATAAGTTTGTCTCTTTCGTGCTTTTGTGCTCCAAAACGCTATAATAAGTGCAAAAAAAGAGGCTGTTTGTATGAAACGAAGAGATTTTCTCACAACAACGGCAGTAGGTGCAGGTGCCTTGGCACTGAGCGGATGCCACCGTGCCGACAAAGCGGGTGACTCGGGTACTGTCCGCATCAACCGTGGCAAAAAGGTCACACTCAAACTCGCTACCTCATGGCCGGCACACTTTCCCATCATGGGTACCGGGGTTGATACCTTTGCCAAACGGTGCAGTGAGCTCAGCGGCGGTACACTTGAGATCAAAGTTTTCGCAAAAAACATTCTTGTCCCTGCCATGCAGGTCTTTGATGCCTGTTCCGCTTCACAGATCGATGCGTTTCACTCCGGTGTCTACTACTGGAAAGGAAAGAACCCAGCATTCAGTATCTTTGGCGGTATGCCCCTTGGAATGCTCAGTGAAGAGATGATCACCTGGTTCAAATTTGGCGGCGGGTACGACCTGTGGCGGGAGCTCTACGGAAAATTCAATCTCTATCCGCTCATTGGCGGTACTACAGGCCCCCAGATGGGCGGCTGGTTCAAAAAAGAGATCAACTCCCTTGCTGATCTCAAGGGTCTAAAGATGCGCATCCCCGGTCTTGGCGGAGAAGTCATGAAAAAGCTTGGGGTTAACCCTGTGCTGCTGCCCGCAGGTGAGATCTACACAGCGCTTGAGCGCGGTACCATCGACGCAACCGAATGGGTGGGACCTGCGCTTGACAGCATGATGGGATTTGCCAAAGCCGCACCCTACTACTACACCGGATGGCATGAGCCCGGCTCTATCCTCGAACTGACATTCAACAAAGCAAGGTGGGAGAAGCTTGGCAATGAGCACCGTGCCATCATCACTGCAGCAAGCGAAGAGATGACTGCAACCATGCTGCAGGAGTTCCGCTACAAAAATGCAAAAGCCCTTCAGACACTGCCCAAACAGGTGCAGATCAAAAACTTCCCGCCGGAGTTCTTTACAGCGGCAAAAAAAGCACTCAAAGAGGTGCTTCAGGAACAAAGCGAACAGAGCGCCGACTTCAAACGGGTTCTGGAGAGTTACAACGCCTTCTATGCACTCAACAAACCGTGGGATGACATCAGCACCAAACACCTGCTGGAGATCAGAAACTAATCAGTCGGGGTCAACTACCTCGACATGCAGTGTACGTCTGCCGCTTCTTAGAGTAAAGTCATCAACCTCTTTTCCAAGCGGACTGATTCTAAGCGTATTGTTGTCAATAAATGCCATATCAACCTCTTCAGGGAAGAGAATATCACTCAAGGTGTCGTGTCCGTCCATCGGTACAAAGTAGAGCCAGTAGCCTCTGCCACGGACAAGCTTTACCGTTGCTTCTTTCTCTTTGATGTATATCAGCTTCTCCAACGGCTTTGTTGTATGAAAATGCCAGCTTTTTGTAACTTCCCTTCCTTTGTATATGTAGCTGATTTGGGCACGGTAGTCGGTATCGTATGCCAGTCTCTCAAGCGGGAAGAGTGCAAACTCAAACTTGCTGAAACGTCTGTTGGGGTCATTTTTGCCTGAGAGCAGCCGTATCTTGGTAACCTCGCTGCCGTCACCTCGAAAAAGCTTGAAACTGCGAAGCTTCACTTTGTGAAAAAAGTAGTCGTTGAATGTTACACTGACAGGGAACCCAGAAACCTCATAGTCAGGCAGCGGATCAGGAACCTCCGAGTAAAATGCGGGCGGCACCTCCTCTTCCCCATCATAAGGGTAGAAGATCACTTTCGGGTTCATCCATTTGCTGCTGTCTTGCGCCTTTTCAAAACGTTTTGACTCAATACGGTGTTTGGGATCTTTACAGGCATGGTAGATGTATCTACCGCTGCCACGAAAAGAGGGCTCATGACACAGGGCATTGAGTTCACTGTTTCCCATCACATAGACAAAGGCACTGTTTTTGGTATCGGAGTATTGCTGTGCTACCCCTACCCCCATCTCATCTATACCGACATCAAGAAAGCCAAAACGGTGGTAGATAGCTGAAAAGAGCCCGTCCACAGAACTTTTGGCATCTTTGTTCTGGGTAGAGAGGTTTTCAATAACAAAGGCAGAGAGATAACCGGCATGAAATGCTCTGTCTGAGGGGTGTACGCCTGTAAACCCGGGAAGTCCTTCCACTTCGGTATGGGCACTGCTTCTGTTTTTTACCAGATACTCCGCATGTGCCTGTGCCGCCTTTGCAAGCTGCCCATTTGCCATCAGTGTGTTCATTCCCAATGCTTCACGCACTTGGTTGACCAGAGAAAAGGCTTCACTCTTTTCATACGCAATATCCATTGCCGGCTGTGTCCGTACCACAACCTTCTTTTCATCACTGAAAAATCCGCCATACAACAGACTGCTTCCCAAAAACAGGCTCACACACAGAATAATTTGCCGCATTACACCCCTTTTTTACCCATATGGTACCGAAACTATACAGGGAAAAAACTGAGAATGGAAAGGAATATTCCCTACCCGGATATACTCTTTGCATACAGCAAAGAAGCCATAGCGACCATCGTAAAGATACCGAAAAGTTTTCTGTAAAAACGGTTGTTGATCATCACCGACACAAACGTGCCTGCCAGCAGCAGTACTGCTTCCATACCATACAGCACAAAGAGCAGCACAATTGCATTTTGGGGAGGTGTCATTGGTTTTTCATCGGGGAGGATAAAGACTTGAAGTCCGATCCATGCTATCCATACAAATACAAATACCGAAAAGAAGGCTGTCCAGAAGAGGAACTGTATTTTGCCGTTACGGATGAGCATGTGATCTCTTTGGGGAGGATTGGCTTACGCCTTTTTCACAAACTCCTGCTTGAGTTTGATCGCACCGACACCGGGGACTTTACAGTCAATGTTGTGACCGTCATTCCCTTCAACGAGACGGATCCCCTTGATCTTGGTACCTACTTTGATGCCGCCGCTGCTGCCTTTGACTTTGAGGTCTTTGATGACAGTGACTGTATCACCGTCTGCAAGAATATTACCGTTTGCATCTTTGACTACCAGTCCAGACGCCTCTTCTTCTGCTGCATCTTTACTCCACTCATGCGCACACTCCGGACAGATATAGAGGTTGCCGTCTTCATAAGTGTATTCACTGCCGCATTTTGGACAATTTGGGATATTTTCCATCATGGTTTCCTTAGTATAGATTAAACTTTAGGCGTATTTTATCGAAATGTTCGTAAAAGGAAGTGTTATGACTATTCGTCTCTCACCTTACCCCGCATCTTTTTCTTGTTGGCATGCTTCTTTTTCGATGCAAGCCGGCGTTTGACAGCTCCTTTGGTCGGTTTGGTGGGGATGCGCTTTTTATGCGTGACGTTGACACTTCTTATCAGCTCTACCAGCCGCTTCAATGCCTCTGCTCTGTTTTGTTCCTGACTTCGGTGCTGTTGGGATTTGATGACGATGATGCCCTCTTTGGTAATACGCTTGTCTTTTAATGCAAGCAGTTTCTCTTTGTAGTGCTCAGGCAGAGAAGATGCGGCAATATCAAAGCGCAAATGCACCGATGCTGCTACTTTGTTGACCTTCTGCCCTCCGGAGCCCTGCGCCCGTATGGCGGAGAACTCTACTTCGTTTTCATCAAGGGTGACGGTGTTGGAGATGTGCAACATGCTATTTTCCTATTCTCTTCTCAAGATCACGATAGACAGCCCCATCTTCTCTCTTGCCCACAGAGAGTACCATAACCACAATCTTTTCTTCTATCACTTCATAGACCAGTCTAAACCCGGAACTTCGGAGTTTGATCTTGTAGACATTCTGAAAACCACTCAATTTTGAATGCGGTACATGTGGATTTTCCAATCGTTCTTTGAGCTTTTTATGAAACTGTAGCTTGATACTATGATCAAGCTTTTTCCACTCTTTTAACGCTTTTGGTTTGAACTCAAGAGAGTAACTCATCTAACTCTACCTTTATGGGCTCTTCTCCATCATTTTGTCTCTCTCTAACTACTTGGGCCAAATAGTAGTCATCGATGATATCCATCATCTTTTCATATAGACTGCTTGGTACAAGGTAGGCACTGGGTTTATTGTGGTTGAGTATGGCAACAGCTTCATTGCCTGCCTCTTCTATGATGGTTGAAGGACTCTTTTTAAGTTCGGAGATACTGGCAGTATAGTTCGCTAAAATCTGTGTCATATAGCATATCCTTTTAGGTACTTTATTTTATACTATATTAGCTACTTTTTATATAAATGTCAAATCTATGCATGTGGTGTACAGCCCTGATCACAAATCAAAAGAGAGATTGGCAAATACTCCTTCTGCACTTAGAGCACTCTTATAACGCGTTTTTAAAACCCTTACTTTCTTGGTCTGGAGGTCACATATCGCGATGCGAAAGCTCATCCCCATCTGCGGCTCGACGATGCAGATGATCTTGCCTTCATATTCGCGCGTAGTATGGATGATGCCCTGCAGTTTCGGGAAGAAGTATTTGGGATAACTCAGCGGCGTGATCTCGACGATCTTGATGCTCTCCTTTTTCTCAAGCGTATCAAGTACCAGCTGCGCATCTTCCATACTCTCAAACTGCACACACCAGTCATCGAAGACTTTATTGAAATGTTTGAGGTCTTCATCCAGGAAACCTCCGGCGAGTGATTGTAGGGCGTAAATTGGCATGTGTGTTATCCTCTTGTTTAAAAGTGGAATGGTAGCATAATTTTTCATGCTTTACTATGCCATTTATATCCCAAATAGAGTTGCATATATAAATCAATCTATCTCTAAAAGCGTCAAATATGCATAACTGTTATGCATTTATGGCGTTATATACATACAACAAAGCCCTCTACTACGCCACCCTCAAAAAGGCACAGATAGACGGCAACATTATCCCCTTGGTCTACTTTTTGACTGAAGCTGTAGAGAGGATGAAAATGCAGTTGGGGATAGCGAGAAATTTATAAACCATCTATCCCATTGTCTCCCGCAACTTCTCCAACACCCTCACCATCGCCAGCGTATCAAGTTCACAATCTCTTTTGGGGAAAAGTGGAAAAAGGGACATGGAAAAAGGGACAGGCTACTTTAATCCATTCTTTAGCTTGTAGTATATGTCCTTGCAGACAAAGATACAAGTAACCTCTCCCCTTTATTCAGTATATTGATTCAACTAACATTTAATATTATATAAAAGATATAATGTATAAATTTGACATAATTTGGGTGCAATCAACTACCCCGACCCAAGGGTACGGGGTATGAAATTGTTATAAATTTATCATTGGGTCTTCACCCTCGATAAATTGTCATCTCACAAGGTTCGACCTAAAGGTCGGGGAATTATTCCCACAGTAGATTCAAGCTTATAGGTCTACCTCCACGCCGTCCACCTAATCTACCCAAAAAAATATCAGCACCCTCGCCATCAAAGACCACATTATCTACTTCAAATACGACAAAGCCATCCTCAAAACAGACTTACAACTCTCCTCTCTAAATTCCCACTAAAATCAAAGGCATTTCGCTTCTATGATGATGTGTTCGATGGGCTGTAGGGGGGGGAGTTGCTGACTTGTTGCCTGTTCCTCACAACCCCATCAAAACCTCAGGATTAGAGTTCGCAACATTTAACAACACACGGGCAGGTCCTTCCGGTTTTCGCCTGCCTTGCTCCCAGTTTCTCAGTGTCGCCACTGAAATGTTAAGCATCTTTGCAAACTCCATTTGTGTCAATTGATATTTTTCACGTATCTCCTTGGCATTGGGTTCTTCTATGTAAAAAGTGCGACTGGGACTCCTTTTTTTTGCAAGTATCTCTTTGGCTTCGCTTGCACTGGCAAGCAACTCATCAAATGATTTGTTATCCATGGTTTACCCCTCTACAAATGTTTTTCTAAGCATCTCTATCTGCTTAGGTGTCAAATCTTCTGTTTTACTCTTTTCGTATACATATATCATCAAAAGCAAACTATCATCTTCATGATAATAGTAAATAGTACGAATACCTCCACTCTTACCACGACCTTTAACTTTCCATCTGACTTTTCTTAATCCACCGGAACCCTTAATAACCGCTCCACTTTTAGGATGTATGACTAAAAAGTTTTGTAACTCTTTATACTCATCGTCAGTTAAAATACGTGTTATCTCTTTGGTAAAGATAGAGGTCTCTGCTATTTCCATCTAAAAAGTATAGTACAATTATATTTATAAGTCAATGGCGTACTATTTGACTTGCTCATCATCAGCTATCTCAACCTCTTCGGGCAACTCCAACACATCGATCTTCGGCAGCGCATTCCCTCCTGCAATGCCTTGCAGCGATCCGTACATCTCCGTAGTGTTTGCCAGTACAGAGTCGATGAGCTTCTGGCGGCGTTTCCAGGCTGCCATGAGGGAGCGGCGTTCTTTGTCAAGTTCGGTCTGCATCTGCATAAAGCCATCGACGATCGCTTTGAGCTGCATCTGAAACTCATTGCCCGTAAGGTAGTTGTAGAGCAGTGTCATCTTGTCAGCTTTGTTCTCCTCTTTTTGCACTGTAGCATGCACACGGATGAGGCTCTCGCGCAGCAGCGAGACTGAGCCTTTGAACTCCTCAAGTGAGCAGACCCAGATGCCGTCCACCCAGCCCATGCGCTCCATACCATTAGGGTAGACCGATGTTACCAGCACACCGATATCTGCACCCACCTTGAGCATATCCTGCTTGAGTTTGGTGATCCAGTTATCGCTCCACGCCTTGGTATTTTTGGACTCATAGCAGATGATGCCGCAGTTTTGGGCATCGCGTGTGTGGACGGTCTGGATGCAGTCGGCACCGAAGGCGCCCTTTTTGACCTCTTCGATGGTATCGAAAGGAAACTGAGCAGAGAGCCAGCTTTCGATGGCAAGCTCCAGTGCCTCGCCCTGTACCTGCATACTCCCCTGCTCCGCTTTGCGCTTGGCATCCTCCAAGCTGCGTTTGAGCTGTTCAAGCTGTTCGTCCTTCTCTTTGAGTTTAAGTGCCTGTGCCTCCTCAACCTCTTTGAGCTTCTGTGCTGCCATCTCATCGAGCATCTTTTGCATCTTCGCTTTCTCGTCTGAAAGCCGTTTGTTCAGCTCCGCCTCGGCTTCGGCTTTGGCTTTGAGGGAGAGTTCTTCCTTTTCACGCTTGAGCTGCGCTATCTCGATCTTGGCGGCACTGAGCTGTTGTATCTCTTTGGACTTCTCTTCAAGCTCCTTTTGCATCAGTGCCATCGCTTCACTCTGTTCTTCTACGATCTGCCGCTTGAGCTCATCGGCAAGCTTGGCACGCTCCTGCTTGAGCTGCTCGCGTGTCGCCTTGCGTAGCGCCTCATCGAACTTCTCTTTCTCCTGGGCGAGTGCTTCCTCTTTGGCTTTGAGTGCATCGAGGTGGGTTTTGTACTGCTTGCGTGCCTCCTCTATTTCAGTTTGGAGCCGCTTCTTCTCAGCAAGCTGCTGGGCTTTGAACTTCTCTTCAATCTGGTGGTAAAAGATCGCGTCGATGTCGATGGTCGTGCCGCAGTTTGGGCACTGGATGGTGTTGGTAGATGACATAGGTTTCCTTTTAAACTCTCTGAATGATTGCTCATAAGGTTTCACTCGATGGTGACAAAGGTGCACTCAACCCGTAAGGCGGCTCTGCCGTTTGCACCTGCCAGAGCTATCGAGTGAAACCTTATTGTCAGAGGACTCTTTTGTAATGATTAAAAATATTCTATCTAAATTGAACGAACATAATTCAAAATATGTCAAATTATTATACAATTACGCTCTTGTACGAATGATCTCAATATCTTCTGAGACAAAGTTTTGATCGTTGGTGACGATCACGTCGGCATTTATTTTTTTAGCACACATGTATTGAACAGCATCTTCATAGTCACTGCTTGTACCACTTGAACACAACTGCAACCCCTGAAGAAAAATGTGCTCATCCACTGCTACAACCGTAAAAATATCATACACAAAATACATCCTTTCCAAAGTCTCCTCAAGCGAAAACTTTACACGGTTGCGAAGCACATAAAAAAGGGTTGCCAATGTATCGCTGTTGATAAAGATTTTACCCTCCTTCAAATATGCCTGAACAAGTGACAGGCTTGCATGGTGTTCCGGTCTTTTGATATCACAAATATCTATCACGATATTGGTATCGACGTAAATGTTAGTTGGCATGTTTTAGTGCCTTTTCTACACGTACCTGTCGCACATCCACATCTACCAAACTTCCCGGAGGTACACTTCCCGCCAATCTTTCCAACGCCTCCAGCCGCTTCTTTCTTTTATGTTTCTCCTGCAGTTCCTCTATCGCTCTTTTGACCGCTTCAGTTTGGGTGATACCCTCCTCTTTGGCGATCTCTTCAAGCGTATGGGCTGTCTCTTCATCAAAGACAAAATTTTTACGTACAGTCATTACATATCCTTTTTATGTAAAGTATATATGTATTATAGCATACAGATAAAGAGTCGTCAAATCCATAACACACATTTTGATATAATCACACCATGAGACTCTTCATCGCATCCCCCATCATACTCAACGATTACCAATCCATCAAACAGGACTTCCAAGGCATCATAGAGGGCAAACAGATACAGAACCTGCATCCCGATCCATCCAAAACCATACTTATTGTCACCTATTCCCCCTATGACACTACATTGAAAGAAGCGGGGTTCAGGGTTCTTAGTTCAACACGTTCGACACAGGAGCTGGTTGTCATCGATGCACTCTGCACACACAAACCGATGCTGCAAACCCAAAAGCAGCGCCTTAACGCATTCAAAAAGGTCATTGACCGCTCTATCAGAGAGATTGAATTGGATAAAAAAGGCTCCTATGCACTGGTCAAAGGGTATCTTGGCAACCTCTCCTATACTGATTATCTCGATGCCTTTTCAGGTATCAAGTGGATCAACCACCCCTCTGAGAAACTGTTGCATCGCATTGAGTCCATAGGGTACAGCCGGGAGTATATTATTCCATGAGACTCATTACCATCAAACAGTTTGTCATCGGTATGCTGATATTCCTTTTTGCCAGTGAAGCCGCCATCTTTTACAGTTTTTACAAAGATGCCAGAGACACAACACTCAATCTGCTCGAAGAGAACATCAAAGTCAATGTCTTTAACCTGAAACATTTTCTCGACAAAAACTTTCAGCCCAAAGGCATAGGTAACATCGCTTCTTTTCTGGACAACAAGATCAATATCAATCCCCTGATCAAAGATCTCATCATTGTATCACGGGACAAACAGATTCTTTACAGTACAGAAAGAGCCCGGAAACTGCAAATTCCAAAAACGGCATGTCTACCCATCAGGACCATAGAAGAGGCAGATATTTATCATGAGAAGTGCTTTACCTTCAAAATCAAGCAGTTTGACGGACTTACTCCCTATTATCTTACCGGATATGTCTATCTTGACACTGCCTACATAGATCACCTCATCGATGAAAAAGGCAGGAAATTTCTCCTTTATGCTGTCGGATACATTCTCTTCTTTTCCCTCTTTATCTGGCTGATCGTTCGTTTTATCCTCATCCGCCCCCTTGAAAAGCTTAGACAGTATGCCTACTACTCCGTCAAAACTCCCGGGCAGTTTCTTATTTCTGAACTTGAAAGCATACGCTATTCATTGAAATTGACATTTATTACTCCCCCAACGAATAAGAAAAGAGCAGCAGGAGCTTTACACCCTCTCTACCACTGACCCCTTGAGCGGTCTTTACAACCGCCTGAGCATGACAGAAAAGATCAATTGGCTTATCAGCTCACATAGCCGTTCGCATACTCAATTTGCACTGCTTTTTCTTGATCTTGACAATTTTAAAACATTCAACGACATTCACGGACATGAATTTGGTGATGAGATACTTATTGAAGTGTCCCGTCGGCTGCGGCATTCAATCAGAAGCAACGATATTGTCTCCCGGCTTGGAGGAGACGAGTTTGTCGTCATCCTTCCCAAGATCAAAAACAATGAGCATATTCTGGAAGCGATCCAGCGTATCCAGTCGGAACTGAACAGACCTATTGTGCTTGATGAGACCAAATACCACATTACCTGCAGTATCGGGGTAACCATCTATCCCAAAGACGGGGAAGATGTTTCAACACTGCTGAAAAATGCCGATATTGCTATGTACAAAGCCAAAGAACTTGGCAAAAACAACTTCTACTTCTTTACCGACACCTCAATGAGATGATCCAGCGCAAAATGTATATGCAGCGTACCATACGCCATGCATTGGAAAAGGAACATTTCAAACTTCACTATCAGCCCAAAATAGACATGCACACAAGCAGGATTGTCGGCTGCGAAGCACTTGTCCGGCTCGATGATCCCAATGACGGGATGATCTTCCCCAATGACTTCATTCCTGTTGCTGAAGAGAACGGATTGATCATCCCACTTGGCAGATGGATCATCGATGAAGCTGTGCGGCAGATGCAGGCGTGGCAGGAGACACCGCTGGCAGACCTGAAACTCTCCATCAATATCTCAGGTATTCAGCTTAATTCCTGCCCTACCTGAAAAATGCTGTTAGCAAGATTGACCCCTCCAAACTGGATATTGAACTGACCGAATCTGTCCTGATGGAACACTTTGAGGAGAAACTGGTAATCCTCGAACAGATCAAGGCGATGGGCATCACCCTGTCTCTTGATGATTTCGGTACCGGATACTCATCGCTCTCCTATCTCAAACAGATCCCCTTTGATACACTTAAGATCGACAAGAGTTTTATCGATGATCTGACAACAGAGAAAGACCAGTCATTTGTCAAAATGATCATCAGTATCGCCAAAGAATTGCATCTTGCTGTTGTAGCAGAAGGAGTAGAAAACGAAATACAGCTGCAGTATCTTAAACAAATTGAGTGTGAGCAGTATCAGGGATATTTCTGTTCCAAACCTCTCACAGCTGAAACCTTTGAAAACCTCTTCTCCTCTTCTTTCTGCAGCCAGTAGGCAAAACACACTACACAAGATGTAAGGATTTATAACCATGGCACACTCTCTATGCATCTTGGGGAAACAGCTTGGAAAAAGCGTATATCACTTCAGAACTTCGATATTATACACCTCTTCCACCATCGTTTTCCACGCAGGATCGACACTATAATATGAACCGTCATCGCTCCTGCTATCCGGATCGTTTAACCAGTCTAAAGGAATACGACCTCCCTGATTGTCGGAGGAAGAGGCTGAGAAGAACGTAACATACTTGTCACTCTTTCGCAGTGCGCGTTCCAAGGTTGTTTTCATATCCGACAGTCCCACTTTGTTTGTGGTATTGAACTCTTCATATCCGCTGTCCAAAGGCTCATTGGAGACCATGAAATCGACATGCACCTCTTGTGCCCAACTGCCACGCTCTTCCGGCGGAACTATCCAGTGTTGGGTGGCATCCACCGCATTATTGGTAGCATCAGAAGCGATGGTGTATTTGCGCCAATCATAGGCATCATCAAAGTGTGCTTGCGTACGCAGTTTGTAGTCTTCACCCATATCATGCAGTGTCGCCTGATGAGCAAGCCCTTTTTTCAAGCCCGTAAAGATAGCCCCTGTCCACTCATGCTCACGCTCCAGCCCCACATCGACAACGACCGGATGTCCGTTGATGCCGTTGTCGGCTTTGATATGCCCTTCCACAGGAGAGTGGTAATAGAGCACATCGATAGCAGGATATTCGTTGACCATCGCTTCCATGATTTGTCTAAAGCGTACCGTTATCTTGTCCGCATGCTCGGCAAACGTATGATCGGGGTTTTTGTACGCTTTGGCATCATACCAGGCATTGCTGCGTTTGTAGTTGATCATTTTATGACTCTCATCATCATAGGCTTCGTCATCAAATACAATACCTTTAAACCCCAGATTTTTCGCTACTTTCGCCACAGTACCGAAATTGGCTATGACGGTATTCCATACCGCATCATCCCAAAAGTCCCCGGGATAATGCATATTCACTACCAAGAAGTTTGACTTTGTAGGGTAGAGATCTTTAACCGCTTTGACTTCATCCCAAATCGTATCATAGGAGAGTAGTGTGGGGTTGGACTTCATCACTTCATCGGTATAGGTATTGCCTACCATCGTAAAACCGGAAAAAGGCAAAGCGTTGATGAAGTCGGCGCGGGAAGCGAAGTTGTTCGCCATCATCGGTAGCCAATGCCCCTTTTGGTGGAGTATGAGCTGCTTGTTGCTGTACCACTGTGCCATATCGCAATAATCTATAGCGACATTTATATCGTGATCACATGTGTAACCGTAGTTATCCGTAGGATTTACAACTTGTCTCCCGTTTCCATAGGCGTAAGGGTCATCGCTTCCAACCTCCAGTGCCACTGCATGTGCTGCAGCCGTACCGTTGAAGGTATAGTCCATCAGTGCATCCAGCGGTTTTAAAATACCCTGCATTTGGCTATAGGATTTGTTTCCGTATGGGTATCGGTGGTCTGCGTTCTCTACGATCTGCCAATCTTTTTGGCTTTTGGGTATGGAGTCAAGCAGATAAAACTCCGTTAGTGTAATGCGCGGATCGGTATCGTTTACCGCATTATTCCCTCCCGGACCATACTGTTGCATCACCACGTTGGTATCGGAAGGCAAATGTTTCATTGCCTCAGTGTCCATACCGTAAGCATAATAGCCTTCCAAGACCATGACAAATTTGCCGTTGGTGCCGTATCCCTTATCGGTATAGTGTTTGAGTATCTTAAAAACATATCCGCCGCCAAGCGAATGTCCCATTACCCCGATACGTGTGGTGTCCAGTTTGGGGAGGATACCGTTTGTATCATCAAGCATTTTGTCCAGATTGGCAAAGACATCATCCCAGCCATGCACATTTTGTTTGGCATAGATTACATAATATCCGTGGCTGGCAATGAATTTCAACAGTGATTCATAATCTTTTGAGTCAACAGAAGCATACCCGGAGGCAAAAAAGACAACTGGCACTTTGACACCGTCCGGGATATCGCTTGGGTAGAAGGCGGTCGTCATGTTGGCATCGACTTCATCGTGACGGGCGACGGGATGAGAGCCTCCTTCACCATAAACAACGGGTTTTGAAACAGGTATCACGATTTGGATATCATCTACAAAGATGGGTACCCACTTCCATTCACTTGCAGAGAGTGCAGCAATCAACATAGACAATAGAATAAAAAGTATTCTAACTAAACGAAACATGTAATGAGACTCCTTTTATATTCAAGGGAGAAAAGTAAAAACTTTTGCAACTACATATCCATTATAACCTAATATGCCATGAGATGCAAAAATAAGGAAAAAGGGATGGAGAGGTAAAGATAGCTATGAGTCCAGAAAAGCCAACAGCGAAGCGGTCACCGCCACATTGAGAGACTCGACTCCTCTGTTCATGGGAATTGCGATACTTTCATTGCAGAGAGATTCTACTTTTTTACTGACACCTTCACTTTCATTGCCAAGGACAAAGACCGTTTTATTGCCGTAGGACTGCTCTTTGTAGCTTTTTGGGGCATGGGAGGAGAGCGTGTAGAGATCAGCACCTTCTGTTTTGAAGTGTTGCAACGTCTTTACAAGGTCGGTAGTTTTGATGATAGGCATTTTGAAAAGTGTACCTACACTTGCCTTGATAACCAGAGGACTGATCTGTGCAGCTCCCCTGGTCGGCAGGATGATCGCATCGATGTTACCCGCAGCCGCAGAGCGGATGATCATCCCGAGATTTTGCGGATTGGTAATCCCGTCAAGTGCAAGGATACGGTAGCTGTCATTTTTGGAGAGAAACTCCTCTTCATTTCCAAAATGCTCCAGCACAATATCAAGCGCCACCCCCTGATCCTGCTTGGCATTTTTGGAGATGCGAGAGAGTGCCTGCTTCTCATGCCAGGCTACTTCAATACCGCGCTTTTTGGCAATAGCTTCCATCTGCTTCAACGCAGGTGCAGGTTTGTTTGACTTGGAAAAATGGAGTTTGTGAACGGTTACGGAAGGATCTTCCAACGCTTCAAGCACCGCATTACGCCCATAGATCGTCAGGACTTTTTCGAAGAATTTTTTCTTTTCAAGATATTCGGCACTATCGTGCTTGGAGCGTTTAGCGTTTAGCGCTGAGCGTTGGGGGGAATTAGGCATATTTTCTCTTTAATCCAATAAGCATTCTTGCGACTTCATTAATAAAGGCAATGCAAACCGACACTATTCACTATTAACTCTTCACTCTTCACTTCAAAATAAGTGCCAAGCACTTATTTTGACTCCCCGTTCCACGCAATCGTAGGCTTGCCGTTCTCGTCAAACTCAACCGCCGGCATCCCCATAATGTTGAAACCACCGTCAACATAGTGGATCTCACCAGTTACTGCCGAAGAGAGATCAGAGAGCAGGTACATCCCCGAGTTGCCTACCTCTTCGATGGTAACATTCTTCTTCAGGGGTGCGTGTGCCGCATTCCATTTGAGCATGAAGGAGAAGTCGCCAATGCCCGCGGCTGCGAGGGTTTTGATAGGCCCTGCGCTGATGGCATTGACACGCACACCGTCACGTCCGAGATCTTCGGCAAGATACTTCACTGTCATCTCAAGCGCTGATTTGGCAACTCCCATCAGATTATAGTTGGGAATATACTTGACACCTCCATAGTAGGAAAGTGTCAGCACAGAAGCGTTATCGGAGAGAATCGGTTTAAGTTCTCTTGTGATCTCAATAAGAGAATAGACAGAAATGTCCATGGCTACATCAAACGCCTCTTTGGAGATATCCATAAAACGGCCGCTAAGTCCCTCTTTGGGTGCAAATGCAATAGAGTGGACAATAAAATCGATCTGCCCAAAGTCCTTCTCTAGTGACTCTCTGAGTGCTTTGATCTCTTCGGGTTTGCTTACATCACACGGGTAGAAACGTCCCTCACACCCAAGCTCATCGGCAACTGGAGCCAGTTTCTTCTCAAAACGCTCGTTAAGGAAAGTGATCGCCATTTCAGCACCCTGCTCCTGACACGCTTTGGCGATGCCGTATGCGATCGATTTTTTGTTTGCGATGCCAAGTACGACACCTTTTTTGCCTTTCATGATCATGCTGCTTCTCCAATAAAATAAATTGCGCTATTTTATCATCATTGAGGTAAAATGTAGTACCATTCGCAAAAAAGATTATAAAGAGAAACCATGGAAAAGATACTTGTCATCAATACCGGCGGCACCTTCAACAAACACTACAACCCTCTCACTGGCGAACTGGAGGTATACAAGGAGGGGCAGGCACTGACAACACTGTCAGAGAAGTGGATGCACCCTTTTGAAGTACTTAACATTATCGGCAAAGACTCACTGGAGATAACCGGACACGACCGGTTGGAACTGCTTGCTACCATCCACCAAAGTACACAGCGAAAAATCCTCGTTGTACACGGCACCGATACCATGGATGTCACCGCTGCCTACCTTGCCGATGCGGAACTGGAAAAGCAGATCGTCCTTACCGGTGCCATGGTACCTTTCAGCATCGATCCGACAGAAGCAACTGCCAATTTTGCTTCTGCCTATACAGCCCTGCAGGTTATGCATGAAAATGGTGTCTTTATTGCCATGCATGGGCATATCGCTCCCTACCAAAACCTGCAAAAAGACAGAGATGCCGGATGTTTTGTTTTGCACAACTGAACATATCCAAAAATGAGGTACTTACCTATGGCTAATAATTCAATGATATACTTCCGCTATAGTTTTAATAACAGATTATCAGACAGATAAAGGGAAAAGAAGATGAAACGACATATTTTACTATTGGCATCGGCAGCATTGTTTGTCGGATGCGGTACCTCCGAACCATCCCCCTCTTCTCAGGCACGGGTTACACAGGTTGCACCGGCTGTCTCGAAAGAAGCGCGATTTCACGAAACGATGCTGAAGATTGCGCAAAGTACAAAGAACGATCCGCGTTATCACAGAATGGGGCTCAAAAGCGATGCAGAGAAACAGTGGTTTAAAAACCTGATGTACCGCCTCTGGAACAGAGAGATCACCCGTGCGGAATTCATCCGTGAGGGGGTCAAGCGTTACCCCTCACACCGCTATGAGTTTACCTACATCGCCAACGCTTTCCAGAACTACTGAGCATAGGCAATAGGGTCTTCAACTCCCGCCGCCTCAAATCCTTTAAGCCTCAGCCGGCAGCTGTCACACACACCACATGCGGCATCTTCCTCTTTGTAACAGCTCCATGTATGTTCAAGAGGCACACCAAGCCTCAATGCCTCCTGTACGATCTGTGATTTTTTCATATGTACCAATGGCATACGTATGGCAATCTCGGTCTCCTCTTTCGTACCAAGGTTGATCGCCTTTTCCATCGCTTCAATGTAGCTTTCACGGCAGTCAGGGTACCCTGAACTGTCCTCTTCCACCACCCCGATAAAGAGCGCCTTGGCACCATGTTTTTCCGCAATCGATGCCGCGATGGAGAGAAAGATACCGTTTCTAAAAGGCACATAGGTTACAGGTACCCCCTCCTCCAGTCCGCCGGTAGGTACTTCGATGCTTCTGTCCGTGAGTGCCGATGCACCGATCTGCTCAAAAAAGGGCAGATCGATCTCATAACGCTCAAGAGCATTCAGATCATCTGCGATCTTTCTGAAACAGGCAAGCTCTTTATGCTCTGTACGCTGTCCGTAGTTAAAGTGCACGGCAATGATCTCATACCCCTCCTGCTGTGCTATAGCGGCACTGAGCGCACT
>JALVGO010000184.1:34834-68722 GCA_027029065.1 Sulfurovum sp.
CATTCAGATCATCTGCGATCTTTCTGAAACAGGCAAGCTCTTTATGCTCTGTACGCTGTCCGTAGTTAAAGTGCACGGCAATGATCTCATACCCCTCCTGCTGTGCTATAGCGGCACTGAGCGCACTATCCATGCCTCCGGAAATGATACAAACGGCTTTTTTCATATATCTGCTCCCTTTACCCCAAATCCCGAAATAGGATTCTTTGAATTTGTGTTATGCTCGTATTTACGGGGTTTGCAAAAAATTTGAGTCGTACCCGTAGGTTCGGCGATGATTTTATGTGAAGCCCGTGAATGCGATGATGATACAAAGTCATGCATTTCTATTTCGAGATTTGGGTTTACGCTTATAGCGTGCATTTTACCAAGAATTGGGTAAAATAGCCGCATGTTAATCGATTTAGTAAATGAAACAGACCTCCTTGTAGATACAGACCTGCTCCAAAAGATTGCAGAAGACCTTACACAGCGCCAGATAGAACTCATCATTACCGACAATGAGAGCATCAGAGCGCTCAATGCACACCACCGGCAAAAAGACAGCGCTACCGATGTGTTGAGCTTTCCTCTCGGTGACACGCCGCATGCTCCGCTTGGCGCTATTGTCATCTCCAAAGATTTTGTCATACAGAAAGCAAAAGAGCTCGGACACAGCAACCAGGAAGAGCTTACACTGCTCTTTATCCACGGTCTTCTGCACCTTCTGGGGTTTGATCATGAGACCGACAATGGCGAGATGCGCCGTAAAGAGGAGGTGATCATCGATGCATGGAAACTTCCCAAAAGCCTGATTGTACGTACAGAAGGAGATGAAGCATGAGTTTTCTGATCTTTGTGATCGCGATGGGCGTACTCATATGGGGTGCGGATGTACTGATTGTGCAGAGTGAGAAGATAGCCCTGAAGTTCAACATCCCCGAGTTTATTATCGGTGCGACGCTGATCGCTCTGGGAACCTCCCTGCCGGAGATGGCAGCAAGTGTTGCAGCCAGCATCGGAGACAAACCCGAGATAGCCATTGCCAACGTGATTGGAAGCAACATTCTCAACATCACACTGGTACTTGCCTCTGTCTTTCTCATCGCATGCAATATTGCACCTGACAGAGACTTCTTCGCCAAAGACAGTACCTGGGCACTGATGCCGGTTTTTGTCTTCATCCTGATGGTACTTGACGGTATCATCTCCCGTTTCGATGCGGCACTGCTGCTGCTGCTGATGGGAGCCTACCTGCTCTTTTTGCTTCAGGATGCCAAAAATATCCCAGAAGAGGATCTCGATGAGATAGATATGGCACACTTTAGCTGGGCAACAACCATTGCCATGCTCTTTGTCGGACTTGTGCTGGTGATCATCGGTGCCCACTTTACAGTAGAGAGTGCTTCAGACATTGCCAAAAGTTTTGGTATCTCCCAATGGGTCATCGGTATCATTATGGTCTCTCTGGGAACCTCCCTGCCTGAACTGGTCGTCAGTATCACAGCCGCACTCAAAGGCAAGGTCGATATGGCAATAGGCAATATCATCGGATCGAACATGGCAAATACAACTGTCGTACTTGGTGCAGCAGCACTGGTAAAGCCGATGCCGTTTATACCGACAAACTACCTTTTTGACATTACCACTATGATCATTGCCACCGTACTACTGGTCTTTTTAACCGCAAACAAACTCTACACCAAATCGGCAGGTATCAGCCTTATCATCATTTTGGGACTTTTCCTGCAAAATACGCTTGCGCACATTTAAAGCGTATCACTCTTTCTGACTCTCTTCCTTAAAATAGTGATGCTCATAAAGCCAGCGGTAGATATCTGCCGCCATAGGCCCAGAGGTACTTCCCCCATGTCCGCCGTGTTCGACCAGTACCGTAACGACAAACTGCGGGTCCTCATAGGGCGCGTAGGTGGTGATCCATGCATGGGAACGGTGGTAGTACTCCAGTTGTGACTCTTTGAGACGGTGTATAGTAGACTGGGAAATGGAGGTAACCTGAGAGGTTCCTGTCTTCCCTGCCACAACCACAGGCAGATCGTGCATCGCACGGTAGGCTGTCCCTTTTTTCGAGTTACAAACATCGTACATCCCCTGACGGATCTGCGATATCGCATACGGATTGAAGTCGATCTTTTTGATCACCGGCTTAAGAGGCTTGCCATCAACGGTTTTGGCAATATGCGGTGTGACAAGGTTTCCGGTTGCGATAAGCGAGGTGTAGCGGGCTACCTGAAGCGGGGTGACCGCATCATACCCCTGCCCGATTGCCGCGATAACAGTTTCCCCCTTGAACCACGGCTGCTTGAAGCGGCGCATTTTCCATGCTTTATCTGGGATGACACCGTTATACTCACGAGGCAGATCCACACCCGTCTTAATCCCAAGTCCAAATGAGCGCAGGTTTTTCGCCATCGCATCAATGCCCACTTTCAGACTCTTGTTGTAGAAAAATACGTCGCAACTCTCACGGATCGCTTTTCGGATCGGTACGGTACCATGCCCATACTTCTTCCAGCAGCGGAACTTGTGTTTGCTCTTTCCTATGGTCATGTAGCCTTTGCAGTACTCGGAGTGTTCCAAAATACCCGGAATTGCTTTGTCAAATGCAAGCGCCATTCCCATTTTGATGGAAGATCCCGGAGGGTAGGTACCGTGCGTGATCTTGTTGGTAAAGGGGTGGTCAAGATCTTCCTGAAGCGCTCTCCAATCCTTGAAACTGATACCGCCGACAAAAAGATTCGGATCGTACGCAGGATAGCTTACCGCCGCAACGACCTCTCCCGTTGTACGCATCACAATGGCAACACCTGTCTCTTTCATCTTTGCAAAGTACTCATAGATCATCTGCTGAAGCGCAATATCGATATTAAGTGTCAGATTCTTATTGTCCTTTGGCGGAACCTTCTCTATAACTTTGATCGCCTTGTTGGTTGCTGTCACCTTGTTGATGACATACCCCAGTTCCCCTTGAAGTACTTTGTTGTAGTAGCGTTCAAGTCCGCTTTTTCCTACCTTTCCGACAATATCAACCACCTCGTCCTTAGCATTCTCTTTTTTGTTCGAACGTCCGGTATAGCCGATAACATGGGCTACATATTTGCCGTAGGGATAGTAGCGTTTTGTCTCCGCTTCAATGCGTATCTCGGGAAGCTGACTCAGTTTCGGGTAGGCTTTCATCATGTCTGCATAGGGAATAAAATCGACAACTTTGATGAACTTGTGGTTATAGGGTGAGTTCTGCTTTTTGTACACTTTGTAGAGTACCGTCAGATTCAGATCGGGAAAGTTTTCCGACAATGCATCTGCTACTGCTTTAAGGCGTGGATTATCCTCTTTCAGGTGCGGCATAACGGAGATAGAAAATCCGATCTGATTCATTGCAAGCAGATTGCCGTTGACGTCGGTGATCTCTCCTCTTACAGGTTTAAGGAACTCTTTGCGTTCAATATTCTCTTTGGCAAGCTCCTCATAGTAGTAGTTCGATTTGATACTGATATGGTACAGACGTGCGATCATACCTGCCCATATCAAAATAAATACAAAAATGATGAACTGGTATCTCACAGCAGCACCGCCACAAGCAAATCCACAACAAGTGGATAGAGAAGAATATCATCCAGTACAATATTCTCCGTGCCAAAGACAAAATCATAGGCAAGCAGAGAACCGAGATAGACAATATCGATCATAAATACAGTCAAGAACGGTGTACAGACATGGCATTTTCTAAAATACAGAAAGCGTGGATAGAAAAAAAGATAGACAACAAGAATAGCAATAGAGGTCATAAAAAACGGCAAAGAGAGATTGACATCCATGTTAACCAGATAGAGCAAAGAGACCAGAATGTAGGAGATTTTGCCCTGTTCAATGCCAAGAATCAGTATATATCCCATAATGCCGATAAACAGCGGCAAAAAGACATAGATCGATATCAGCATCGGATAGAAGACGACAAAAAGCACCACCAGCATCCACATCAGCAGTCTGTGCAGGTAGCGGTTCGATCTGTTCATCTTTACGGTCACACCTTGTAGACCAGTGCCACTTCGTTACAGACCGGGAAGTGGATGCACTTGATGCAGTCAGCCCATATTTTGTGTTCGGGAATCCCCTCTTTCTCAATCTCTACAAACCCGAGCTTTTTGAAAAAATCGGGCAGATAGGTCAGTACCAGTACATCCTCTTTGACACCGAGCATGCGTGCCTCTTCAAGCGTAAATTCCACCATCCGCCTGCCAATCGCTCTGCCACGGTACGCTTCATCAACGATCAGACTTCGTATCTCTGCAAGACGCGGAGAGTGGATATGCAGTGCGGTATAGCCCACCAGCTTCTCACCCTCTTTGGCAAGCACATAGGAGCGGATATTGGTTGCCACCTCATCCTCGCTTCTGTCAAGTATCGTACCATCCTTGACCTTCTCTGCTACCAATGCCTGCATCGCAGGGATATCACCCAGTTTTGCCTTGACAAGTTCAATCACGCTTTTGTATCCTCTTTTGGCTTTTGGTCAAAGTCGATCCCGAAGATGGTTGAGAGGATCTCTTTGTGTACCCGTTCAAAACCGCTCTTTTTCAGGTTGGAGACTGTGATCGAACCGGGAAATTCCCGTTTGAGTTTGTTTCGCTCTTTCTGGTTGAGCTTGTCGATTTTGGTAAAAACGGTCAGGTATCTCTGGTCGGGTCGGATAAACTCGGAGATATACGCCTGCACATCATCATCAATCTTTGCATGGGGGTGTCGTGCATCACGCAGATGGATAAAAAGACGGATCGATGTTCTGTGCATAATAAACTCTACCAGATTCTTCTGCCATACCTCTTTGAGAGACTTGGATACTTTTGCATAGCCAAAACCGGGCAGATCGACAAAACGTACAGGATAGCTTTGATCCTCATGCAGATAGCGTGTTTCAAAAAAGTTGATCAGCTGTGTCTTTCCCGGAGTTGCAGAGCTTTTGGCAAGGTTCTTTCGCTGTGTCAAGCCGTTGAGTGTAGAGCTTTTCCCTACATTGGAACGTCCAAGAAAAACCACTTCACTCATATCTTCTGGCAGCGAATCGGCAATACTCTGCGCCGACTTGATGAACGATGCTTCTACGATGCGCGGACTACTCACCTTTTTTCTCCATATCAAATATAAACTTCACCGGTTTTTTGCTGTTGCCTTTAACATTGGCATCTCCAGTTACTGTATTGAGCACGATCTCATCACCGTTGACATGACGCTTGTTGACAAGATCATCTATCACCGCTTTGCCGGTCAGGATATACTCCGACTTTTTCGGAAAGTAGGTCACTTTATCCGCTTTCCCTTTGTAGAGTGCCTCTTTTTGGTGAAGCTCAAATGTCACTTTTCCTTTTGCAACATACTTTTTTGTCTCATTATTCTCATCAAAATAGATAATGATCTCATTGCCGTGTATCCAGTCTTGAAGCTGGGTCACTTTTGCATTGCCGATAAAGTGTATCTCTTTCTTCTTATCAATGGCTTTCATCCTGTCAGAGGTAATCTGTACTTTCTCTCCCCAAAGCGATACAGCAAGCAGCATCAGCAGAATGATTTTGTTATATCTCACGCCTTTATCCTTTTTTCAATTTTTTCAGTTTTGCGAGTGCATCTTCACACCGGTAGGTCATTATGTCACTCTTTTTAGTATAAAATACAGCATTGACGGAAGTGGCATACGCCTCTTTTTGTTCCATGTGGTATTCAAGACTCTTCCCTTCCAGAACATCACGATCCATACAGGCAACAAATGGTGCTGTCACATAGAGTATCTGCGATGTCTGATCATAGTTGGCATGCTCGGTATAGTAGTCATGTCCCGGTTTTTGGTGTACCGTCACATTCCCATCCAGATAGATACGTTTACCGCGATAGAAACCGCTGTCGGCAAGCAGAAGCTTGATATTCTCATTGTGATAACGTACATTATCCATATGCAGCACACCGCCAATACGCACACCGTGTGTCGCAAACGCCACACCTTCGCGCTTTTGTGTCGTCACTTCGGTAAATGTCGTATTGGTAAACTCAAGCTCTTTAAGCTGTTTAACACTGCCGACAGACTGCTCACGCAACTTGGTTGTCATGGTAACATAGGATGTTACCGCAATCAGTATAACAAGCAAAAGTTCAAGTTTCATTCCCATAGCGCCAGATACTTCTCTTCCATTCCCTCTTTTTTGATCAGATACTCGATCATCTCCCGCACTGCACCCTCACCGCCTTTTTTTGTCAAAACGACATCGGCGATCCGGTCTACATAGCTGCTGGCATCTCTGGGAACAAATGAGAGTGCAGCACTTTTTAGCATCGAAAGGTCATTGAGATCATCCCCTATCGCGGCAACATTCTCCATCTTGATATCGAGTTTCAACAGAAGCTTTTCAAGTACCTCTTTTTTATTCTCAACACCCTGATAGAAGTGCTCTATGCGTAGTTCCTGTGCCCGTCTTGCAACGATTTTGGAACTTCTTCCCGTAATGATAGCCACCTGCCTGCCAAGCTTTCTCCAGCTTGCGATGGCAAGACCGTCTTTGACATTGAATGATTTGATCTCATCTCCATTCTCACTGTAGGTAATGTGGCTGTCGGTCATGGTACCGTCCACATCGAGTACGATCAGTTCAATGCTCATAACACACCTTTGGTACTCGGGATACCGGCATTTTCATTATATGCTACAGCACGGCGCATGGAAACAGCCAGTGCTTTGAATGCCGCTTCGATGATGTGGTGTTTGTTCTTGCCGCGGTTGTAGATCAGGTGCAGTGTCAGTGGCAGGTTGAACGCAAACGCCCTGAAAAACTCTTCGACAAGCTCTACATCGAAATTGCCGACCTTGCCGCCAATAGGCAGTTCAAAGACCAGAAAGCCGCGGTTGGAGAGGTCTATATCACACGTAACACTCGCTTCATCCATCACCACAGTCGCATTTCCGAAACGTTCGATATTTTTCACAGGGTAGACCGCTTCTCTGAATGCCTGTGCAATGACAATACCTACATCCTCCACTGTATGGTGGTCATCGATGTGGGTATCACCTTTGCAGCTTACCTCAAGATCGATATGGGCATGTTTGGTAAATGCTTCAAGCATATGGTCAAAAAACCCTACGCCGGTATCGATCTTCGCTTTTCCCTTGCCGTACAACGCCAGTTTGACGCTTATTTGTGTCTCTTTCGTCTCTCTTGTCACTTCGATCATAGCTATCCTTCACAAATTAATTACGGACAATCGGTCCGTTCAGTCCCTTACAGGCTCTGAAATCACGTGCTGCCGCTTCCGAAACGAAGCCCATCAACCATACACGATAGAGCTTTTTGCCTTCACTTTCTGTCTTTTTGACAACAACACGGAGCTTTTTCTTCCCACCAAAGATTTTTCCATACTCCTGCTGTGTGGCTTTCGCACCGGCATAATGGGTAAAGGCACCAAGCTGAATGCCAAAATCGTTCAGTTTCATGCGTTTTTGTGTCTTCGTTGCTTTCTGATGCGCAATTTTTGCTGCCGGTTCCACCTTGCCTGCAAAGCCAACCACTTCAAGACGCACCTTTGCAATACCCGTTTTGTCCAGTCCCAACGCCTTGCCGGCTGCATAGCTGCAGTCGATGATGCGCCCTTTGACAAACGGTCCCCTGTCATTAATGCGCACAACGGTGCTTTTTCCATTTTGCAGGTTGGTTACTTTTACCATCGTATCCATTGGCCATATTTTATGTGCAGCTGTTTTCTTGTACATATTGTACCGTTCACCGTTGCTGGTCAGCTTCCCGTGAAAATTCGGTCCGTACCAACTGGAGATCCCCTCCATGGTCTGTCCGACCTTCACATAGGTAGGCTGATAGATGCGTCCGAGTACCGTATAGCAGCGCATTGTTGACTTATGCCGTGCAGCACTTGTAAACTTTGTCGATTTGTAGTTCACTTTTTTTCCAGAACAGCCGCCAAGCAAGAGAAGCACCGTCAACAGTATCGGGAAAAAGAGAAAGATATTTTTTCGTACAGACATACAAAACCTTGGCTGGATTTAAGTAGATATTATCTCTACTTTTGACTTTATATTTGCTTGTTTCTTTTGTCTGCTCTCTTTTTAGAAACAGCATTGAAATAGGCTTTTGAAACAGGAATGAGCAGCAGACGGTCTACCTCAAGCATGTCATGTTTCATATGGTTGATCCGTTTTATTTCACTGACACTGCTTCCGTATTTTGCGGCAATCATCTCTAGGGTTTCTCCCAGAACGACCTTGTGGGAGATCAGACAGCTGTTTTCAATGCTCTTTTGCTCTGCTGTATCATACTTTAGAAAAAAACGTGCCATCTTGGATGCAGGTATTGCTACTGTACACTTTGTCATACCCTCTGGTACCATACCGTTTTTCAGAGCAGGATTCATGGCAAGCAGTTTGGAGGCATCTGTCTGAAGCAGATTGGCAAGCCTACGAAGATCGGTACCCGGTTTGACCTCTACCCTGACAGTTTCAGGCACAGATGCAGTATCTTCCGCATCAATGGTCTCACTCTCCCCTATCATAGCAATCAGAAGAACCTTTCGCAGATAGTCTCTGGTCTCTTTTGGCAGATACTTCCTCTCATCATCAAGCAGTATCTCTGCATCATCCGTGCCGGCTTTACGCAGTGCTTTTTGCAAACGTCCCTCTCCGCAGTTGTATGCCAGTATCGCAAGGTACCATTTCCCAAACTTCCTGTACAGGTGACGCAAATAGGCGATCGCTGCTGCTGTTGCACGCTTGGGATCATACCGTTCATCATAGAGCGGATTGACGCTAAGATGATACTCTCTTGCCGTTTTGGGCATGAACTGCCAAAGTCCTTTTGCATGCCTGTATGAGACCGCATCTGTATGCAGTCCCGACTCAACAATAGAGAGGTAAAGAAAAAGATCGGAGAGATCTTCTTCCATCAACGTGCCGCGAAGCAGCGGCAGCAAGTCACCTGAACGGTGAATGCTCTTTTGGTAGAAACGCGCCATCTTCTTTTCATACTTTTGCACAAAATGCACAAAGGCAGGTTCATAAAGGTAGCCTTCATCCAGATCAAGTTCAGAGAGTACATAAGAAGCGGAGGGAAAGCGTTTTGCAACAGAAGCCGCACCGAGCATCAGGGAGAGAGACAGAAAAAGCAGCAGTATGCGCATCCCTTTTGCTCCAGATACCTATATGCCAAACAGTGCTCTTGCATTGGCGGTTGTCAATGCTTCCATCTCGTCACGGGAGAGTCCGCTGAGTTCACACATTTTTTCAGCCACCAGTGTACAGTATGAGGGTTCGTTTCGCTCTCCTCTGTGCGGATGGGGGGTCAGGTAGGGGGCATCGGTCTCTATCAGAAGCTTCTCTTGCGGTATTTTTGGGAAAACATTGATCAGCTTGCGTGCATTTTTAAAGGTCAGCACCCCGCCTATACCGTAGTAAAAATCTTTCTCTGCCAGTTTTAAGAGTGATTCATCCGCATTGTAGCAGTGCAGCACCCCGCCTTTTGGCGGAGCATGTGCTTCAAGCAGTGCCAGCGAGTCAGCGCTCGCTTCACGAATATGTACGATCAACGGTTTTCCCAGGCTCTTTGCCCACTCGATCTGATCTGCAAAAACCTCTTTTTGAAGATGCTTGTACGCTTCTATTTCCGCCTCATCCTCAGGCAGGCGGAAATAGTCCAGTCCACATTCGCCTATTGCAACACATTTTGGGTGGGAGACATACGCTTCAAGTGATTTTCTGTCATAGTGTTGGGCATCATACGGGTGTACCCCTACGGCAAAATAGACAGAAGGGTACGCTTCGGCGATCTCAACGGCACGCGGCAGTGTTTTTGGATCGGCACCGGGGATAATGAACTTCTCAACCCCCTCTTCAAAGGCTCTGGCAATGACCTGATCCAGATCATCGTTATAGCGCAAATCATCCAAGTGGCAATGGGTATCTACGATCACGGGCTTTCCTTTAGCTATGTGTAAGTTTCTGAAATTATATCTAATAAAGCACCATTTTTTGACATGAAACAAGATTTTCTAATCTGACATAAGCTATAGTATTGATAATCAGTGAGGAGGATTATTCCATGTTCGCAACGGTCATTATCGGTATCATACTGCTTGTTATCGTTTCTGTCATCTATATTGAGTACAAGAACAATCAACGCTACAAAGAAGAGAGACGCAAAGCAGAAGAGAGAAGAAACAGAAAGCTTACACCAAAAGTTACCAAACGAAAGGCATCTCCTCTTTCCAAAACATCCCCAAAACCAACTGCCACACCCCAAAAACAAGAAAGCAAACCATCTGTTACCCCACAGAAAGAGAAGCACATCACCAAAGAGCCTGTAGCACAAAAACCCGCAACAGAGCCAACAAAAACCAAACCTGCACCTTCCCAAACCACCCAACCTGCAGAGCAGAAAAAAACAGTATCTGCAAAAAAAGAAACCACCCAAAAGCCTGTACAACCACCCAAGCGCAAACCCGCTGACACAGCACAAACACAAAAGGCTTCACAACCATCCAAACCGGTACAGACAACCAAGCCTTCCCAGACAACAAAACCTCAAACACAGCCCGAAGCAAAAACGACACCGGCTGCAAAACGCCCTGCAGCGGATGTCCAAAAACCCAAAGCAGCACCAAAAGCAAAACCCTCCCAAAAAGAGGCTGCAAAACCACAGAAAGCCGAAGCAGCACCCACAACAGAGACTCAACTGCCCAAAGGCGAATACCCGGACTTTAACTACGAACGGCTCATTGAGATGGGACTTTCCGAAGAGGAGGCGCTGGAGTTCATTCAGGAGCTTATCCCGCAGATAGGTGATCAGATACCACTCATTGAAGAAGCGATGAGTATCCCTGATTTTCATCAAATCGAACGTCTGACACACAGTATCAAAGGCTCATCGACTACCATCGGTACCGGCGGGGTTTCCGATCTGCTGGTTGATTACAATACCTATGTTAAAACGGGCAAAGAGCTACCTGTGGTACAAGCCTACCAGAAATATCTCAAAATCTATTTCGAAAAACTCAAAAAGCAGTTCCCGCCAAAGGAGTAGCAGTATTACTCCCAATTACTATCGCTATTCAGTTGAGCAGAGATTTTCATCTATTTAACTATAACCAAGTTGGGAATATTTCTATATCTATCAATTCCAAGAACTCCTCTGGAATCGAAAGCTTTAGCTTCGTTTTAACATAAACATTCTCAAAAAACATAATGCGGGGCTAAAGCCTCCGATTCCAAATGTATTTCCTTGACTTCATCAGAAATATTTGTGTCACGCAATCATTGCACCATCTCTTAGTTTCTTCGCAAACGCTACAGCCTGTGCATTGGGTTTCTCTCCTGCCACAATACGGGCGATCTCGGCAATACGCCCCTCTTCATCAAGCAGACGGACACGGCTGATCCCCTCCTCTTTTTCCACAACAATATGCTGTGAGGCTTTTGCGGCAAGATGGGGCTGGTGCGAAATGGCAAAGACCTGATAGCCCTGTGCAAGCTTCGCGATCATGTCGGCAATGGCGATCGACTCATCCCCACTGACATTTGCATCGATCTCATCGAGGATGAGCACCCCTTCGGTTTTGCTGTTTTGTGGCATCACTGCTGCCAAAAGTGCAAGGCGGACACGGTTGAATTCACCGCCGCTGAGTGTCTCCATACCGCTCTCTCCAAGGGTCATATCAACCGCATCCGTTCCTTTTTCGCTCATGGCTGTCTGGGTAAACACAAATGCAAGTGGCGGCAGTTTGAGAGAGGAGAGGTAGCCCTCACAGACCTTCTCTATGGCTTTGGACTCTTGCTGCCGTGCCTGTGAAAGCTTTGCTGCAAGCACTGCAAGCTCACCAGACTCAATCTGTATATACTGCTCCAGCAGGCTTTTGTCCTGTTCGATGTGGGTATATCCCTCCAGCTCCTTCTGCTTTTCCTCTTTGTAAGCGAGTGCCTCCTCGACAGAACCGTAGCGGCGTTTGAGTTCCGAGAGTACCCCAAGCCTGTCAAGTACTGCTTCCACATCTACCTCTTCAAGTTCGTCTGCAAGTGTCTCGCTCTCTTCAAAATCTGCCCGAAGCTGGTTCATCGCTTCGGTAAAAACCGCTGCATCCTTGTCCAGCAGGCGGTACACCTCCTCTACACTGCTTTCATATCGGAAAATCTCCGACGCTTCCCCCAGTGCCTCTCTGAGTTTGTCAATGCGTGAAAGCTGCTGTTTGATGCGCAGCAGCTCCTCCTCTTCCCCCGGTTTGGGGTCGGCAGCCTCGATCTTTTCTATTTCGTAGCGCAAAAATGCCACCTTGTCAGCCATCTCCTTCTCACGCTGACGGATGGCTTCAAGCTGTGCAAGCTTCTGACGGTAGGTTGCGTAGCGTTTTTGATACTCTTTGCGCAGTTTTTTAAAGTGTTTGTCTTTCGCTTCAAGCGCACGGTCAATCAGCCCTAACAGGGTTTCTGAGTCAAGCCCCCGCTGGTCACGTACCGAAAGGTAGCGGACATAAGGAGCAAAGAGTTCTGAGAGTATCTTGCGTGAAATGCTCTGCCCGTCAATAAAGTAGCGCAGCTTCTCTTTTTTGAGACTCTTGATGCAGAGCTGTTCTTCCAGTTCGTACGCTTCGTGTCTCAGTTGTGCCGGTCTTTTGAGGTTGAGTTCACACAGTGCAGCCGCACCTTTGGTTGCGTACCCGAAACTGGCAAGAATCGCCGATATCAGTACCGATTTTCCTGCACCGCTTGGACCGGAAAAGACGACAAGTCCGGGCGAAAGCGGAAGTTCAACCTCCTTGAAGGTTACCAGATCCCGTACATAGAGCCTCTCTACCAATTGCGATCTCCCCAATGCAGTTTTTCTCGCAGTACAGAGAAGTAGTTGTGCTCTTTTCGGTGAATGAGTGTCGCACCGATCTTCGCTCCGGCGATATAAAGCACATCCCCCTCTTCCAACTCGTAAACCTCCTGTCCGTCGATAGAAGCGATGGCACGGTACTTCTCGGCATCAAGTTCAATGCTGAAGTCTGCCGGTACTACCAGCGGACGCTGATTGGCAAGCGAATGTGCCAGTACGGGGGTGATGATGAACGCCTGTGTCAACGGGTAGAGAATGGGACCGCCTGCAGAAAGATTGTAGGCAGTTGACCCTGTCGGCGTAGAGATGATAAGCCCGTCTCCGGTGTAGGAGTTGAACCGCTCTCCGTCAATGGAAGCGTTGACCTTTACCATTTTTGAGGGTTCGGGAGAGGTGATGACAACATCGTTAAAGGCGATAAAGCTGATCTTCGTACCACTTTTTTTGCGAATATACCCCTCGATCATCATACGGTCGTCAATGCGGTACTCCCCAACAAGCAGACGATCCAAAAACGTATCGACATCCTCTATGGTAATGTCGGCAAGAAAACCGAGATTTCCCGCGTTGATACCGACAACCGGCTTGTGGAATCCGTAACTTCGGCGCACCAGCGACAACAGCGTACCGTCTCCGCCTAACGATACAAGAAAATCTGCCGCTTCACACATGCTCTCAAAGGGGGTTCCCTCCACACCGATCATACGTGCGGACTTCTCCCCTATCATCACCTCCATCCCTTTTTGCTCAAACTGCTTTCTGATACGCTCAAAAAGCGGTTTGATCTCGGGAACATCGGGTTTGAGGACAAATCCGGCTCTTTTTGCCTGCAGCAACTGTTTCAATATACCACTCCGTTTTTTTGATATATAAGCGTAACATAATGTTGCTTTTGCCGGTTGAAAAAATGTCAAATTGTCAACTTTTTTCCTACTGCACCTCCAAAAACAGACTTTGGAGAATCCTAAACAACTTTTGGATATAATCGCGAAACTTATTTAACTACGAGGATTGCACGTGAGAACACACTATTGTGCCGACATTAACGAAAACCATATCGGTGAAGAGGTCACCGTAGCCGGTTGGGTTGCCAGCCGTAGAGACCACGGAGGGGTGATCTTCATCGACCTGCGTGACAAAGACGAGGTTGTCCAGCTTGTCTGTGATCCTGCCGACAATGTAGATGCCCATAAAAAAGCCGAAGAGGTACGCGACCAGTTCGTCCTCATTGCAACGGGTAAAGTCAGAGCCAGAGGTGAAGGGCTCGAAAACCCCAACCTCAAGACAGGTAAGGTCGAGATCGTTGTCGACAACCTTGTTATCGAGAACCGCTCAAAGCCGATGCCTTTTGATCTGGGCGATGAGAAGGTTAACGAAGAGATCCGTCTGAAGTACCGCTACCTCGAACTGCGAAGCCAAAAGTCCTACAACATCTTCAAGCTGCGCTCCAAAGCCACCATTGCGGCGCGTAACAGTCTTGATGAGCTTGGTTTCCTTGAAGTTGAAACTCCGGTACTGACCAAATCCACCCCTGAAGGTGCACGTGACTACCTTGTACCAAGCCGTGTACACCCAGGTGAGTTCTACGCACTACCGCAGTCTCCGCAGCTCTTTAAACAGCTTCTGATGGTCTCAGGCTTTGATCGCTATTTCCAGATCGCCAAGTGTTTCCGTGACGAAGACCTGCGTGCGGACAGACAGCCGGAGTTTACGCAGATAGATGTCGAGATGAGCTTCTGCACCGAAGATGATGTCATCGCCGTTGCAGAAAAGCTCATCAACGATATCTTCACACAGTGCGGATTTGAGATCCCCAAAACCTTCAAGCGTATGACCTACCACGAAGCAATGGAGAAGTACGGTTCGGACAAACCCGACCTGCGCTTTGATATGGCGATGGTCGATGTCATCGACATTTTTGAGCGCTGTGACAACGAGATCTTCTCCAACATCGCCAAAGCACCAAAGCGCAACCGTATCAAAGCGCTGAAAGTGCCAAACGGTGACAACATCTTCTCCAAACGTCAGATGAAAGGCTTTGAAGATTACGTCAGAAAATTTGGTGCACAGGGGCTTGGCTACTTCCAGATGAAAGAGGACGGTCTTAAAGGGCCACTGACAAAATTCTTCACAGAGGAAGACCTCAAAGCGATCGTTGAGCGCTGCGAACTTGAAGTAGGCGATGTGGTCTTCTTCGGTGCCGGTGAGAAAAAAGTGGTACTTGACTACATGGGTCGTTTCCGCCTCTACCTTGCAGAGATCATGGAGATCATCCCGGAAGATCTCTTTGAGTTCCTGTGGGTTGTGGACTTCCCGATGTTTGAAGTAGAAGACGGACGTGTCAAAGCACTCCACCACCCCTTCACCCAGCCAAAGTCTCTTGACTTCGACGACATCGAAGAGATCGAATCGATCGCTTATGACATCGTCCTCAACGGTACAGAGCTTGGCGGTGGTTCCATCCGTATCCATAAAGAGGAGATGCAAGCAGAGATCTTCAAACTCCTTGGTATCAGCGAAGAAGAGGCGCAGGAGAAGTTCGGCTTCCTGCTTGACGCACTCAAGTTCGGTGCACCGCCACACGGTGGGTTTGCCCTTGGTCTTGACAGACTTATCATGCTCATGACCGGTACAGAAAGCATCAGAGATGTCATCGCCTTCCCGAAAACCCAGCGTGCACAGTGTCTGCTCACCCAGGCACCGAGTCCTGTAGACAACGAGCAGCTTAAAGAGCTGAGTCTGCGTATCCGTCAGACACCGACAGCGTGAAAATTAGGAATTAGGAATTAGGAATTAGGAATTTCAAGTATGTACTTTCTGTCCATCTATTTAGGTACATTTAAAAAACATCTAAGTCTTATTTCCAACTCCTGAATAACAAAACCTAAAAAATAGTATGCGTTCCATCTCTGAAGGAAAAATAGAATAAGATCACGCATTATCGTGTTTTCTTTTTTCTTTGCTTCGTTTCTCTTTTTTCTTTGTCACGTGTACAAAGAAAAAAAGAAACGAAGAGAAACGCTAAAACAGTATAAAAAGATTAAATCAAAATAAAGGAAACCCTATGAAAAAACTCTTCCTCATCATCGGAGCACCGGGCTCTGGAAAGACAACCGACGCGAGCATCATCGCTGAAAAGCACAGTGACAAGATCGTCCACTACTCTACAGGAGATATGCTTCGCGAAGAGGTAGCAAGCGGTTCAGCACTTGGCAAAGAGATCGACAGCTACATCTCAAAAGGTGCCCTTGTACCACTCAACATCATTGTCGATACTATTGTCTCTGCTATCAACAATGCACCTGTTGACAACATCCTCATAGACGGATACCCAAGAAGCGAAGAGCAGATGAGGGCATTTGATGAGATCGTCTCCAAAGAAGAGAACATCGACCTTGCCTCTGTCATTGAGGTACGTGTCAGTGAAGCGGTAGCAAGAGAGCGCATTTTAGGTCGTCGTGCGGAAGCGGCACCGGGTGAAGAGCGCAGTGATGACAACGAAGAGGTCTTTGAAAGCCGTATGAAGATCTACACCGATCCGCTGCCGGCTATCCAGAAATTCTATGAAGAAAAGGGTCTGCTAAAAGTCATTGACGGTGAGCGTACACTCGAAGAGGTCGTTGCAGATATGGAGCTGTTCATTCTTTCTAAAATTTAAGCTCTCCTAGCCATTCTCTCTTGAGGATGGTGTAAAATATCGGTATTGAGTGGGCAGATAACTAATATGTATCTCTTTTTTAGCCAATCATCATCTCTTCAAGCGTTACCCGTACATTCTGTCCCAAAGCATCCACATCGTATCCCCCTTCAAGGAAAAAGACATACGGAACATCGGCAACATCGAGAATGGCACGTACCATACTGCGGATACCCTCTGTCGTTACATGCAGCTGGGCAAGCGGATCACTCTCATGCAGATCATACCCAGCAGATACAAGGATGATATCGGGGTTGAACGTTGCCACATACGAAGGTAGGTCATTTCTGTAGATGTCAAGTATCTCATTGTCTCCACTGTCTGGCATAAGCAGAAAGTTACGCGTAAACCCTTTGCCTCTTCCCTCACCTATCTCATCTTCCATCCCTGTACCGGGGTAGGCAAACGCCTGATGTGTAGAGAAGTAAAAAACAGTATCATCATCCCAGAAGGTATCCTGCGTTCCGTTTCCGTGATGGACATCAAAGTCAATAATCATCACCTTTCTAAAGCCTTTGCTCTGTGCATATTTGGCAGCTATGGCAATGTTGTTAAACAGACAGAATCCCATCGCCTTGACAGGCGTGGCATGATGTCCGGGAGGGCGTACGGCACAAAACGCCCGTTCAAACTGCCCTGCAGCAATGCCGTCAATAGCAGTGATTCCCGCTCCTACTGCCCGTTTTGCAACATGAAACGAATCAAAAGAGCAATGGGTATCAGAATCGATAGATGCTCCCACACGACTGCACTCCATCACCTCTTCTATCTGGGTACAGAGATGGACACGCAGCAGCATCTCTTCTGACACTGTTACAGCTGAGGGTGTGAGCATCTTCTCTTTAAGCGGTGCAACTGCACGTTCAATGGCAACAAGACGTTCTTTTGACTCCGAGTGCAAGGGACCCGTATTATGCTTGAGATAGACCGGATCAGTGATATAAGCGATTTTCATACCGGTATTTCCTGTTACGCTTTAAGCCCCATACTGATTTTCAGAGCATCAAGCTCTCCTCTGAGCATAGCAACTTCATCTTCAAGACGGGTTATCCTCTCCTCGGTCGTTTCAGTTGTTTTGGCTCTATCTTTGCTGCTCTCCATACCGGCAGTTTCTGACAGATCGACAAGTACATAGGTAACCTCTTTGCCATTCTCCTCAACGGTTTCACTTTTCAGTGCTCCCGACTTGACCATCTTCACAACATTAAAGAGACTCATTTTCTGTTTTGTCGCATACTGTTTAAGTGTCATCTTCTGCATTGACCTGTCCTTCTGTGGAAACTTCTTTTTGCAAAATTATACCAAAATATGGAAATGTTTTTTTCACCCATCCAAAATACACAATTCATTCATATTTCTCTGATATAATACTTTGACAATAAAATGATATTAAGGAATATAATATGATGCTTAGAAAAAGCTCTCTGGCTGTTATAGCCGCACTTACCCTACTCTTCAGCAGTGCCGCTCAGGCAGAAGCGGCAAAAGTGATCGATGCCAAAGCCGATGTTGCCATCGAAAAATTCAAAAAACTGGTCAAAGGCGGTGATGTTTTCCTCAAAAAGGTCAAAGGCTACCTTGTTTTCCCCACCGTGTACAAAGGTGGATTTGTGGTCGGCGGTGAATATGGAGAAGGTGTATTGCGCGTCAACGGCAAAAGTGTTGCATACTACAACATCGCATCAGCCTCTGTCGGTCTTCAGATTGGGGCACAGAAGACCTCTTATATTTTTGCATTTGCTGACCAGTTCGCACTCGACCAGTTTATGCGCAGCAATGGTTGGGAAGCAGGTGTTGACGGTTCTATCGCTGTGGCAAAATGGGGTCAGGGTATCGACATAAGCTCCATCAGCTTCGAAAAACCGATCTACGCATTCGTTTTCGACAACAAGGGGCTGATGGCAAATATCAGTCTGGAAGGCACCAAGTTTACCCGTATCATTCCACAGTAGCCCTTTACACCTGAAGAGAGTCTCTCTCTTCAAAACGTTTTTTGTAGCTGCATTTTCTACACAGTTCCTCTACTGCTTTACCCTCTTTAAACCCTTTTACCATCTCAAGCGCTCTTTGTGATGAGAGTATCTCCTGCAGTGACGCTTCGTGCAGATTGCCAAGTGTAATGACCCCTTCTCCGTCAAGACAGCATGGCACTACCCTCCCGTCAGCGAGTATGCCAATGTGTGACTGCAACCCAAGACAGGTTCCGTCACCATAATCTGGGTTGTTCAGTGACGGCCAGTCAAAGTAGCTATCAAAATGCAGCAGCACTTTGGGTGCAAGACGGATGGATCGGGGACGTGTTTCATACACTTCATCAAGGCTGAGCGGCAGAGAGAAGTGTGCCGAGAGCAGCGAGAAGAGAGCCTCATTGAAGCTTCGTTCGCTCATTGCTTCATCCAGGTTCCACAAACGCAGGTTGATAAACCCTTCGTAGCCTTTCTCTGCTTTTGTGCGGCACAGTGCCAGTACCGGTGCCATATACTGTTCAAGAGAGATTGCCGAATCGTTCCTGTTGTAACTGTTCAGAGAGATATTGATCTGTTTTACCGCAGGATGAAAGAGTGTCTCATGGGTCTGCTTTTTCAAAAAATAACCACTCGTGGTCAATACCGCTCTTAACCCATGACGGTAAATGATCCCCAGATATGTATTTAGTTGCGGATGTGTCAGAGGGTCTCCCATCACATGGCAGGCGATCTCTTTGGTATATGGTTTTGCCTGGGCAATGACAGACTCGAAAAAGACCTGGGTCATCACAGTAGGCGGTATGGTTTTGGTCGGGCAGAAGCTGCACGCAAGTCCGCATACATTGGTAATCTCGATATAGATGCGGTAAAATTTCATCAAAACAGCCTTTATGCAAAAAGTAGCGCATTGTAACATATTTGTACCACAGTATGAACCACAGATGATTTAGACAAAATTGGGTACAATCTTTCTATGACAGATATCAGAAAAATGATCTACTTTCTTGCACTTCTCTCCTCTATACTGATATCTCTGAATGCCGTAGAGATCGATACAAAAACACCCATGCCTCTTTCACTGCTTGAAAAAAGCGAAGTTTATCTTTCCAAAAATACTATCGCACCGGATACAGTTCCAAAGCTTCCGTTTTGCTCCCACAATGACAACTGCATCAATATCGGCATTTCACAAAAAGATATCTGGGTGCGTTTCACGCTTGAGAACAACAGCTCCTCTAAGATTGAAAAAATACTTATTGTCACCTCTTCTTTGCTTGAAGATATTGCCCTGTACCGCCAAACTACTATCAGTACGCCGAAACTGCGAGGCATAAATCATATCACCCATGCACACCATACACTTTTCCCCTACTTCACAATCTCTTTGCCGCCGCATACCTCAACACATTACTATATGAACATACACTCGACCTTTACCCCTGTTGACTTCCGGCTGATACTGCATGACCGGCAAAGCTATATTCAAGAAGACCATCTTCAGCAGATGGAAAATATCTTTCTTATCGGTTTTGTACTCGCACTGGCTCTCTACAGCCTTCTGATCTTTCTCTATATCAAAGACAAAAGTTATTTCTACTACAGCCTTTACCTGTTCGCACTGATCTACCAGCAGATCACCTATCTCGGTCTAACGCAGCTTTACTTTCCTTTACCTTTTATTATGGTAGATATACATATTCCGGTACTTAAGGTCACCCTGCTTATCATTACAGCATCTCTTTTTGCCCTGCATTTTCTCAAGATAGACAAGTCCGATCCTCTCTATAAAGGATACCGGCTCTTCATAGTAGCATCTATCATCGAAACAGTACTCTTCAGTACCCCCCATTTTTTTAACCTTGATGCTATAATCCTGACAGGAGCTGTGTTTATTGTTTTCAATTTAAGTGCCGGTGTGATTGCATACAAGCGAGGGGTACGCCCGGCACGTCTTTTTATTGTCGGTTTCAGTATTGTATTTCTCTCCTATGCACTTATTATACTCGATGCACTGGGACTCATTTCTGTCATGCAGCACTTTCAGAATATACTCATGTACGGTACCGCCCTGGAAGCACTGATCCTCTCTTTGGCATTTGCAGACCGCTATATTATTCTCCAGAAAGAGAAGGAGCTTGCCGATGCATGGATACTCTCTGAGACCAGGAACAGAACCGCTATCATCCAGAAAGAGGTAGAAAAGAAAACCAAAGAGCTCAATCAGGCACTTCAGACAAAAGAGCTGCTGCTGCAGGAGATCCACCACAGAGTTAAAAACAATCTTCAGATCATCCTCTCCATGATCCGTCTGCAAAATGATGAGACACACAATGCCCTGCTGCATGAAAAACTGACCGATCTTGAGTATCGCATCAGTGCCATAGCAAAAACCTATACGATGCTGCTTGGTACAGATGATCTTGAACAGATAGAGATGGATGAATATGTGGATGTATTGGTAAGCGACATAGCTGAAGCATATGACTTCAAACAGCATAATATTACAATACATACCAATATTCAGGCATATCTGCCTCTCAAACAGGCGGTCTATACCGGTCTGATCATCAATGAGCTTTTGACCAATGCATTCAAGTATGCATTTGAGCATGAAGATGGCACTATTACCGTTTCACTCTTTCAGAAAGAGAACCGCTATACACTCTGTGTAGAGGACAGCGGAAAGGGATACATACCGGCAGAAGAAGCTTCAGGACTCGGCATGAGACTGCTGCAGACACTGGTGAAAGATCAGCTTGAGGGGACACTGGAGATACAGGCTTTTCCACATACAAAATACATTATAAGGTTCAGCATATGAAAAAAATGAACATTTTGATCGTTGAAGATGAGAGTATCGTTGCGCTCGAAATAGAGAGTTATCTCATCAAACTCGGGCACAATGTGATTGATATCTGTTCCAACGGAAAAGATGCGATCCATGCTGCAAAAACAAAAGAAATAGAGCTTGTCATGATGGATATCTGTCTTAAAGGAGAGATGGACGGTATTGAAACCGCTGCTGTTATCAAACAGCACTTCCCTGATGTCTCTGTCATTTTCCTGACAGCCCATATGGAAGACTACAACATCGACAGAGCCGTCGCTGTCGATCCGGTTGCCTATCTCTCCAAACCGTTCAACAGAGAAGAGCTCAAAGCATTTGTCAAGATCGCAGAGCACAAGATTGCCGATAAAGCACCTGTAGAAAAGCCTATGGATGAAAAAATACTTTCAATGGATGAGGAGTTCACCTATCATTTTGATACAGAAACCATCTACTTCTATAACCAACCGCTGCACTTAACCAAAAAAGAGAACCTGCTTTTCAAACTGCTCCTGCATCACAGAAACAGTACCGTCGATCTTTACACCATAGAAAATGAAATCTGGCCAGACAAAGAAACCAGTGCCAATACCGTACGCACACTGGTCAGACGTTTACGGGAAAAACTGAAGCATAAATTTATCAAAACCCTCTCAACAAGGGGGTATACCCTTGAAATTCCCTCCTAAAAATTATAGGAGATATCCATAAACACAAGCACTTCATCTTTCACTTCGTCAAAGAGTGGCGTGCCTTCGAAGTAGTCTACAAATCCCACTTCGGTGTTGATCGCATCGGCAATATCATATTTGACCCATGCCCTTTGGAAACCGCCGTTTTCAAACCACAGTCCAAAGCGAAATTTAAATTCGGAAAATTTAAAAGGGGTTTTTCAGAGAATTCAAATGCATTTATACTTCCTTCTGTTTTACGAATTCAAAGAGGGTATCGACATAGCGTTCTATCTCTTCTTTGATGTTATCTATGCTGTTGGTGGTCTCGGAGGAAATAAACATCCCCTTCGCCATGGCAAAAAGCCCCTTTGCCATCTGACGTGTCTGAGGCACCGTCTCCCCCCGCGCTACCCCTTCATCAATAAGGCGTTCAAACCAGTGATAATAGTAGTCAAAACACTCTGTCTGAAATGCGATCATCTCCTCATGGGAAGAGAGCAGCGATATACCGACAAACATTTTGTAAAGCTGCCGAAGATCCTCCGTCTCACTGTCATAAAAAAAACTCGCAAAACATTTGAGTTTCTCCTGTGTGGTAAGACACTCAGACAGTTTTGCCTCCTGCGATACATTGTAGCGGTGCATGAGTATGTTGACCAGTTCAAAGAGCATCTCCTCTTTACTGTGGAAGTATTCGTAGAATGTTCCTTTCCCGATGCCCGCCTCTTTGGCGATGGTTGAGATGGTCAGATCACTGATCCCTTTTTCCAGAATAATCGACTTGCATGCAAGTGCAATATCCTTTTTCTTCTGCGCTTTGTCTATGATAATAGGCATATTTCCCCTTTTGACTGACTGTCGGTCAATAAAGAAAGTATAGTTATATTTTGCTTAGAAAACTACTATCATATAGTATTAATGACATTTATTGGATATAATAATCCATTCTTTTTTTGAAAATTATAGATAATACTATGCAAGGACACAGATGCGTATCTTATCGATCGGAAAGCAGATTACCCATACCGGACTTGATATTGACTCTATAGAGAGCAGCTCCCTCCCAGAGCATCACGATATTGAACAGTACGATTATGTGATCATCAACGGCGGTGACGGCACCATACGGCGTGTACTCTCCCAGCTGCACAGCCTGAGCCGACAGCCGGTATTCATTCTCAACCCGACAGGCTCTTTCAATGTTGTCGCCAAGATACACCGTGCCCCAAAGATCGGTCAGGTACTTAACAGGCTGGCAAACGGCGAGATACCCAAAACGGAAAAACACCATATTTTCAGACTCAACGAAGCACTTTTTCTCTTCTCTGCAGGCAATATGGGAGATCTGCAGCACATCTTCCTCTCTGAAACCCTACGGTTTGGATGGCTCAGACACGGCATAGCCAAATATCTGCTTGCCGCACTCTTCCTGCTTCCCGTACACCTTGTGATGACACCGTTCATGCTTGCCAGCAGCACACGTTTTTTCATCTTCACCCCTCTGCGTTTCATCAAAAAAATCGGCAGTTTTTACGGAGAGGTACCCCCATCCCTGACGATCGATCTGGACAACGACTACAACATGCTCGAACTTGACGGTGATCTTGTGCTGATTAAAAACAGACATTTGCATATCTCACAGGCAGGCAGTATCCGTGTTGTGACACAATAGCCATCACATCCTGTTTCCTTATTGAGTCATAATAAAATAGATAACTTTTATGTAAAAACGATATAATCATACACTATCTCAATGCTCATACAAAGTACCAAGCCATGACACACAAGCTATCGCTACGTACCAAACTCTATGTCCCTTTGGCAATTCTTTCTATTATTATCTTTTTCAGTACTATGACTATCTATGAGAGCTACGAAAAGGTCTCTTACTACAACCGTCTGAAGAGAGAAACCTTTTTTATGGTCAAAATCGCCGCTCTGGTACACAACATACAAAAAGAACGGGGACTGACCACCGGATACATAAACAGTGGCAAATTTAAGGAAAAACTCATGCAGCAGCGTGAGCATACAGATAGAAGCTATAAAAAGATTACCTCCTATATCCGTTCACATCCGGCAACCTACACAAAAACACTTGCAACTATTATTGCCAAGGCAGCATCCCTTGACACCATACGCAAAAATGTTGATGAGCACACTGCTGTTACAGAAAATATTTTTAAACGCTACAGTCAGATAAACCGGGAAATGCTCCATGGTATTACCCTTATGTCCAACGACTTTTACCAACCCGATATCACAAAAGAAATACTCGCCTATACCAATCTGCTTTATATGGCAGAGTACCGTGGAAAAGAGCGGGCAAACGGTTTACTGATTGTTGGAGAAGCAAATCCTTCTCCTGTTATTTTGAAACATTTTGCCCAAAATATAGCCGTTGCCAAAGAGCATGAACATCTCTTTTTGCAATATGCCGACAAGACCGTTGCCAATAGCTACATGCAACTGATGCACTCTTCTGATGTAGAAAAAATACATACTATCGAGGAAGAGATATTCCAATACAACAAAAGTCTTCATATAACTCCTCAGGAATGGTTTCAGATCATGACCAAAATGATCAACCGTATCAATGAAATCGGATTTCAAACACAAACAGGGCTAAAGACATCCATCGTTGCACTTTACAATCAGGCGCAGAAAAAGTTCACACTGGTACTTTTTCTAACCTTTTTGACTCTGGTTGTTGTGGTAGGGGCTGTCTATATCTTTGCAACCATGATCAAAGAGGAGAAACTCAAACACCTTATCAGCCAAAAATATATTATCAGTTCCATGACCGACCGCAAAGGGAATATTATCGATGTCAGTCAGGCATTCTGTGACATTTCCGGATATACACGTGAAGAGCTGATCGGAAAACCACACAATATCGTTCGTCATCCGGAAACCCCAAGAGAGGTATTTAAAGAAATGTGGTCAAAATTGAAAAAGGGTAAAAGCTGGAGCGGAAAAGTCAAAAACCGTACCAAAGATGGAGGCTACTACTGGGTTTATGCCCATATAGAACCTTTTTTTGATCAGAAAGGCAATATTACAAGCTATATCTCTACAAGAATAGACATCACAGAACAGGAAAAACTGGCACAACAATTTGATGAAGAGAGACGCAAACGTATGGAAACTGAGGCGATGATGGCACAGCAGAGCAGGCTTGCACAAATGGGAGAGATGCTGAGTATGATCGCCCATCAGTGGAGACAGCCGCTTGCCGCCATCAGTTCTACCAGCGGTACGATCTACCTGAAAACACGACAGCCCGAATGTGACAGAGAAGCCATCGCCTCACTCTCAAAGAAGATCACAGAGTTTACACAGCACCTCACTGCTACCATCGAGGATTTCAGAAACTTTTTCAAACCCAACAAAACAAAGGTTTATACCGATTTCAAAAAGATTACACAGCGTGTTATCAATATCATTGAAAGTTCTCTGATAAACAAACATATCGATCTTCAGGTAGAAGTAAAAAAGGTCATCGGCTTTGAAAGTTTCGAAAATGAACTGATGCAGGTGATCCTCAACCTTGTCAAAAATGCCGAAGATGCACTGATTGACAATCATATTGAAAATCCACGTATCAGCATTTTGATCGATGGCAGAACCATCCGCATATGCGACAATGCCGGCGGGATCGACGATGCAATCATCGACAGAATATACGACCCTTACTTTTCAACAAAAATGCAGAAAGACGGCACTGGTCTTGGGCTCTATATGAGCAAGATCATTATCGAAAAGAACTGTGGAGGCAAACTGCTTCATGAAAATAAAGACGGTGGTGCCTGCTTTACCGTTATGATCTAATCGGAAACCAGCGTTTCATAATACGCCACTACCCGCTCATCGACATGGATCACACGCTGCAGATAGCGTGTCAGGTCGCCTCTGGCAAAGTCAATCTTGAGCCGTTTGGGGTCAATGGCACGTGAGATGGCGACATAGAACTGGCTTGGGGCGAAGATGTTGTCCACATTGCAGACCAAGTTGTCGATGCTCATCCCCTGGCTTTTGTGGATGGTCACCGCGTAGGCGAGTTTGAGCGGAAACTGTGAGAGGGTTGCGACACTCACCTGCTCTATCTCCCCGTTGTCTTTGACCACCATATCGAGCAGGTCAAAATCGTGCCGCTCGACACGGACAAATTCATCCTCTTTCTCAACGATGAGGTGATCCTCCTCAATGGCATGCAGCACACCCCGCTCTCCGTTGACAAACCTGCCCCACTTGTTCACGGTAAAAAGCACGGGCACACCCACCTTGAGTGTCAGCTGCTCCTGTACCGGCAGCAGTTTTTTCCACCCTGCCAGCTTCTTTTCATGCACATTGCCAAAGGTCTCCACATTGGCAAACAAAATTGTCTCTTCGGTATCAAGCGCATTGAGGCGTGCCCGGTTGGTCTGCTCCACCTCCACATTGCGTCCGAAAAGATAGGTAGGGTCCTGTTCGAGCTTCTCATTGTTCCACAAACGGTGCATGTATGCCAGTACTTCATCGTCACATACGCCACGGCGTACTTTGGAGAGAATGTGTGTAAATTCGGCATCCTGCGTCCGCTTCATTTCGGTCAGCTCAATAACCTCCAGTTCAAACCGCTCCCACGCCATCGACTCGAACGCGTAGAGCTTCTGACCGAAAATATCACCGCCTCCTCCCTGTTTTTGTACCGGAGGAAGCTGAAAAAAGTCACCAACAAAGAGCACCTTCCCAAGATAGCCATAGGCGTTGAGCCTGTAGGCGATCATATCGAGCAGATCGGCACTGACCATAGAGATCTCGTCGATGATGATAAGGTCGGTGGCTTTGAGCACCTTTTTCAGATCGCTCAAACGTTTTTTGGCATATTTGTCGTGTGCCGAGAGCTCCTCGAAGTTCGATGCGATGCCAAAGACAAAAAAGCTGTGTACGGTAAAGCCGCCGATGTTGACCGCACTCACCCCTGTCGAACCGAGTGCTACAACCTGCTTGCCGCGCTTTCGGTAGTCGGCAATGACCTCGTTGGTGATGTAGCTCTTCCCCGTTCCCGCACCGCCGGTAAGAAAGACATTGGTGTGTTTGAGTGCTTCAAGCACATCGTGCTTATCGGCCATAACCTGCCTTGTCTACAATGCCGTAGCGGCATCGGCTGTGTACCGGAGTGCCTGCAAGCAGCGCTTTGGAGAGATTGCTGCCGTCACTGCCAAGATGCAGCCAAAGCTCGGTAATCAACCCGCCTTTGCAGCGCATCTCTACCCGTTTGCCGCTGCCGCTGCCAAATGTCCGGTCAAAAAGAGTGCGGACACGTTCGATGCCGATACGCTTGCCTTCATTTTTTCTGAAAAAGTCGGCAACTGCACTCTGCCGTACCGTTTTGGCAAGTGATACAGCATCCTGAAAGTAGTGCTGCGCATCCGTACCGTAGCAGGTACCGTGCTTGATCCACTCATGACGGTGCAGGTTGCCGGACACACCCGGCATCACCTCTGCCAACGCCGTTCTGGTCTTTGAACTCAGTTTGGGCTCAGGCAGCTTGTGCCACTGCTTGTGACGGTCTGCCACTACAAAGCGGCGGTCAACCCCGCAATAGACCCTGTTTTTAGGCTGCGGCCAGAGCCCGTGCAGGGTAAAGTTGCTTTGAGTGCCAAAAAGATGCTGCGAGCGTTTGCACTCTTTTCTGTAGCGGTGCGTTTCACAAAAAGCGTTCTGCCAACTAAGTGCCAGTAGATTGGACTTGGATACTGCTTTTTGATGTAGCAGTTTGCTTTGAGGCTCCGCTGTTTTGGTCACTTTTTTGTTACTGTTTTGCTTGCTATACAACGGTGTACCCTGCAGCGGTCTGAGACTCAAACAGTCATCATCGACCCATCGCTGCGATGGTGTCGCACCCGGCACCTTGAGCAGATACTGTCCTTTGTGGTGCTTGAGCATCTCATAGCTTTGGTACATATCAAGCTGCAGATTGTCCCGGTTGTAGGTATGTTTGAGATTGTTGTAGAGTGCGCAGCTGCGTTTTGGGTAGAGCTGCATATTGGCTCCGGCTATCAGTGTAGCGGCAATAAAAAAAAGAAATAGTCGCATTGTATCCCCTGTTTTCTGGTATGTTTTCTGAAAAAACATTATACCTTTTTGATATAAGTCCAATATTTGAAAATGACAATTTACTACAACAACGGAGGTTTTACTCGATGGCGACATTTGGGTAAGTTTTGTTATCATTTCCTATGATATTTGAAAACCTTGATACCATGCCAAAGACCTTCGGTACCAAACACAAAGCACCATGCTCTCACAGACGCAGACGCTCCAACATGATGCTCAATCCCCTCAACCTCAAACACCTCAACCGTATGGATGAGAGCGATGCCGACATGATCACACTCAACCTTGAAGATGCCATCGCACCAGAGCGTAAACGTGAAGCACTTGAAAATATCGCGCTCTTTCTCTCCCACATGGAACGAAGCCAAAGCTTCATTGTCGTGCGCACCAACCCCATAGGCGAAGGCGGCGAAGAGGAGATAGCCTTTTTAAACGACTTCGCTTTCGATGCCGTACGTGTTGCAAAGGTCAAAAACCAGTATGACATCGCCCGTGCCCTGACACTGCTTGATGCGCAAAAAGAACTGCATATTTCACTGGAGACCAAAGAGGCATTCAGGAGCCTTACAACACTGCGTATCGACCCTCGACTGACCACTGCCAACCTCGGTATTCTTGACCTGCTTACCTCTTTGGGTCTGCCTCAGTCGCTGGTACAGCTTGGCAACCCAACTATTGACTACATCCTATCGAAGTTTCTTGTCGATGCCCAAACTGCCGGTATCCACCCTGTCGGCTTTATGTTTCAGGAGTACAACGACACAGAAACTTTCAGAGCATGGTGCCAACGGGAGAAGATGATGGGCTTTGAGAGCAAAGCCTGCATGGGACCAAAACAGGTCGCCATTGCCAATGAAGTCTTTGGTCTTGGCGATGAGGAAAAAGTACGTGCACAGCATATCAAAGCCGCATTTGAAGCCCATGCGGCAAAAGGGATCAACGGTTTTATGGATGAGACATACGGCATCTTCATCGATGAGCCTATCTACCGTGATGCACTGCTTGTATTAGGAGAAAATAGATGAGAGATATTTCTTCAGCCATAATGAAGACAAACAAACCGCTATTGATCTTTTTGATACTTTTATCTACCTTTCTCTCAGGCAACAATGACCGTCCGCCTGTAAAATATGACTACCTATCCAAACCCAATGTACAACGATTCATCGGTATGATGCACGCAAAATACGGGTTTGATACGAACTATTTGAAGTGGGGCTTTCGCCATGCAAAACTGGATCGTGACACCCTCGCCCGCTATACAGGTAGATTTAAAAAGAACTCTACTGTCGGAAGCTGGGAGCGTTTCAAGCTGCATGTGGTCAATCCCGAAACATTTAAAGAGGCACATACTTTCAAACGCACACACTACAAAACACTGCAAAAAGCCGCACGCAGATATGATGTAGATATGGACTACATCGTCGGTTTCATAGGGGTTGAGAGCCACTTTGGCAGCTATACCGGTGACTACAGTGTACTCGATGCCCTTGCCACCCTCGCCTTTCACAAAAACCGTATGCAGCGCTTTTTCAAAAATGAGCTCAAGCACCTCTTTCTCTTTGCAAAGGAAAAGCAGTATGACATCACCCGTCTGCAGGGCTCTTTTGCAGGGGCGATGGGCTGTGTGCAGCAGGTACCCTCCATAGCACGCAAATTCAGTTTCGATTTTGACGGTGACGGGGCAAGCATCTGGGATATCGAAGACTGCATCGGCTCCATCGCCAGATTTATGCGCCACAAAGGGTGGCAAAGAGGCAAAACCGTGGCTGTTGCCGCGCACTACCCAAAAAAACGCTTCAACCAACTGCGTACCGGATTCAAAACACACTACACACTTGCCGCACTGCGTAAAAACGGCATCACACCCCGTGCACCGTTTCCCTACAATACAGCATCACTTATCAAGCTGCACAACACAACCCATGATGAACTCTGGCTTGGCGCACCCAACTTCAGGGTACTGACTGCCTACAACGCCAGCAGCAACTACGGTATGGCAATCCACAAGATAGCTACTTCGCTAAAATAGCCACAACATCCATGCCGTTCCAAGTGTCAGAAAGACTGCCGTATTGACCAGTGTTACCACGGCACCTACTTTGTAAACCTCACCTGCTTCAATATAACCGCTCCCGGTATAGATAACATTTGCCGACGACCCCTGTGGGGTGATGATGGCATTAAAGTTCGTCGCAAAGAGCAGCATATATGCCATAAGTGCCGCAGGGACACCTGAGTGTACCGCAACACCGAGAAAGACAGAAAAAAGTGCAAGCATTTGGGCTGTCTGTGAGACAAAAAAGTAGTGTATCAGTACATACCCTGCAATCAGGGCAACATAGACCACCGGCCATGAGAGTCCTGCCACACTCTGAGCAATATGCTCTCCTATCCATCCCATGAACCCAAACTCATTCAGGTATTTACTCATGGTGTAGAGAATGGCAAACCAAATCAGTGTACCAAGTGCATCCCCTTCTCCACGCAAGTCATCAAGTGTAAAAATGTGTGTCAGCATCAAGATGCCAAGCCCCAGAAATGCGATCGCAGTTTTGTCCATCCCCCAACTTGAAGAGAGTACCCACAAGAGAACCATCCCGATAAAGGTTGCACCCATGATCCATTCGTTTCGGTGCACCGGTCCCATCTTCTCCAGTGCCGCCTGTGCGATGGCGGGTGCTTGGGGTGTCTCTTTGATTTTGGGAGGATAGATTTTGAAAATGACCCATGGTACCAGAAAATAGAGCACTATCACAGGCACTGAGGCTGCCAGTGCCCATGAACCGTAGCTAATATGTACCCCAAACTCCTCCGCCATCTTTGCACCGGCGGGGTTTGCCGCCATGGCAGTCAGCCAGAGTGTTGAGGAGAGGGTTATCCCCGCCATCGATGTCATCATCAAATAGGCACCAAGCTCTTTTCTTGTCCCATCTGTCACCTTCGACCCACTGTCTGCGGCAAGTGCGTTGACAATAGGAAAGAGCACACCCGAACGGGCTGTATTGCTTGGAAAAGCAGGTGCGATGAACATATCTGCTGCAACAACGGAGTAGCCAAGCTTCAGACTCGATGTGCCAAAACGTTTGATGATCAGAAATGCAATGCGTTTTCCCAGCCCCGACTTGATCACTCCTTTTGCGATCAGAAATGCTACCACAATCAGAAGTATGAACCCCTGTGAAAAACCACTATAAGCCTGCTGGCTGCTCAGTGTACCGGTAAGTACAACAGCAGCCAGCGCCAAAATAGAAGAGGTAAAGATAGGCATCGCATCGATCACCACCGCAAATATCGCAGTAATAAATACTGCAAAAAGATGCCACGCCTCAGGCTTCAGCCCCTCAGGGATTGGTAAGAACCATATACCAAGCCCAAAGATGGCTACCATTGCATATTTGACATTTTCTCTCGTTCGTTTGGACAACGTTTTATACATACAACCACCCTTTTATTACTCCCCCAACGAATAAGCTGAATTTTTGATGCTGCAATTTCGTTCATAATCAAGGCAGATTTTTGAAGGACTCGCCGTAGCGAATTCGAAAAAATCTAACGCCGAGTATGGACGAAAGTGCAGCACCCTTCGGGGAGAGCGATACGAAACGATCTGCACGCAAAAAAAACTTTGAATTACCTACGGGTAGTCCTGCAGATTTTTTCACGTACATATCGCCTCGTCTCGCTCTCTCAAAAATTCAGCTTATTCGTTGGGGGAGTAATAATAACAGTTATCATACCATAAATAAAAAGTCTATAGTGCTACAATAGCAACTAAAGAGTATGAGTTGATTGAATAAAAGGAGAAAATGATGCAGATACGGGTCTATTATGAGGACTCCTTTTAGCGTCAAATTGGCGAAATATGCCCCATTCTTGGGCTTTCTTCTTTTCTCAAAAATCAATAAAAGTCATTTTAAGTGTAAAAATGGTCACCGTTTTGGTCACCAAAATACACTCCTCCCCTATCCAATATTGAGGGGTGAAAATGATAATTAAGCAAGTACCATCCAAAGGCTCTGGCTCGTTCTCTGGTTTGGCTAACTATATCAGAGATCTAAAACAAGATGGAGCCAAAATAGCAGATGATTATGTCAATATTACAAATTGCCCTTTTTCAGATATAGAGAGTAACATCAAGTATATTGAAAATACACAGGCACTCAATCAAAGAGCCAAAAGCTCTAAAACGCTTCATGTAGTTTTTTCTTTTCATCCTGGAGAAAAACCACCGTCAAAAGAGATCCTCCAAGAGATGGAACATGAATACATGAAAGCTCTTGGATTGGAAGATCATCATAGATTGAGTGTAGCTCATGGAAATACAGATAAATTCCATGTTCATATAGCCGTCTCACTTATCCACCCAGAAACGCTTAAAATCAATACTTTACGCCAAAGCAAGAGGAAACTCAATGAAAAGGCTATAGAGCTTGAAGCAAAATATAGCAATGTCAAAGAGACTAACCATATACCAAACTATATCCTTGAAAAACAAGGCATTAAAAAAGATGCTGCCACTTCTCCAATTCCAGAAAAAATCAAAAGCCAAGAGATCCACTCTGGAGTGGATAGCCTTTTAACCTGGATAAAAGAGGAAGCCTTAGACAACATCAAAGAGGTACTCAGAGATCCTAAATCATCCCTGGAAGATTTACACCAGGTATTAGCCGATCATAATCTGGAGCTAAAACCTAGAGGTAACGGTATTGTCATTGCAGACAAGACCAGAAAGCTATTTGTAAAAGCCTCTGATGTTCACAGAGACTTATCCAAAGGTAAACTGGAGAAACGCTTTGGAGAGTTCAAGACCTCTAACATTACTGCCACTCCAAAAAAGAAGTTTGGCAGACCAGTAAACGAGTATTGGAAACGATACCAGGAACTATCTACACTGAAGAGATCCACCAAAAAAGAAGAGTTAAGACTTGAAAAATTAGCCAGAACAACGCTTAGAGGAAAACTCAAAGAGAAATATGAAGCACGGATTAATAAAATCAATGCAGATCCTCTTATCAATAAACGACACAAAGCACAAGCACGGAAAAAAGTATATGCACAGCGTAAGGCAGAATTTAAAGCACTTCAAGAGACATTTTCCAAGAAGCGTACAGAGATCCTCTCCAGGACCAAACAAACATCTTACAAAGAGTACCTAATGGAATTGGCACTCTCTGGAGATGAGGGAGCCTTAAAAGAACTCCGAAAACAGAAACAAGAGATAAAAGCAGATGATAAGGTACTTATGCACCCTAAGAAAAAAGTATCACACTCTATCTTTAAAAGCTTCATATCCAAGATTACCAAACAAGGTAATGCAGTCTATGAAGTTGGTAAAAACTCAACAGTAACAGACAAAGGAGATCATCTTAAACTCTCTTTGGAGTCAAAGAGTGATGAAGCGATGCTACAGGCTCTTAAAATGGCAGTAGCCAAGTATGGTAATACTTTGGATATTCAAGGCAATATCGAATTTAAAAAGCGTGTACTCATGGTAACGCAAAAATACGATCTAAAAGTGAACTTTGCAGATCCACAGATGCAGAAGATTAAGAGTGAGATGCAGCAAGATCCTAAAGCTAAGGATCAAAACAGAAACTCCAAAAAAGGAATGTCACGGTAAAATATTTTATCAATAACCTGTACTAACCAACACTTAATCTGACACTCCACAATTTCTCCTGAAATTTTGTGTCAGATGGCTATGCAGCCACCACCTCCGATTTGTCAGAATTATAACCTATCATTTTGATTTGCGCAAGATGCT
>JALVGO010000185.1 GCA_027029065.1 Sulfurovum sp.
CTCTATAACGATGCACAACTCAAAGAGGCTTTTGATATTTTAAAAGCTTTGATTATTGCAAAGGAGTCTAAGTGAAAAAAACAAAACTACTCTATGAAGGAAAAGCAAAAAAAATTTGGCAAACAGAGGATGAAAATCTCTATATTGCTGAATTTAAAGATGATTTAACAGCTTTTGATGCACAAAAGAAAAGCCAAGCACAAGGTAAAGGTGCACTCAATTGCCAAATTAGTGCAAATCTTTTCAAGCTCCTAGAAGATCACGGAATCAAAACGCACTTTGTAGAGTGCATTAGCGATAATGAGATGGTGATTAAAAAAGCAGATATGATTATGATTGAAGTGGTAGTAAGAAACATCGCTACAGGATCACTAACAAGAAGGCTTGGTATTCCTGATGGCACCCAGTTGCCTTTTGCACTAGTGGAATTTTACTATAAAAATGATGCATTGCACGATCCACTCATCAATGATGAGCACGCTTTGATACTTGAACTTGTTGATAATGAGAGTGAATTAGAGGAGCTAAAAAGAGTGGGTAGAGAGATAAATGTGGTATTAAAGAGCTTTTTTGATAAAGCAAATCTTAATCTTGTAGATTTTAAGGTAGAATTTGGTAAAGATAGTGAGGGCAATATCATCCTAGCTGATGAAATAAGTCCAGATAGCTGTAGGTTTTGGGATAAAACTAGTGGAGCAAAACTTGATAAAGATCTCTTCCGCCATGATCTTGGAGATGTAAAAGTGGCGTATGAAGAGGTGCTCAATAGAATCCAAAAGGTTATGCAATGAAAGCAATTGTTAATATCTATCTTAAAGAGGGGGTATTAGATCCTCAAGGAAAAGCGGTTAAACACGCTTTAGGCTCTCTTGGCTTTAAAGATGTAGAAGATGTAAGGGTTGGCAAGCAAATCATCCTTACTCTCAAAGATGGATTGAGCAAAGAGGAGGCTCATAAAGAGGTAGAGCAGATGTGTGAAAAACTGCTTGCCAACACAGTTATTGAAGATTATTCAATAGAGATTGTGCAATGAGAGTAGCA
>JALVGO010000186.1 GCA_027029065.1 Sulfurovum sp.
CCTCCCTAAGCCGGCTTATGGACATGGGTGTGGAGAACTTTCTGATCTCCTCTACCCTGCTTGGTGTACTTGCACAGAGGCTGGCAAGAAAGCTCTGTGTACACTGCAAGCAGAAGGTGAGTCTTCCCTCTGCTGTGACTGAAGAGCTTGGACTGCCTTCTGAAAAAACATACTTTGGTGCACAAGGATGCAAGCATTGTGACTTTACAGGCTATAAAGGAAGACAGGCTATCGGCGAGATTTTTTTGATAGATGATGAGGTCAAAACAATGATGAAGGACGGTTTTAATGATCATCAGATCCGTGAAGTCATGAAGCAGCGGGGTATGAAGACTATCTCGGATAAACTCAAAGAGATGCTGCTCTTGGGAGAGACCAGTTATGAAGAAGCGATCCGTGTAGGGTTGATGGACGGCTGATGCAGCATCGCAGTGCCTTTACGCTTATTGAAGTACTGATTGCCATTGCTCTTATGGGGATCATCCTTCCTGTGCTTTACAACAGTATCGATGTTCTTCAGGATGCCAACGGACATCTCTATAAGCATCTGACAAAAAGCGAACAACAGTCCCGTGCCATGCGTACACTCTATCTCGATATTGCCGGATCGGACGGAAACCTTACCATCCGGAAAAATGATTTTGACAGACTTTGCATAGAGCGGACGACCAATAGTCTGTATGGACTCTCTTCACCAAAAGTATGCTGGGTTGTACTGAAAGAGAAACATCGCCTTGTCAGGGTTGAAGGGATCAGATTCCATTTGCCGCTACGCTCTGCTGAACGTGCAGAAGCAGATACCGTGGCTGAAGATCTGATACTCTTCAATGTCGTGTGGGGAAAAGGCAATGTGCTTGTTTCTCTTCAGCAGAAAGGTGCGGAAGCGGTGCAGTTTCTGGTGCAGGGAATTACCAAGCCAAAAGTACCCAAAAAGCGTGCCAAGGGAAAGCAGAAAAAAGGTACGGGTTCCTCTCCGGTAAAACAAAATACTCTTTAGGTAAAAGCATACTTGCCAAAACAGGCTTTGAAGCCAATCCTG
>JALVGO010000187.1 GCA_027029065.1 Sulfurovum sp.
ATGGATGGGCATGACAGCAGCCACCCTGCCTCCCCCCTCCCTGAATTTATCGCATACTGTTTTTCTTCCGGGTAAATCAATCATTCTTCTGCTTCCTCTTTTTGATTTCCTCTTCCCTGAGAACCCTCCTGAGTATCTTTCCTATTGCGCTCTTGGGGAGTTCCTTACGGAATTCCACTTCGGAGGGAACCTTGTATTTGACCAGATGCTGCCTGAAGTATTCGATGAACTCCTCCTCCGTTGCCGTCTCCCCCTCCTTCAAAACGATGAAGACCTTTATCCTCTCTCCCAGATAATCATCCGGCACTCCAACGGTTATCCCTTCCTTCACCTTCGGATGTTTGTAAATCAATTCGTCTATCTCCCTCGGAAAAACATTGAAGCCGCCCACGATTATCAAATCCTTCTTCCTGTCCGTAATGTAGAAATATCCATCCTCATCCATGTATCCGATGTCTCCCGTGTATAGCCACCCATCTCTCAGGGTGTTCTTCGTCTCCTCCGGAAGGTTATGGTATCCCTTCATGACAGTTGGGGTTTTCAGCACTATCTCCCCCTGCTCTCCCGGAGGAAGGTCCTCCCCCGTCTCTATGGAAACGATTTTCGCATCCACATCGGGAAATGGCAATCCTATACTTCCCACCTTATGTTTTCCCCTGTAGGGGTTTGCCATTATGGCGGTGACAGCCTCCGTCAGACCGTATCCCTCTATGGCTCTGCCTCCCGTCCTCTTTTCGAAGTTCTCCTTAATCGCTTTCGTCAGGGGAGCAGCCCCGACCCAGACAGCCTTCAGACTGCTGAAATCGTACTTATCCACATCCTTCAGATTGGAAAGGGCCACCAGTATGGTGGGGACTGCGGCGGTTATCGTGGGTCTGTACCTGTGTATCGCCTTCGCCATACCGCGGGCGCTGAATCTGGGGAGCATCACTATGGGCATACCCGCCAGTATGGGTGCATTCATGGTTACGTTCATGCCATATCCGTGGAAGAATGGGAGAACTGCCATTATCCTCTCTTCGGGATTCAAATCACCCC
>JALVGO010000188.1 GCA_027029065.1 Sulfurovum sp.
CATACACCACTCTGCCCTCTTTATCAAAGCCACATTGCAGCTTATCTACAACTATCTCATCTTTTGAGATGGTTTTTAGCTGCAATGGTGCAATTTCTGCTTCTACTGGAGGGATGGTGTATTTGATGTCAAGATGTGGGCGATAGTGGATCCCACCGCCAAATGGCCCATAGCCAAGATCAAACATCATCATCTGGCTATCGGCTCCAAGAGGCAGCTTTGTAGGCCCTTGCATACGAAAGAGGACTTCCTGCTTTTTGAGACACTCTTGCAAGAGCTTCCTCTCATACTCATTGAGCTCCCAAGTCTTCCAGATCCCTTGTGTAAGCTTTTCGGATGGTATGGTTTGGCCAAGGGTCTGGATCACTTTTGCATTATGGATCTCTTCAAAGCTACTAAGATTTTTTACATCCTCAATGAAGCTAATACTCCACTCTCCATATTTTTCAATCTTTACATTTACGCGATTAAGTGGATAGAGACTTATGCGCGCCTCTTTGATAATAGCGTTTGGCGGGATGGAGGTTAGTTTAAACTTCATCACTCCATAGCTAATACCTAGCGTCTTGTTCACCCCAACAAACAAAGAGTTTTTGCCAAAATGCTCCGCATTTTTTTGGGACTTTTGCGCCACATAGCCAATATCTTGTGGATTTGGGAAGATATTGCGAAAAAACTCATCTCTTTCTAGCTGTGTCATTACCTTTACTTGCGGCGCGAAGGGGCCTTTGAGTTTCGTCACAGAATCCACTGCTCGAATATAGTAAAAATAGAGCTTGCCGCTCTTTCTATCTTTGTCTATATAGCTCAGATCGGCGGTTGTGGCTATGAGAGATGGCTCTTTACAAGCCTCTTTGTGCTTTTCATTGCGATAGATCTCAAAGTAGATATGAGGACTTGGCTCATACTCCCAAGTAAGCTTGACGTAGTTGCTGCCAACCTCTTCAAGAGTAAAATTCTCCACTCTTGCAGGAGTATTTGAAGAGTAGTTGCAGGCTTGATTGAGGGCATACAAAAGTGCTGGGATATTCTCATCGA
>JALVGO010000189.1 GCA_027029065.1 Sulfurovum sp.
GTTTAAGGTTTAAGGTTTAAGGTTTAAGGTTTAAGGTTTAAGGTTTAAGGTTTAAGGTTTAAGGTTTAAGGTTTAAGGTTTAACACAGCATAAGTAAATATTATGCTTAGCCCTTAGCCCTTAGCCCTTAGCCCTTAGCCCTTAGCCCTTAGCCCTTAGCCCTTAGCCCTTAGCCCTTTCCTCCCATTCCCCAAACGCCTCATCAAAATAGACAAGACGCTGTTTTTTAAACTCTCTTGTAGAGTAGAGTTTTCCATATTCTTTGAGTCCTGTCTCCTGTGCCATCTCCTCAATGAGTGTGTCACACTCCTCTTGGGTTTTGGCGTGTACCATGGCAAAGAGATTGTAGGGCCAGTTTTCATAACGTGGACGCAGGTAGCAGTGGCTTACTGCCGAAAACTCGGCAAGCTGTCTGCCGATCTCCTCGCCTTTCTCTTCGGGAACCGACCAGACGCTCATGGCATTGGCGCCAAAGCCTGCTTTGCGGTGGTTGAGAATGGTGGCAAAGCGGCGCATGACACCTGCATCTTTGAGCTCACCTGCAATCTGGAAAAGTCTTTCATGTGATATGCCGAGTGCTTCGGTCATGCCTGCAAAGGGCTCTTCGGTGATCTCGATATCTTTTTGCAGGGTCTTGATGACATCGATGTGCTCAGGTGTAAGCTCTATCTCTTTGTGGGCAGCTTTGTGTACCTTCTCTTTTTTGGCACGTTTGCCGGTGGTGTCCATTTGTACCTTGATCTTGAACATTTTCAGCGTAGGCAGGATAATGGCATCGTCTGCGCCGCTTCTTTCTTTGAGAATATCGATGGTATTTTCCAGTCCCAGTCTGCTGTCAGGAGCGACTGCCATGGTAAACCAGATGTTGTAGTCATGGTTTCTCAGGTAGTTGTGGCTTACGCCGGGGTGTGCATTGATGATGTCGGCAGCATCTTCTATCTTCTCTTCGGGTACTTTGAAGGCAACAAGTGAAGATGTGTAGCCCAGCCTTTTGGTATCGAAAATTGCCGAAGTCTGTCGGATAATCCCTTCCTCTTTGAGTCTGCGAACCGTGTCTATTACCTCGGTTTCATTGCTGCCGAGTGTCTTGGCAAGCTCTTTGAAAGGGCGTTGGCTTAATGGAAAAGCGTGTTGCATTTGGTAGAGGAGTTCGTCTTGCATTTTGTCTCACTTTTTGTAATGTCAGAAGATTATAGTCAATTTTATATCAGTCTATCTTGATATACGTCAAAGCAATTATGATAGACTTTTGGTAGCATTCATAAAAGGGGTATCCATGGCATATTTTCCAATGTTTGTCGATTTGGCAGAATTAAAAGTATTGGTGGTCGGCGGTGGGAACATCGCTGCGGAAAAGCTGGAAAAGCTGGTCGATTTTACCAAAGAGATCACCGTTATAAGCAAAGAGATCGGTGAAGCAACCCATAGGCTCATCAAAGACCACTGCCTGACACACTATCTGCGTCCTTACCAACAAGGCGATATTGACGGATTTGATATTGTCATTGTTGCAACCGATACGGTTGATCTGCATAAAGCCATTTATGAAGAGAGCCGCAATAGGCGTATCTGGGTCAATTCGGTGGACAATACCGACTACTGCGATTTTATCTTCCCCTCCTACATCAAGCGTGATGACCTGACGGTGGCATTCTCTACCGGTGGTGCCTCTCCTGCATTTGCCAAGCGTATACGGCAGCACTTCGAGCGTATGATCCCTGAGGGGGTCGGAGTATTTTTGGCAAAGATGAAACAGCTTCGCCAGGAGCTGCCAAAAGGCAAAGCGCGTATGGAGAAATTCGATACAATGGTAGAGAACTATTTTGAAGAGAATTTTACAAAAGATTGACATAGGTCAATATTATTTTAATCATAACTCAATACAATGGGAAAAACTATAAATAGGAGATAATATGTCTGAATTAAACCGTCAACCCATAGAGGTGCCTGGTGCCACTGTGCCTTTTTTTGCCTATGAGATGGGAGAAACCCAGTATTATGAGTTCGATACTTCAAAGTGTGGTCCGCCTGAGCCGATGGTCAATGCCATGGCGGGGCTGAAGATGATCGATGCACCGAATAAAAAACTGGTGATGATCAACCACAAAAAACCGATGGGACTGCTTGACAAGATCGGGGAGAACTACGATATCGAAACCGAAAAGATGGAGGATGGGCGTGTGAAGCTCATCTTCTCCTACAAAGCAGGAGCAAGCGAAGAGGCAAACCTCAATGATGCCTCCTGTCACGGATAAGCAGCGTGAGAGCCGTATCGAGTGATTTTGCACCGCCGCTGAAGCTGATCTCACCCTTTTTCAGGGCAGGCGTGGTGTTCTACCTGCTCTCCATGGCGGCACTGCTCTTTTTCAAGCCGGACTTTGCCTATGCGCAGATCGATGTTGCCGGATGGGTGCATCTGTTTCTGCTTGGGTTTGTGATGATGGTGATCTTCGGTGCCATGGCGCAGCTGGTGCCCGTAGTGCTTGAGAGTGGGCATGCTGTGGTTGATGTCTATTATGTTATTTTTCCGCTGCTGCTGATTGGCACTGTTGGGATGATTGTCGGCTTCTGGATGGTACCGGCACTGCTTCCCTATGGGGGATTGCTGGTGTTGACAGCCATGATCATCTTTGCGGTAGAGAACATTGCGACATTGAAAAAGACTACCATCTCTACATTAACGATCGACACAGTCAAATGGAGTAACGGTTATCTGCTGCTTGGCATCCTGACCGGCTTTGCTATCGCGCTGGGGCTAAGCGGCAACCTTGCGATCGATGTAGGATTGATGCTCAAAGCCCATGTCTATGCTGTCGTTGGTGGCTATGTGGTGTTGACAATCATCGGACTGTCTCTGATCCTCATTCCTATGTTCTCACTGGCACACGGATTTGAAGAGAGAGCGATACACCGGGCATTCAAACTGGTCATTGCCGGTGTAGGCATTGTCTTTGCCGGGGCACTGTTTAAATGGGAAAGCATGATGTATCTTGGGTATGCACTCAATATGGCAGGGGTACTTTTCTATTTGTGGCAGATCTATATTATCGCCAAACTGACTGTACGCAAAGAGTTGGATATCTGGGCGAAATCGATGATTTTTGCCTTTGGTACATTTATTCTCTCTATTCTTTTGGGGATAATCTATTTCCTTAGTGGAAAAGAGAGTGTGCTGCATGCGTCTGTATGGTTTTTGCTGGTAGGATTTGTGGCGTTTATGATCATCGGACATCTCTACAAGATTGTACCGTTTCTGGTCTGGTTTGAACGCTTTGCCCCGCTGGTAGGTAAAGAAAAGGTTCCAATGCTGCATGAGATGTACCCCAAAGAGGCGGCAAGTATGATGTTCTGGCTGAGTGCTTCGGGTGTGATGCTTGGCGGCATGGGGCTGCTGTTTGTCAACAGCTTGTTGTTTCAGGGGGGAGCAAGCTTTCTCTTTATAGGGGCGGTGTTTCTCTTTACATCGATGCAGAAGATGCTCTCCTATGGGAAATTAGGAATTAGGAATTAGGAATTTTGGTATGCTTTTCTGTTGAAAAGCTTTTATTGTAGGGTGCGTAGTCACGCACCAATATA
>JALVGO010000190.1 GCA_027029065.1 Sulfurovum sp.
GGTGTCGAAGTCCATCTCAAAGGCGACAACCTGATGCTTTTTGACAAGATACGGCTGATGATTACAGAGGTGAACATCCCCCAAGCGGTGATTATGGCGGAGTTAGTACAGAAACTAAGCAAAGAGGTCACTGACTTATGAACATAATACTCAATAAAAGCATTGCAAAGCAATGCATACCACAACTCATCACTCATCACTCATCACTCATCACTTCAAAAATCGGAGATTTTTGACATGTATCAACGAGAATTCGACCAACGCCTCAGACAATCCCTCCCCAAAGCAGTGCTCTTTTTTGGGGACAACGCATACATGACCGACCACTACATAGCCTTTTACAAAAACAAACTGCAGGTCAAAGAGGAGGTACTCTCACTCTACTTTGACGAGTGGGACTTTCAGCAGGCAAAGAGCTATCTCTCCCAGACATCGCTCTTTGGGGGTGTGAACCTGCTTATTGTCAAGCATGACAAGAAGATCCCCAAAAAGGAGCTTGATGAGCTCATTGCACTTGCCAACAAAAGCAGTGACAACTACTTTCTCTACGGCTATGAAGGAACCGCTGCCAACGCCAAGAGCCTACAAAGCAGTTTCAGCGAAAAAAAAGGCGGGGTATGGGTACGCTTTTTTGAACCCAATGAACGCGACGGCATTCCTCTGCTTGCCCAAAAAGCCCAGCAGATCGGTCTTGATATTGACCACTTTGCACTCCAGCACCTCATGCGGCTGCTCAATAACAATCTGGCACTCTGCATGCAGGAGCTTGACAAACTTGCCATACTCGGCACCAAAGTCACCAGCAAAGATATCGACAGACTCGTCTACTCCACTGCACCACTTGCAACAGAACAGCTCCTTGTTGACCTCTTTCACAAAAAACCGATCACGGCAACCATTACCAAACTGCTTGAACTAGGAGAAGATGAAGCTTCTTTGCTTCGCTCGACACAGTTTTTTGTCAACCAGATCTTTCTCTTTCATGCCTACATTAAACTGCATGGACATGTGGACTCTGCCGCCATACTCGGCTACAAACTGCCCAAACATATTGAGGAACAGAAAGCACAGCTTGCGCTGCGGGTCAAATCTGCTGCACTGCTGAAGATCTTTGAACACTTGCTTGAGAGTGAAATTGCCATGAAACAGGCACCCGCAGCACAGAGAGAGGTGCTGCTGTACAGTATTTTGATCAAGATACAGCAGTATCTTTGATTTATTACTTTTCGAATTCGCTACGGCGAGTCCTTCAAAAATCTGCCTTGATTATGAACGAAATTGCAGCATCAAAAATTCAGCTTATTCGTTGGGGGAGTAATAACAGGAAATAGACAAAATACTTTGAGAGGATGCCACTCTAAACTATCGAACGAGTTTGGCATCCTATCGTTTTTTTAATGAAGAAGGTACATGATTATGGCAGGGATTGTACCTACAGAATGATTAGGTTCATACTCAAAAATAGAAACCTCTTTATGATCTTGATTACTACTGACAACCTGTCCATTCACAATGTCGACATCATTACCAAATCCACCTGCATTGGCTGGCTGTAGTACTGACCGTTGTATCCATGACGTTCCATTATAATCATAGGCAAAAACAGCACCTTTCTCACCATCTATCATGGGCGCAGAGACTACAGCCAAGTTACCATTTACTGCAACATGAAGACCAAAGCCATCGTTGACAGAAGAAATTGTTGAACCTGTCAACGGATACCCTACACGACTCCATTCCCAAGATGGTGGTTCTGCCGTCATTTTATATACACATGCTTCACCTTCGTTTGCAGTAACAATATTTCCTTTACTTTTATGTCCAATATTTTCTTTTTTTGCACCAACAATCAAACGCACATCATCATAAGTTGTACCATTATTTTCAAGATCAACAGCAGTTCCAAAAGCAGAGTTTTCTACAATGCCTGAATTTACTAGAAAATAGTCCGGTATATGTTGGTGTATTCGATACTCATTATTTGCTGTAATCAATGGGTCAATACCCTCATCCAAACGATACAGGTAGACAGCACCTTTCCCTTCATAGGTTGTAGTGTCACCAGTAATTCTATTGTAATGTGTGACATTTTCATCCGGTGCACCAACAGCAAGATACCACTGATCCCCCTTGATTGAAAGTGAAACACTCTCACCAAATCGTGTGCCATCTCCAGCACTTGGTGTAACTGTTGTTTGGTTCCAATCTACCAAATCACTATAGTAATGTAGTTCAACCTCTCCATCTATCGGCTTACCAGATGCAAGGATTTCAGTAGCGACCCAAACAAGATGGGGGTCTAATCCACCTCCTAGATTTACAAGTTTTTTATATGAGTCCAAATCAATCGCCATTCCACTTGAATTGTAATAATTTGAAATAAATGTTTTATTAAGATCAAAACCATCCTCACTATCATTTAAACGATAAACAAATACACCACTGGCATTCAAAGTAAATTGACCTATATGGTAATTTACTTTTGGAGAACCAATCGCCAGTACTACATCAAGCCTTCCAATATCTTGCTGATCGTCGATCGCCACATCAGTTCCAAATTCATTGATGGTAAGACTACCAGTATCTCTCTGAACTTTACTGAACTGCTGCCAGTTACCGTCTTCATCTGTTTTGAAAACATACACAGCATTTTCTCCAGGATCCCCTACTGCTGCATAGTTTCCATCAAAATCTATGCTGTAGCCAAACGATACTGCAGAATCAGGGTCACCTACCACTTTCCCTACTTCACTCCACCCTCCATGCAACACTACTGCTGCAAATGTACTAACGATCATAAGATCTTTTAACCGTTTCATTATTTCCTCCTTTTTATAAATTCCTTAAAAAATTCTCATTACATTATAACAATTTTCAAAATTAAAAACATCACCCTGCAGGGTGATATTAGTTTATTACTCCCCCATGAATAATCTGAATTTCAGCTTCTTCGTTGGGGGAGTAATAGTTATACCATTTTCAAAAACAAAAAACATTACCCTTCCTAATCACCCTAAGTGTGATGTAATAGAAACTATTCTATACTTTATCACACAAATATCTTGAAAGCCATACTATGCAGTTTCACAATATCCATTCAGAAGCATTGCTTAGAAAGCTGATCGAACTGCAGCAGGGTTTACTCGAACGTCAAAGTCTGCCAAAGCTGTTAGACGCATCCTCAACTTTTTTTCTCTCATTCTCCAAAGCAGAATATATCGGTATCTCATTTATTCAACCTGATGCTTTATACGAAATGCAATGTCGTATGGGAGATGACCACGGACTGTTTAAACTTTTTCACAACTCCAGTGTTGGTGCAGCAGAGATTTTTAAATACGTGAAAACACTAAATCAGCATGAACTGCTCATCAATGATGGACGTTTATGCCGATTTTTTCGTCTGCCTTTACCCGAATGTAACAAAGTAGATGCAATTATGCAAGACCGAATACTGCTTCTTCGCCCTTTGAAACGCTCTTCGGATGAACAATGGGTCGGTCTTGCAGTGCTACTCATGCCAAGCAATGCACCATTGGAACCGGCATTGGAAGTTTGTGATGTACTTGACATGGTTGTAGCACCCTTTTTTGACATAGAGAGCGGATTGTTTGCCGAACACTGTATACATGAAAGCAGTCGTTTCGGTGAACTCAGCCCAAGAGAAAAAGAGATCGCACGTCACATGCTACATGGGATGAGCCAGAAAGAAATTTCCCAAAAACTCTCACTCAGTATCAATACTGTCAAGAGCCATATTAAAAAAATATACCAAAAATACAACATTAATAATCATCTTGAATTTATAAACCGTTTTTTGAAGCGATAGGTAATTCTCCTTTTTTCGTTCAACAATAGATAATACCGCCAGCATCGCCACGGCATTATCTACTTTAAGCTACATGCGATAAATAAGAATATGTTTCATATTGTTGCACTACTCAGAGCTTACACTCAGAAAGAACTTGAATGTATATGCATCACTTTTTTAAGTTATAAACTATTACAACACTCTATTCAATGAAACTATCTTTACAATACAATAAAAAGTAGATAAATAACGCTAATAACTCCAATTCATATTGGTACAATCCCCAAACTCTTCATCACTCCAGGCAGAACATCCCGAACTGTTACAGGATCTGACTTTATACCAATAGTCTGTATATGGTGTACATCCGGTATCATTGTATCTGCTATTTGAACCGTTGTAAACGGTTGTCGTGCCTGTTCCGCCTCTTCGTGATACTTGATAATATGTTGCTTTATCTACTGTTCCCCAACCGAGCATCACAAAATTTGGATAATGTTTGGATGTTGTGATCCATGTTTTTGCAGGTACATTGGTAGTACCCCCTGATGATGGCGCAGTCTTTGCATTTACATATACCCAATCACTATGTGTATCCTGACCTGCATACGTATAGTGAGTCCTTATTCTAAAACGATATGTCGTGTCTGGACTTGCACTGTTATTCACCATTTTAATTGGGGTGCTGTTATTATTACCATTATCATAGTCTTGGATGGCTGTCCATACTCCATTATATAAATATTGTATATTGTAATACCTTGCATACAGTGATGGATCATCATTGGCATCTCTACCCAAAACAACAGAGTCCCAACCTATATAAAACAGATTGGTATAATTGTTATAACTTCCCCATTGATGCTGGGGTTTATCACTTCTTGCCCAACCTACTGCCGCATGACAACTGTCAGAGACAGAATTTGCCCCGGTCTGTGCTGCATCTCGCGCCGGATAACAGCTCAGGCTACTCTCTATACCGTCACTGTTTTCCGCAGCTACACGATAAAAAATATAGATTCCAGTTGCTGCACTCAATACCTGTGCATCCGGTGTTGTAATATCTCCTGTTTCGCTCAGTTTCTGATACGGAGATCCCCATCCTTCATCTGCCAATTGATAAATATGATATTTTGTCGCACAGCTTGACGCATTCCAATGCAGATCGATTGTTTTGATAATAGGATTTCGTGCATAAAGCCCTTTTGGTGCATAAGGTGCCGGTCTTGCAGAATCCATATCAGAAGAGACACTCATACCCCCAGTATTTTTGGCACCTACCCAATAATAATAGGTTTGACAAGCATCCAGATCGCTGTCTGTAAAACTGGTCGTATTTGCCCCAACTGAACCTATTTGGCTTTTTGTGTCACTGTCGGCTGTCGTACTTCTGTATATGACGAAACTTGACTCATTATTGGAAGTATCCATCCAAGTGACCCTGATTTTTCCATCCTGTCTATCTATAGGGGCAGCCTGTACATTTGTCGGTTCAGATGGTTTAGGCGGCAATGTGCTTGGACCTGAAAGCAGATAGGAGATAATGGGTGCCATATTGACACTGCTTTGGGAGGTTGGACACTCATTGGTGTTTACGATATCACTATATTTACTTGTAAAATGATTATTAATATAGCTAATCAATGATTGATCATTCGAGTAAAGATTGCAGTTGTGTACCAAATATAAAAAATCTAGATTCATATTTTGTATTTCAGAGGGAATCTCCCCATTTAATCGATTATACGCAAGGTTCAGGTGCGTCAAATTGGTATTAAGAGAAGTTAGGGAATTTGGTATAGTACCTGTAAAATCGTTCCCATAAAGTTCTAGCCAACTCATATTGACGAGTAACGAAATATTAGATGGAATAGTTCCATTTAATTGATTGCTACCAAGATTTAAATAGTGAATTTTTGGCAATTTTCCGATATTAGATATTCTCCCTGTCAAATCATTTTCATGCAGATCTAAAAATGTTAAATTCGATAATGTAAAAATAACATCTATCTGTCCACTCAAATGATTGTCAGAGAGAATAAGCTGAGTTAGAGAACTTTGTAGGTTCGTCAATGTAGAGGGGAGACTTCCGGATAAATGGTTTGTCCCCAAATTGAGATAATTTAAACTTTGAAGATCACCAATCGCATTAGGTATTGTGCCTGTTAAATCATTGTAATTGAGGGTAATCCTGGTTATGGTTGTTTCCTTTGTATCGCATGTCACACCATACCAGTTATTGGTACAAGGATCTCCTTGTAACCAATTGCTATTATCTTTCCAGTTGTTCCCATCTGTTGCATTATATAAAGCAACCAATGCATTCCACTCACTCGAAGTCACAGCAAATGCCGATACTCCAAACATATAGATCAACGCTACTATCTTAACGATAACTTTTCCTTTCATTTTCACATCCTCCTTTTATTTTGGCTCTAAAGATTATTATAGATCAAAGTTGTTGCAAAGTTGTTGCAGAGAAAGTGAAAGTGAGAAGAAGGCAATGCTATGTCACAGCAGGAAAAACAATCTTAAAAATAAGCATTATCTTGTAAACAGATACCCAAGGTACCATCCATCTCCTTTATGTTATTACTCCCCCATCAAATAACCCGAAAGTTTGAGAGAACGAGACGAGGTAACATGTGCGTGAAAAAAACTGAAGGACTACCCGTAGGTAATTCGAAGATTTTTTTGCGTGCAGGTTGTCTCGTATCGTTCTCCCCAAAGGGTGTAGCACTTTCGCCTATACTCGACGTTAAATTTTCTTGAATTCACTTTGGCGAGTCCTGCGAAAATCTGCCTTGATTATGAACGAAATTGCTGCATCAAACATTCGGGTTATTTAATGGGGGAGTAATAAGACGTACAAGCATTAATCCATTCCCTTTGTGTTTATCATACACAGAAGGAAATACAATAGCAGCTAGCGATGTCTGCATATCGATCAAGGTATATTTCCCTCCAATGAAGCATGATAAAAGTTAACTTTCGTACATAAACTCAAGTTCTTTTTCCCGATAGATAGCGTAAAAAGGTGAAGTAAGGCTAAGATAATTATAAATCAAAGTTGTTGCAAGTCAATTTTATACCTGCCTATGCTGTAGCAGAAAAGACAACTGTAAATATGAGCGTGTTGCCCTCTAAACGGATATCAAAGGTTCCATCCATTTCTTCGGCACTCAAACGTATAAGTGTTAGCCCTATGCCTTTTTGCCTATCATCTGCCTCAGGCAGTACGGGAGCTGTTGATGAGGTCTGCGTATAGACTAGAGTGTATTGTCCTCTATCAAGATTAAAAGCAATGTGGACACTGGCATTTTCGGTATCAGAGAGATGCTTGACGCTATTGGTACAGAGTTCGTTGAGGATAATGCCGATGCGCATCATCTTTTCAAGCGACAGAAAGAGGATTTCGACATCGAGCGCAACGGGTGGATGGGTGCCGTGAGAACGACAGACTGTATCGACAAGATGACCGATGTACTTTTTGCTGTCAATATGCTCCAGATCATCAGAGCGGTAAATCGCCTCGTGTACCATTGCCATTGCCTCGATGCGTGACTGGTTCTTTTGCAAAATTTCCGCAGCGACATGTTCACAACTTCCTTTCGGCAATGACGCGATCTGCAGCCCAATGATGGAAGAGATCCGATTAAGGTTATTCTTGATGCGGTGGTGGATCTCCTGGATCAAAACAGTTTTCTGTCTGTCAGCTTTTTCGAGCTGCTGGTAGGTGAGTTCGGTGGAGATGTGATAGAGGAATGCAATGGCAATAACGACAAAGGTCGTTGACAACATATTGAGCAGCGGTACATGATGGAAAACGGGGTTGGCAGCATTTTCATCATAGACAATTATAGCAGTTACAGTCCATGTAACAAAATGTCCGAATGTCAACCATAATGCAGTCCGAAGCGAGAAAAAATAAAAAAAACCAAACACAGCAAAAAAAGGAAAGATCGTAACAAAATCATAAAAATGCCCGCCGAACATTGCCGAAAAACTCTCACACTCCACTACCCCCAAAAACATCAAGGCATAGAATGTGGTATTTTCTGAATGTTGGAATTTTATCAACAAAATCAGTAAAACGGCAGCAAGGAGGATTTTCGTAAAGAAAATATCATCATGCCCCATCAAGAGCGCTACAACGGCAAACAGCGTAAACAGCAGTGATGTCGCCGCCAGAAGTCCTGTGAGCATCAGTTTTTTATGATCTGATCCCGAAAAAAGTTCATAAAGTTTGGATAAAGGCATAAAATATTATAACCACATAAGCTATATAGTCAGATTTATTGCTAAAATAATTATTATGGAGTCAAAACGTATTCTCATCATTGAAGATGATCTTGTTGCCGCACAATACCTAAAAACCATATTGGAGAACGAAGGTTTGCACGTTGTAGGGGTAATAGACAGAGGTCGAGAAGCAATAGAACGCCTTCAAGAATGCCCAGTTGATTTGGTATTAATGGATATTGTACTAAAAGATGATATTTCTGGAATCGAAATAGCACTGCACCATCCGGAATGCCCTGTCATCTTTTTGAGTGCCTTTGCTGACAAAGAGAAGATAGACTTGGTCGCTGATACCAGAGCCTCCGCCTATCTTATGAAGCCTTACCGCAAAAAAGAGATTATTGCAACAGTCAAGTTGGCACTTTCACAGAATAAAAGTACTAAAAGCCCCAAACCACTCTCTTTTATTGAATTAAAGGGAGGATTTCGTTTCGATTTTGACCATGACCACTTAGAAAAGGATAGTAAAATCATACCGCTTCCTATAGCAAAACTCAGGCTGGTCCGTTTACTCGCACTTCATCGTGGCAATGTCGTTTCACACGATTCACTGCTCTCTTATATTTGGGATGAACCCAAAAGCAGCAGTACCCTACGTTCACTAGTCAACCGTTTCCGAAGCAGTGTGGATGCACAGCTGATTGAGAATGTCAGTGGATTGGGGTATCGTATTGGGATGCTTCGCTAATATACCGATAATATTATACTAAATTAACAAAAAATAAGATAGTTTACGGTAAAATAATGCTTCCAAAAATTCCTGCTCGTTTTTTGGACATTTAGGGGTCTGACCTCTGGTGATTTGTTGCGGAGCAATGAATCGCCTGCGGGTCTGACTCCCTTTAATGAAACAACGGGCTATTAAACCAAAAGGAAACACATGACTTGTTATGAAACACTGTTTGTAGTCAAGCCTACACTGACAGAAGAAGAGATCAAGGCTCAGATCGAAAAGATCAAAGAGGTTCTTGGAAAAGTAGATGCAGAACTTCTTGCAGCTGACGACATGGGTATGAGAAAACTCGCTTATCCTGTACAGAAGAATGAGAGAGGGTACTACACAGTACTTTACTACAAAGCCAACGGTGATGCGATCGCTGAGATCGAAAGAAACCTCAGAATCAATGAAGAAGTGATCAAATTCCTGACCGTAAAATATACAAACGGAAAAGAGATCGCACAATTTGAGAAGCTTGTGGCTGCAGCAGGTAAAAGTGCTGAACCAAAAGCTGAAGAAGCTGCGGCTGCATCAGCAGAAGCGTAATTAGCGACTTACAGGAGCGACCCTATGTACAACAAAGTGATCTTGGTAGGAAACCTGACCAGAGATGTGGAGGTGCGATACACTCCAGGCGGAACAGCTATCGGTAACACCGGTATTGCTGTCAACCGCAAGTTCAAAGCTGCGACAGGTGAACAGAAAGATGAGACGATGTTTATCGATATCACTTTCTTCGGAAGAACTGCCGAGATCGCCAACCAGTACCTTAGAAAGGGAAGCAAGGTTTTAGTGGACGGAAGACTGAAGCTTGATCAATGGACAGCACAGGATGGCAGCAAACGAAGCAAACACTCTGTAACAGTGGAGAACCTTCAGATGCTCGGCAGCAGAGACGAAAATGCCCAAATGGGCGCAAACGGCGGTTATGAAAGCCAGCAGGGTGCATCCAACTACGGCGCACCTGCACAAGAGAGCTACAGCCAGCCTGCACCTTCTGCTCCAGCCTCACCGCAGGCACAGCCTGATCCAAGCCCAAGCATTCCGGAAATAGACATCAGCGAAGATGAAATACCGTTTTAGGAGAAACACCCATGGCAGAAAGAAGAAAATTTAAAAAAAGATACTGTAAATACTGTGAGCAGAAAGTCGACTTCATCGACTACAAAGACCTCAACGCACTGAAGTTCAGCCTCAGTGAAAGATTTAAAATCATGCCTCGTCGTCTGACTGGTAACTGTAAACGTCACCAGGAGATGGTCACAGTAGCGATCAAAAGAGCAAGACAGACTGCACTCATTCCTTACATCGTTGACAGAAAGAACGTTGTAGAAAATCCGTTCGAGATCATCAAGTAAA
>JALVGO010000191.1 GCA_027029065.1 Sulfurovum sp.
AAAAAAGAGGCATATACCGATGTCTGGCAGAAGATCTATGGCGGCAAAGAGGATGACATTGCCTACGGGATCGTTGCACTTGAGAATGGTGACAGTGCCATTGTGGGTACCTGTAAGTCGTACGGTGCACAGCGTACAGACATCTGTGTTACCCGTATGAATGCCAACGGAGAGATGAAGTGGCGGCTGTGGCTTGGAGGAAAGAAGAAAGATGAGGGCAGGGCGATCGCCAGAACGGCAGACGGGAACATTGTGGTGCTGGGGCGTACCAAGTCCTTCTCCAAAGCCTATGCGTATGATCTCTATGTTGCCAAAGTATCGCTCGATGGCAAGAAGCTTTGGGAGACCACATTGGGCGGTGACCGTGACGAGTATGCTGGCGGTATTGCCGGTACCGATGATGGCGGTATGCTGGTAGTCGGTGCAAGCGAATCGTATGGGGGTGGAGACAAAGATATCTATATCGCCAAACTCTCCAAAAACGGGAAGCTGATTCATGCCCACACGATAGGCGGCAGTAAAGAGGATGCGGCGACTGCACTCACACGTACCCGTGATGGGAAGATGATGCTGGTGGGCTACCGTGAGGCAAAAGGTGCCTATGCAGGTGACAGTGATTTTCTCATTATGCAGCTTGACCAAAATGGCAAGATGCGGTGGCGCAAGCAGTTTGGGGGTACCTATGAAGATAGGCTCAATGGCGTTACTCCCACCATTGACAACGGCATTGTTGCCATAGGCAGTACACGCTCCTACGGCAGTTCCCAAACAGATTTGACCGTTATGAAAATTGATGCAAAGGGCAAAACGATCTGGCACAAGATCTACGGCTTTAAATATTACGAGTACGGCAATGCAGCGGCAACGACACCCGATGGCGGTTTTATACTTGTAGGCGGTACCAATACACTGGGCAAAGGCAACCACAGTCTGTATGCATTGGCACTGGACAGACACAGAGAGTTGATTTGGTCGCATGTCTACGGCGGAGAGCGCAAGGATGTCGGGCATGGGGTGGCACGTATGACAGACGGAAGTATGATGATCGTCGGTGAGACAGAGAGTTTCCGTCTTGCGAAAGACTTCTATATGATCAAGCTGAAAAAGCAGTAGGGCGCGCTTCCTTATCTTTTTTGGCTATAATTTCATCAAAATACTCACAAATATCCATGATAACAGGAAGATACATGCAATTTATTGAGACACGCGGCAATGACGGGGTAAAGCCCGCTGCTGTTACGTTTTCGGAAGCCATCCTCAGCCCGAGTGCCAGTTTCGGAGGTCTGTATGTCCCTACAGATCTTCCGTCGATCGATGAGGCATTTTTGACAAAACATCTTGAAAGCCATTACAGAACGCTGGCACTTGACTTTCTGACAGCATTTGGAATCGATATTGAAAAAGAGGTTATAGAAGCGGCACTGAGCCGTTATGATGCATTTGATGATCCTCAAAACCCTGTACCGCTTAGTGAGATAGAAACAGACTGCTGTGTCTCTGAACTCTACCACGGTCCGACCCGTGCATTTAAAGATATGGCACTTCAGCCTTTTGGGTATATCCTCTCAAAACTTGCCCAGCAAAGAGGTGAGAACTATCTCATTATGGCAGCTACAAGCGGTGATACCGGCCCTGCAACCCTTGAGACTTTCAAAAACCAGCCAAACGTTAAGGTTGCCTGTCTCTACCCTGAGGGGGGAACCTCTGATGTACAGCGTCTGCAGATGGTGACAGAAGATGCGCCAAATCTCAAAGTGATCGGTGTCAAAGGAAACTTTGACGATACGCAAAATACCCTCAAAGCACTGCTTGCCTCTGAGGACTTCAAAGAGGAACTTACCGCACGCAACATCAAGCTCTCAGCGGCAAACTCCGTCAATTTCGGGCGTATCATTTTCCAGATCATCTATCATATCCACAGCTACCTTGAGATGGTACGCTGCGGCAAGATCGCTATGGGCGAGAAGATCTATCTTGTTGTCCCAAGCGGCAACTTCGGTAATGCACTGGGTGGATACTATGCCAAAAAGGCGGGGTTGCCTATTGAGAAGATACTCATCAGTTCCAATGAAAACAACATCCTGACAGACTGGATCGAAAAGGGTGAATATGATCTCAACGGCAGAGAGCTTGTCCTTACAGAATCACCGGCGATGGATATTCTGAAAAGCTCCAATATCGAGCGTATCATGTATGACAACTTTGGTGCAGCGCGTACCAAAATGCTGATGGAAGCGCTTGCTGATGAAGGTCGTTTTGTACTGACCGATGAGGAGCGTGCCGCACTGCAGGAGGACTTTGCTGCAAGCTGGTCTGATGACAGCGAGTGTGAAAACGAGATCGCGCGCTATGTCAAAAAGGGCTACATGATAGATCCGCATACGGCAACTTGTATCAAAGCCTATGAGACACTGCGCCAAAAGCCGCTGCCTACGGTCATCTACTCTACTGCTGAGTGGACGAAGTTCTCCCCAACTGTTGCAAAAGCGCTTGGACATCCGGTAGAGGGGGACATTGAAGCACTGAGATGGGTGAGTGAACATGCAGATGTTTCTGTGCCGCCAATGATACGGGGTTTGTTTGAGAAGCCAATCGTACATACTGTGGTGGTTGAAAAAGATGCGATCAAAGAGGAGATGCTTACTTTCCTCTAAGAGGAGACAAGTAATGAAGTGATGGAGAGACGGGAATCGTACAATCAGCTTTGGTGGATCTTGCTTTTTGTCTCCGTGGTGATTGTAATATTGTGGCTATTGCAGCATAAACACGCAGCTGCAGTATCTGCTTCCCAAGCAACATCCAAAGTTCCCGAAAATGTCGCTTACGATAAAAATCAGACCAATAAAGAAACACCTTCCCCCCACGATACACTGGAACGCTATATTACGGTAGAAGCGCCGCTTCGGTTCCGGGGTACTGAGAGAGAGTCAGAGATTCAGGAACCCTATCAAAGGGTCTGCTACCCTTCTCCCTCCGAAACAAAAGAGAAAGAGACTACATCAACAAACGGCTACTATATTGTGCGTCCCGGAGATGTTCTGAGTAAACTTGCATGGATCTTTCATATCGACATGAAAACGATCATATTGATGAACAATATTCAAAAGAAAGATACTTTGCGTGTCGGACAGAAACTGCTGCTTCCTCTCTCTCAGGAGATGATCGAAGCGTTTCTGACAGGCACTTATGAGGTCAAAGAGGATGATACACTGCTTGGCATCACCAAACGGTTTGGGATCGATCCAAAGCTTTTTGCAAAAGAGAACAATATTGTCAACAGTGCCGATATCTATCCTGGCAGAATTATCATTCTCCCGTTTGCCCATTTGAAACCGGTTAAAAAGAAAAAGAGAAAGAAACATACCTATCCGAAATTTGTCAAACGTTTTGGCAAACATGCTCTCAGGGTCACGGCAACTGCCTACACCTCCCACTGCGGACAGACCGATTCAACCCCGTTTCTGGCAGCATGGAACAACCGTTTGCGACCGGGCATGAAAGCGATCGCCGTCTCCCGTGATCTTATCTGGAAGTACGGACTGAAAAACGGTACAAAGGTACGCATCTCCGGA
>JALVGO010000192.1 GCA_027029065.1 Sulfurovum sp.
ATTCTGGACAATATGGAGAGACGCTCATGGCTCATTCTGAAGGATGGCTCCGTGTATCTGGAGGAGCTCCGCTTGAATCCGGAGAGCATGAGGGTGGAGGCTGAAGTCCTCATACTGAAGAAAGGAGGCGAATCCGTAAGGAGGAGGCGAAGCGTTCGCATATACACCCCCGCCGAACTCCTGTTCCTCATGGAACTTGCGGGAATCAGGAAGGTTGCCCTCTACGGAGATTACGATTTTTCACCATTCGGACGCCAGAGCAGGCGCTTGATAGTGGTTGGAGGGAAGGATGAAGTGGAGTGAAATTCCCCGCCCGGCGAAAGCCTACATTCTCTACCACACCCTCATTTCTCCCCAGTTGATAGTCTGGTATCTCATGCCCCTGTACATGCTGAAGACGGGATACTCCGTTATGGATGTGGGCGCCCTCTTCACACTGGTGAACATCGCTTTCGTCCCCCTAACATACCTGATAGGGAAATTCTTCAACAGGTATCCCCTGAAGCATGGGCTCATCCTGATAGATGTTCTCGATGGAATAGCCTATGTCCTCTATTCGCTTGCCCATGGGGCGATGTCCTCCCTGATGCTCTTTGCGGGGCGCCTGATGGAGAAGGTTTCTTCCCTCTTCTATCCCCTGTATCAGGCATACGAGCAGATTATCTATCCCCGGGACAGGTACGAGGAAATCTATGCATGGCACCTGCGCCTTCCGGAAGTCAGTCAGTTGATGGGGTTTCTGATTCTGGGCTATCTGTTCAGCTATGTGTGGAACACTCCCCACCATTATCGCATGGCTTTCCTCTTCTTCGGACTCTTTTCCATAGTCACGGTTTCCTATCTCTACGTCTTCCTCCCGTCTGTGGGGAAGCAGGAGAGGATTACGCCACAGGGGTGGAGGTTCCCTTCCATAGGGGAATATGGATTCCTCCTGCTGGTGGAGGGTCTTCGAACCCTCGCGTGGGCATTGGTTCCGGGATTCGTTCTCATTTACTATGTGGTGGTTCACCTGAAGCACACCCTCTTCCATGTGAT
>JALVGO010000193.1 GCA_027029065.1 Sulfurovum sp.
AGAGATTGCCTACGCTCATGCCAAGCTTTGCCGCAATATCTGGAATGGTTGTCTTGTGAAATCCGTTGGTAGAAAAAAGCTGTAAGGCTGTTTGTATAATCGATTCTCTCTTTAACGCTTTTTTGTCTGCTATTTTCATAGGCTTCCCTAATTAGTATTCGATTTATTTTAACATAATATTATATAGATATAGTGCAAAATATTGTTTTACTGATATTACAAATGCTCCATTAAATGGCGTACAATAGAAATTGTGGAAATTTTTTTTATGAAAGTGCCTATTTAAGGTAACTGTAGATGGCGGAGACGGAGGGATTCGAACCCTCGGTACCCGGTTAGGATACGCACCCTTAGCAGGGGTGTGGTTTCAGCCAACTCACCCACGTCTCCAAGTCGTTTTGTGGGTGAGATTATAATGCATTTGGCTTAAACGAAAGCTTAATTTTCAGTACTTTTCCCGGCAAAATCGTTTTTTTCCGAAACGAGCACTTTTTGCAGGCTTTGAAGGATTTTTTTCTCATCGAGTATAAAGCGTATGCGTATGCGTCTGGATGCCTCTTTGTCCTCTATGCCGTTGACAATGATCGGGTCGCTTTCTGCCCTGCCCCGTGCGTTGAAGAGATGGGCAATACCGTATTGCTGTATCTGGGGAAGTGTTTGCAGATGTTGTACGATCTTCTCCGCCCGTTCGCGAGAGAGTGTTTCATTGAGGGTATGGCTTCCTGAAGTATTAGTAAACCCCTCTATCATAAAGTATTTGATGTATGGGCGTATATTGGCATCATCCATAAGAGTTTGAATATAGTGCAGTATATCCTTGTCAAAAGCACCAATGGCTTGGGGTTGTGGTTCACTCTTACCTGCTTGGAAAAGGCTGTTGTTGGCAAAGTCAAGTGCACCTGTTTTAGAGAAAAAAGTCTTTCTCTCTCCAAAATGTTCTGCCAAACGCGCAATGGCATTGTCTTTTACATGGGCAATCGCAGTGGCTGCATCGATTTTCTTCTGCACTTCTCTATAGGTACGCTCAAGCCTGC
>JALVGO010000194.1 GCA_027029065.1 Sulfurovum sp.
CAACGGTATGCTCTCTCAAAAACGCCCATCCGTCTCGCATCCATCCCCAGAGTGTCTCACGGACGGGGGTAAAGAGCATCGCAAGGAGCAGCAGCGACAGGAAAAGCCCGTTAAAGATCCAAAACCAGCGCGGGTGCTTGCCCATCAGCCCCTCTTCAGTACACGTTTGATGCTTCGATAGAGTCTCTTAAGCCTATGCCAGAACGGAGACTCTTTTTGAAAGTAGGTCGCTTTGAGGTGTCTGAAAAAGGCTTTGAGCCTCTCTTTTGTCTGCTTCAGCCGCTGCATGGTACGCTGGTATATCTCCAGAGATTTCAGCCAGCCGATCACCCCCATGATCTTCCCGTAAAGCCACCTGAACCATCCAAACTGCATCAGTTTTGGTTCGGTAACACGGAACATCCAGAAGGTAAATGCCGCAATAGGAATCTTGCCGGCATAAAGTACAAGCCCAGTAAGGATGTGACCGCTGACGAACATCACCCCGGCATAGATGCCAAGCATCTCGACAGAGAGCAGCATAACAACAAAGATCACAAGAATCACTCCGGCATTGACCTTGCCAAGCCAGCGTTCTACCTTTTCAAGTGCTTTGAGCCCGTGTACCCAGTTATAGACAGGCAGGGCGATCCCCTCCCACACAAGCTCTTCAAAGACAATAAAAATGATCACCAGCACAAGCTGGAGAAGTGAAACGCTTTTGCGCAGCAGTCTATGTGCCATTGGTACACCTTGCTATATTGGTATGATAAAAGAAGATATTATAACCAAATATCATTACAAAATGTGCTCCTTTAAAAATGCCTCCACCGCTGCACGGTCTCCTCTGAATATCACCTGTTCCTGACGCTTTGCAATCTGATAGTCATACATCGGATCATAATACTCCCCAAGCAGATAGGCAACCCAGCTTTTGTGTGCTTCAGGCGAACCGCTCTGTGTCTGCTCTGCAAAAGCACTCTCAAACATCTCCAGAAGCCTCTGGTGACGCAACCCGCCAAGACGTCTTTTGATGCGCTCCATCGCTCCAAGCATCGTCTCTTTCCACCGGATTATGCCCTCTTCTTTTCCAAATGTCTCTTCAAAGGCTGCCTGCTCCTGAAGTACGTACTCATCAAAAGTGATCTCGACACGCTCGGACATAGGTGTCTCAAGAATGACAAGCGGTCCTGACTGAAGATGTGCAGAAAAGGTCTCCGGCAGATAAAGCCTTCCAATATTTTTCCCCTCATCCTCAAAGACCAGATGCTTCATGCCCTGATGCAGTTTCTGTATCATCACATACGCCAGAGCATTCTCAAACGCTATCTGTGTCGGCTGCGGGGTGGTATGTCTTCCAAACGAAGAACCTCGGTGGTTTGCCAACCCTTCAAGATCGACCGCATAGGAGAGATTTTCTATCAGTAGGGTTTTTCCCGATCCCGTTCTGCCCCCAAGAATAATAGGTTCAAACTCTGCCACAGACATCTCTGTCTGCCTCATCAGGTAGTTGCGAAATGCTTTATAGCCTCCCTTCAGACGGGTAATGACACGACCACGCTGTGCAAGCCACTCCTGTACGATCTGCGAACGCTGCCCTCCCCGGAAACAGTAGAGCATTGCATCAGGATGTGCATCCATAAATACCATCCACGCCGCCATACGCGCCTCTTTGGTCTCTCCTGAGACCAGTTTGTGTCCAAGCTTGACCGCAGCCGCATTCCCCTCATGCTTGTAGCATATCCCTACAAGCCGCCTCTCTTCATCATCCATGAGCGGCAGGTTCACTGCACCGGGGAAAGCCCCTTTGGCAAACTCTACCGGTGCACGCAGATCGATCAGCGGTGTTTCGTTCAGGACGATCGAACGGAAATCATCTGTCAGAGGAAGCTCTGCCACCCTACTTTACCTCGATGAGCGTTTCGCCCTGCGCATGTGTCTCACCAATAGGCTCAAGCACCATACCTTCCTCTGCCAACGCCTGTTCAAACGATGCCAGCCCCTCTTTTTTGACAACCACAAGCAATCCTCCCGATGTCTGTGCATCACAGAGTATCTCACGCTGCTGCTGTGTCATTTCGGAAATACTCTCCCCGTAACTCTTGAAGTTCTTTTTCGCTCCGCCAGGGATGCATCCCATCTGACGGTACTTTTCAACATTGGGCAGCAGCGGCACTTTGTCAAACCAGACCGTCGCCCCGATATGGCTGCTCTCACACAGCTCTTTGAGGTGTCCAAGCAGCCCAAAGCCTGTCACATCTGTCATCGCCACCACACTCTTCAGTGCCGCAAGCTTCTGCCCCACCTTGTTGAGTGTCGTCATCGCTTCAATCGCAGGGGCAATATCTCCCGGTGCGATCTTCTTCTGTTTTTGCGCTGTAGTCAGGATGCCAATACCCAGCGGTTTGGTCAAAAAGAGCAGACAATCCTCTTTGGCTCCGTCATTGGTCATCAGGTTGGCATTTTCTACCAGACCCGTCACCGCCAATCCAAAGATGGGTTCAGGCGAATCGATGGAGTGACCACCCGCCAACGGAATACCGGCATCCTCACAAACCGCTCTTCCCCCGTCTATTACCGCACGTCCGACTTCCGCTGGAAGTTTATCGATCGGCCATCCAAAGATAGAGATCGCCATCAACGGTCTGCCACCCATCGCATAGATATCACTCAACGCATTGGTCGCTGCGATCTTCCCGAATGTAAAAGGGTCATCCACAATCGGCATAAAAAAATCTGTCGTAGAGAGAACGGACGTCCCGTTACCAAGATCGTATGCAGCCGCATCATCTTTGTTGGAGTTGCCTACCAGCAGTTCCGGATAGACGATGTTCTCTCTTGTTGTCTGCAGCATCTCATCAAGCAGCATGGGAGAGATTTTGCATCCGCACCCTGCACCGTGGCTGTATTCTGTCAGTTTGACCTGTTCCATCTTTTGTTCCTCTTTTTGTTCTATTTTTCGTTATACTGTGGCGATTATACACCCAAGGGAGTAAAAATGACGATAGCCATCCCCAACTACGCTACACTTGAACTGACAGACATCGTCTGTGACTACAACGGTACCATCGCTTCAGACGGAAAGGTACTGCCCAAGATCAAATCACTCTTTCATACCCTACAGAGACACTTTACCCTCCATGTCATCACTGCTGACACCTTTGGTAGTGTCCAAAAAGAGCTTGAAGGCTACGGTGCCAAGATCAAAGTGCTGCAAAGCAGCGACCATACCGAGGAAAAGGCAGATTTCATCCGCTCTCTTGGTGCAGCCAACTGCGCCGCACTCGGCAACGGCAATAACGACGCCATGATGCTCAAAACCGCCATACTTGGCATCGCCGTGATCGGCACTGAAGGATGCAGCATGGAGAGCATGCTTGCAGCCGATATCGTCACAACCAACAGCATAGACGCACTTAAGCTCTTTACAGATACCAAAAGGCTTATTGCGACGCTGAGGAAGTAGGAGAATTAGAAATTAGAAGTTAGAAATTATTACTCCCCCAACGAATAAGCTGAATTTTTGAGAGAGCGAGACGAGGCGATATGTACGTGAAAAAATCTGCAGGACTACCCGTAGGTAATT
>JALVGO010000195.1 GCA_027029065.1 Sulfurovum sp.
TGGACATACCTATATATGGGAATTGCATCTTTAGCACTCTCAGGAATTTACCCATTTGCAGGATTCTTCTCTAAAGATACAATTTTAGAAGTTGCATTTAATGAGCATACATATGGCATTTGGTTTGTACTTTGGTTTACAGCCGGTTTAACAGCATTTTACAGCTTCCGCCAAGTATTCTTGGTATTCCATGGCGATGAGAGATTCCATGAATTGGGTGTTCATCCGCATGAAGCTAAACCTTATGCTCTATGGGCAATGGCGCCACTTGCAGTATTAGCAGTTACATTTGGATTCTACAAAGAAGAGTTTATGGAGTTTGTAACAAGACTGCTTCCTCCATATGAAATGAGCGAACATACGCACCATATGGTATGGATTTTAATAATTGCTACAACAGCAATTGCGCTAACTGGTATTATTATTGCATATATTAAGTATGCTAAAGGCTTAAAAAGAGATATTAAGTTTGAACAGACAAATAAAGTATATAAATTGCTTTATAATCAATACTATATTCCAGTATTCTATGAAAAAGCATTTATTAAGCCATATGCTGAACTTTCAGAAATAGCTTGGAAAGAGATAGATATGCAAATGATAGATGCAAGTGTTGATGGCATAGCAAAAGCTATAGAAGTAACTGGCGATGTAAGCAGAAAAGCGCAAGATGGTAATTTATCAAATTACTTAAAATGGATGATTGCAGGTTTAATATTTGTAACATTAATTGCAGTTGTATCTGTTGTGATTAAATAAGGAGAGGGTGTATGTCGAATATTTTAACCGTATTAATTTTCTTTCCTCTAATTGCTGCTATATTTGGTTTCTTTGTAAACCAAAAGAGCATTAGAGTGTATGGTATAACTGTTGCAGCAGCGGAGTTTTTGCTTTCGCTATGGCTTTGGTTATCATATGATAGTAGCAACCCGGGTTTTCAATTTGTAGAAAAACTGCAACTGATTCCTGATTTTGGTATTAGCTACTATTTAGGTGTAGATGGTATTAGTCTATTTATTGTAATTATGTCAAC
>JALVGO010000196.1 GCA_027029065.1 Sulfurovum sp.
CCAGCCAAACGGAAAGCTCTACAGAGGTTAACCGATAGAGTTCCGCTGCCCAAATCTTTTTCGGATTCAAAAGCCTTGGCTTACGACTTTCCGTTCAGACTCGTCTAAATGTCGGCTCGCTGAAGACCTGATTTTCTAACAAAATAGCAAAAACAAAAATGAAGAAATTATAGATGTAATTTTGATGTTTACCGACATAAATAGCTGAAACGAAACTGAAATATGAGCTAGCAGGTCTAATCACCATAATTTTTATTAAATTCTGTCAAAGATAATTAAAAGGCTGCCCGTTAACGGGCAGCCTTACGACTTATTTAGCTTCTCTTACGCCTCGTAATACCGTAAGCAAAACCTAATCCCACCCCGGTTAATAAAACCGTAGCCGGCTCAGGCACAGGATTACTCGGATTACCAGAAAAGGTTCCCGCTTCAATAAAAACGGCCGAATCGTAAATATGATCAGAGGTGTCGGCGATCGCGATTTTCATATGATGTGTCCCTGGCGAAAGACCTAACAGACTAGCAACCAAAACCTTGGTAAATCCATCATATTGTATATCATAAGTTCCACTAAGATTACTTACAAAATAGGCGGAGTTAGTACCCTGATTTATAGTATTAACAGTTATTGGATCAGAAGTACCGGGAACCAGAGCAATATTGATTCCGTCAACATAGAAAGCAAAAACGTCATTAAATTCACTACCAACATATTCTTCATATTCTTCCGAAGCAAAAACAAAATTAAAATATAAATCAGAAGTAATAGTTTCAAAATCGAATTCTAGAACTGTAGCATCATAAGTAACATAAGGATCAACCAAAGTATCCAAATCACTATCACCAGACAATCCGTTATCAACACTATAATCCTCTTCATCATTAGGACCTACAGCACCTGCAGCTGAACCGGTGGTAAGAATGATTCCACGGTCAATACCTAAACCAGAAGAGAGACCGTCAGAAAAAATACCCACGGCGTCTAATGTTCCGGTAAAAGAGATATTTGAAACCGTGACCGTTGCGGGATC
>JALVGO010000197.1 GCA_027029065.1 Sulfurovum sp.
GAAGTTGACCGATAGGTTAATAAAAAGGATTGGTATGAAGAGATATGATTTAAGACATTTGCATGATAATTTTTACGACAGAATGGTAGAGTTGATAGATACAGATTTAAAAGTAAATGAGGTTGGGATTTTCCTATTTGAAATTGGAGACTTTTCTCCTATTCAAAAGAGTGCCGATGTTATTAAAGAGCATGGGCATGAACTGTTAAATTCGTTAAAGTTTAATGAAGTTGATTGGACAATAGTAGTCAGAAAAAAAGGGTAGCTTATGTCGCAAGTTCTGTTTTCAACTTGGCAAGGCGAGTTAATAGATAATCGTAATAAGCCAAAGGAAGAGTGGGTAGAGAGTCAGTTTAAACTGCCCCTTGAGTATGATAGCGGAAAACCTAGCCGTGCATTTATTGGCTGGGATGGTGTTGCTATCTTTGATGAAAATATTGATGCTGTTAAGTTAGCAACTGAGTATGCAGCGCAGTATCAAATATACTCAGAAGCGTGTGGGCGTTGTGCGCCTGGACGCTGGGGCGGGAGAATACTCTTTGACTTATTAGATAAAATTGCTAGAGGCGAGGGCAGTTTTGATGATATTGAGCATTTGCAAGAGGTAAGCCGCACTATGATGCAAACTAGCAAATGCGAAATTGGAAGAACTGTTCCAAAACCAATTTTAGATTTAATGGAGTATTATAAAGAGCAGTTTGATAAGTGTATTTTAGAACAGACTAAATCGCATGAGTATGAGAGCGATACAAAATATATTGCAAAAATTACTGCTCCATGTATAGATATGTGTCCAAGCCATGTTGATATACCGGCATACATTGAAGGTGTCAGAGATATGGAGTTTACCCAGTCTCTAAGTGCAACAAGAAAAACAATGCCTCTTGCGCACACTTGCGGACGTGTATGTCCGCACCCTTGCGAAGATGCTTGTAGAAGAGCAAATCTTGATGAGCCAATTTCAATTATGGAGTTAAAAAGAATTGGCGCTGATTATGAGACAGACCACCATTTAGAGTGGTTCCATCC
>JALVGO010000198.1 GCA_027029065.1 Sulfurovum sp.
TTTTTATAAAATCCCTCCCACTTTACAAAAAACTCTGCTGTAGCATAGTTGACAATAAATGAAAAGATAGTCCTATCTGCCTCTTTAAGAGCAATGGAAGAGCCAAAGTAGGGAAATCTAGAGAGTAGATTATCGCTACCATCGATAGGATCGATAATGATTATTCGCTCTCCTTCGCCTACTTCACCAGCCTCTTCAGAGATTATTTTGCCATATTTTTGCAGCTTGGCTATAAAGATCTCCTCTGCAAAGAGATCGATTTTGCTGGAGAGATCTCCTCCAGCCCCCCGCCCAGCATACGTATAAAAACTCTCATCCAATCCTTTGTGTATCTTTTCAAAAATCTTATAAGAGGCCGCTTTTACATCCAAAAAAAGCTTTTCCACCTTAGCCTATCAACTTCTTAATAATTGACTTTGCAGCTTCCCTGCCATCATAGGCAGCAGTGACAACCAAGTGCGCACCCCTATAGCAGTCTCCTCCTGCATAGACTCCAGGCTTTGTAGTTTCATACTCACTATTTATCTTAATCGCTCCCCAATCATTTGTCTCAATCCCATGCTTTGCCAAAAATTCTAGCGGCGTATTCTCAAATCCCAAAGCAAAAATCACTACATCGGCTTCTATGCTAAATTCACTGTTTTTGACAATTTCTAGTTTTCTTTTGCCATCTTTTGTGGTGGTAGAAATAGTTTTGACAAACTCCACACCAATCACTTTGCCCTCATCATCTGTAAGCACTCTTGTAGGAGCTGCATTATAGACAAATTCCGCTCCCTCTTCTTGAGCATTCTTTACCTCTTTGCGGCTGCCTGGCATACTCGCTGCATCTCTTCTGTAGACACAAACTGCCTTTTTTGCTCCTTCTCTAATACTTGTTCTTACACAATCCATTGCAGTATCGCCACCACCAATAACCACCACATTTTTATCTTTTACCTCTTTATCTTTGTCATAGCTATCGCCAAAAAGTTTGCGCTGAATATTGGTAAGAAAATCCATCGCCATCATCGCACCTTTGGCATTTTC
>JALVGO010000199.1 GCA_027029065.1 Sulfurovum sp.
AACAACCTTTTGCGCAACACTCTTCTTACCGTCAAGCATAACGGCATTGATAAACTTTGTCAGTACTTTCGAACCGTATACTGGATCTGGCAGTACCGGTCTTACGGGAGCTTTTCTTCTTCTCATTGTATCTTATTCCTTTTGTCTTCAATCGATATTGATTTACTCAAGTGCCATCCCCTAAGGATGATGATGAACACCTGCTCAAGCCCATTACTAAGCTAAACTCAACCTACTGCTCCGCCTACGCGGCAACTTCACCCAAACACTCTGTGTTTAGATTACTTAGGTCTCTTGGTTCCGTATTTGGATCTTGCCACTTTTCTGTTGGCAACACCAGATGCATCGAGTGCACCACGAACAATGTGATACTTCACCCCTGGAAGGTCTTTGACCCTACCGCCACGTACGAGAACGATAGAGTGTTCCTGAAGGTTGTGACCCTCACCACCAATGTATGAGATCACCTCATATCCTGATGTCAGTCTTACTTTTGCTACTTTTCTCAAAGCAGAGTTTGGTTTTTTAGGAGTCGTTGTATATACTCTTGTACATACCCCTCTTCTTTGAGGACAACTCTCAAGTGCTGGTGATTTGGACTTTTTGATCACCTTTTTACGTTCTTTACGAATCAACTGGTTAATGGTTGGCAAATCGTTTCCTTTCTAAATGTTGTTTTTGCTCTGTGAGCGAATTGAATTGCTTGGCTGTTACACCATTTCAACGCACGTTTTATGCACTGAAATTGTGTAACGATAGAAAAATGGATGTATATTATATCGAAATATGCTTTGAAATTTCTGAAATTATAAGGGTGTGTTATGAAACAGGTCGGGAGACCTGTTTCAAGAGTATCGTTTACTTCTCTGCCTGAAGCTTCACATGATCCGGATTGATCATACCTGTACCTACAGGAATGAGACGACCGATAACAACGTTCTCTTTCAAGTCTTCAAGTGTATCAACCGTACCTGCAATAGAGGCAGATGTCAATACTTTTGTCGTATCCTGGAAGGATGCAGCTGAGATGATCGAGTCTGCTCCAACCGCTGCACGGGTAATACCTACCAGCATCGGCTCAGCAATTGCCGGCTCTCCACCCAGTTTCATCACACGTTCATTCTCTTCCTGGAACTTTCGTCTTGATACGATATCTCCGGCGATAAAGTTACTGTCACCACTGTCGATCACTTTTACCTGTCTCATCATCTGAGAAGTTACGATCTCAATGTGTTTGTCAGAGATGTTAACCCCCTGGCGGCGGTAAACCATCTGAACTTCAGAGACGATGTATTCATACAGTGCTTTTTCACCAAGTGCCGCAAGGATATCATGGCTTGAAACAGTACCGTCAGTGAGTTTTTCACCGGCATGCACATATTCTCCCGGATGGACAAGGGCAACCTTGCCTTTGTCGATAAACTGCTCTGTTACCTGACCGTTGTCACCTGTAATGATCAAACGCTCTTTCCCTCTCAGTGGTTTACCAAAACTTACCACACCATCAATCTGTGCGATCAGCGCGATATCTTTTGGACGTCTCGCTTCAAAGAGTTCGGAGACTCTTGGAAGACCCCCGGTAATATCTTTGGACTTGATCGCCGCTTTTGGTGTTTTTGCCAGAATATCCGCAATATTTACTTCATCTCCGTCATTGACAAAGAGGATCGTCTTAGGATCAAGCTGGTATCTGATCAACTCACCGGACTCCGTCGCAAGTACAATCGCCGGCTTATATGCAGCAGGAATATGCTCGTTCAACTCCAGTCTTGTATCACCTGTCACTTCATCGAACTGCTCTACCACTGTCACACCAGGAATGATATCTTCAAACTTCAGGGTTCCTTTCTGCTCAGCAATGATCGGCTCTGAGTATGGATCCCACTCGGCAATCACTACCTGTGTAGAGACTTCCGGAGCAGAGAGTGTTGTACCGCGTTCTACCACTGCATCACTGTCTACCTGAACCACAGAACCTCTAGAGATGTAGTGACGTGCCGCTTCACGGTTGTTCTCATCGACAATCACTGCAAAGAGTCCCTTCTCATCTACTTTCGTACCGTGGTTGAACTTGTCTGTAGGCTCCAGATAATCTCCTTTGAGCAGGAAGAACTTCACTGTACCTTTCGATTCCGCTTTGACCTCTTGTGTAACCGGTGCACCATCTTCCACTTTCAGTTCAGACGCAAATGGAATACGGCTTGGGACAGACCATCCCTCTTTGATCACTTCAACAATGGAGTCACCCTCTTCTACCATATCGCCGTCATTAAGCGGCAGGAAGAGTTTTCCTTCGATCTTTCCGGCAACACCGGCAAGTTCATTGGATTTGGCAACATCGGATTTTCTCAGGTTGTACTTGGTCTCATCCTGTCCCTCTGCCTGTACAGAGATGACATATTCATCATGTGTTACAACAATAGAAACTTTTCCTTTTGTTACTGCTTTGATCTTCGGCTCAACCAAAAGGACACCTGCATTTCTTCTGTTGGCAACGATCAGCTGCCCTTCAGAGTTTTTATAGACTGAAAGGTTATAGTAACGTACAAATCCTTCCTGTGTTGCGATAACCTGTCTCTCCTCTTTACCCGCTGTTGCTGTACCACCGGTGTGGAAGGTTCTCAGAGTCAGCTGTGTACCTGGCTCACCGATGGACTGTGCAGCAATAACACCGACTGCCTCACCAGGCTTGACCATTTTGTTGTCTGCCATGTTCAGTCCGTAACACTTCGCACAGATCCCTTTAGGCGCTTTACAGCTGGATGGTGCTCTCATGATAACAGAACGTACACCCGCTTCTTCGATCTTCTTCGCCATCACTTCATCGATCATGGTACCTTCAGAGACAAGTACTTCGTTTGTGATAGGATCGATGACATCTTCTGCCAATACACGGCCATAGATACGGTCAGCAAGCGGTTCGATCATCTCGTTACCAACAACGATATCGGAGACTTCCACACCCTCATGGGTGCCGCAGTCAGCCATGGAGATCTTCACATTCTGTGCAACATCGATCAGTTTTCTGGTCAGGTAACCCGCATTCGCCGTCTTCAACGCGGTATCGGCAAGACCTTTACGTGCACCGTGGGTTGAAATAAAGTACTCAAGTACGTTCAGACCTTCACGGAAGTTCGAGGTAATCGGTGTCTCAATGATCGATCCGTCAGATTTCGCCATCAGACCCCTCATACCAGAGAGCTGTCTGATCTGTGCTGCAGAACCCCTCGCACCGGAATCTGCCATCATGTGTACAGAGTTGAACCCGTCTTTGTCTTTTCTAATCAGATCCATCAATGCTTCGGCAATCGAGTTGTTCGCATCGGTCCAGATATCGATAATCTTGTTATAGCGTTCCTGATCGGTCAAAAGTCCGGCACCAAACTGTCTCTGGATCTCTTTGACCTCTTCTTTTGCTTTGCGTACGATCTCATCTTTTACATCCGGGATCTTGATGTCATCTACTGAAATAGAAACACCCACTTTGGTTGCATATTTGAAACCCATATCCTTGAGGTTGTCGAGGAATCCGGCAGTTTCTGATACGCCACCCTCTTTATAGATGTAGTCAACCAGTGCCCCGATGTCTTTCTTCTTCAGCACCTTGTTCCAGTACTTCTCAGGTACATAGTCAGGGATGATCGACTTAAGGATCAGTCTACCCGCTGTTGATGTTGTGATACGTCCGTCAATGATCGTTCTGATACGCGCATTGAGGTCAAGTGCCTGCTGATTGAAGGCGATCTCTACCTCTTCAACGTTGGCAAAGAGTTTGTGCTCCCCTTTAACATCTTTCTTCTCAAGTGTCAGGTAATAAAGCCCGAGAATCATATCCTGAGACGGTACCGCAATCGCTTTACCCGAAGCTGGCAGCAGAATGTTCATCGATGCAAGCATCAATACTTTCGCTTCAGCGATCGCTTCGTCAGAAAGTGGCACGTGTACCGCCATCTGGTCACCGTCGAAGTCAGCGTTGAATGCAGAACAGACAAGCGGGTGCAGTTGGATCGCTTTGCCCTCGATCAGTCTTGGGTGGAACGCCTGAATAGAGAGTTTGTGCAGTGTCGGTGCACGGTTAAGCAGCACAGGGTAGTTCTCAACCACCTCTTCAAGACACTCCCAGACTTCGTTCTCCTGCTTCTCGATCATCTTCTTTGCCTGCTTCAGTGTTGTCGCATAGCCCTTCTCTTCGAGTTTTGCCATCAGGTGTGGCTTGAAAAGCTCGATCGCCATTTTCTTGGGCAGACCACACTGATCCATTCTCAGGTCAGGACCGACAACAATAACAGAACGTCCGGAGAAGTCAACACGCTTACCAAGCAGGTTTTGACGGAAACGTCCCTGCTTACCTTTGATCACTTCGGAGAGTGATTTGAGCGGACGCTTGTTCGCACCCTTGACGGCGTTACCTCTACGACCGTTGTCAAAGAGTGCATCAACCGCTTCCTGAAGCATACGCTTTTCGTTACGGACAATGATTTCGGGTGCATCAAGCTCTACCAGGCGCTTCAGACGCTGGTTGCGGTTAATCACACGTCTATAGAGGTCATTCACATCGGAAACAGCAAATTTCCCACCATCAAGGCTTACCAGCGGACGCAGATCCGGTGGAAGTACCGGAAGCTGTGTCAGCATCATCCACTCCGGACGGTTGCCTGAGTGCAGGAATGCTTCGATGACTTTAAGTCTTTTAACGATTGTTTTTCTTTTCGCTTCAGATTTTGTCGCCGCAATCTCTTCTTTAAGCTGCGAGAACATCTCAACAAGATCAAGTTCCGCAAGCAGCTCCTGAACGATCTCTCCACCCATACGGGCATCGAGACCGGTATCTCCAAAACGCGATACAATCTGCTGATACTGCTCTTCATTGAGGACATCATACTTTTGAAGCGGATTGAGCCCTTCGTTGTCGTAGCTTGCCTCTCCCGGATTTTTGACAATGTACGCTTCATAGTAGAGTACACGTTCAAGGTCTTTCATCTTGACACCCAGCAGTGTCCCGATACGTGAAGGCAAAGATGAGACATACCAGATATGCGCAACAGGCGCGATCAGGTCGATGTGCCCCATACGGTTTCTTCTGACTTTGGATGATGTAACTTCAACACCACACTTTTCACACACAACACCTTTGTAGCGCATCTTTTTGTACTTACCGCAAAGACACTCATAGTCTCTGATCGGTCCGAAGATCTTCGCACAGAAAAGTCCGTCACGCTCAGGTTTGAGGGTACGGTAGTTGATCGTTTCAGGCTTTTTTACTTCACCGTAGCTCCATGAAAGGATCTTTTCAGGGCTTGCGACCTTCAGCTGAAGGGCTGCAATATCCTGTGGTCTCTCATCTTTGTTCAGATCGATCGGTACCAAATTTTCCAATACATTACTCATCTTCACTCTCCACTTCTTTTTTCTCTTCAAACAGCTGTGCATCCAGACCAAGTGCCTGAAGCTCTTTTGTCAATACAAACATGGTTTCAGGAACCCCTGATTCAGGTACCGATTCACCTTTGGTCAGTGCTCTGTAGGCTTTAGATCTGCCATCAACATCATCCGACTTGATCGTCAGCATCTCTTTGAGTACATGCGATGCACCATAGGCTTCAAGTGCCCACACTTCCATCTCCCCGAATCTCTGTCCACCAAACAGTGCTTTACCACCGACAGGCTGCTGTGTGACCAGAGAGTATGGTCCGGTTGAACGCGCGTGTACTTTCTCATCGACCAGATGGTGCAGTTTCAGCATATACATATAACCGACGTTGACACGTTCGATCATCTTCTCACCGGTCTTTCCGTCATAGAGTGTCATTTTCCCGTCACTGTCTATCTTCGCCAGTTCAAAGAGCTTCTCAAACTCTGCCTGGTTCGCACCTTCAAAGACCGGCGCGGCAAACTTCACGCCTCTTGCCCAGTCTCTGGCATACTTCAGAAGCTCTTCGTCACTCATGTTGCCAAGTGTCTCTTTGGCATTCATCAGTTTCGCTACATCGGCAATCTCGATCATCTTCGCACGAAGATCCTGAATGAATGTCTCTGTTTTGTTGTCGAACATCTCCTGAATCTGCTCACCCAGACGCTTTCCTACAAGACCAAGGTGTACCTCAAGGATCTGTCCGATGTTCATACGTGAAGGTACCCCCAGCGGGTTGAGGATGATCTCAACAGGACGACCATCTTCAAGATACGGCATATCGATCTCCGGAACGATATTGGAGACGATACCTTTGTTTCCGTGACGCCCTGCCATTTTGTCCCCGACTTTCAGCTTACGCTTGGTTGCGATATAGACTTTGACAAGTTTTGTCACCCCTGAAGGGAGAATATCGTCTTTCTCAAGAATAGAGAGTTTCTCTTCATGCTCCTGCTTCAGACGCTTTTTCTGCTTGAGGAAATAGTTCTTCAGCGCTTCGTACTCGTTCTGTACATCATCGCTGTAAGACTGTACCACACCTCTAAGCGCAAAACGGTTCACCCCTTTGATGATCTCTTCAGGAATCTTCTCACCCGCTTTGTACTCTGTCTCTCCCACCGTTACATCTTTGGCAAGCTCCTGTGTAGAAAGATAGTGCGCAATTCTCAAAATCTCTTCACGGTCGATCATCAGAAGCTGGTCATGGTGATCGCTGTCAAGCTGTGCTTTCTCTTCTTCATATGCCTGGATTGCACGGGCATCTTTCTCGTACCCTTTCTTGGTAAAGACTTTGATGTCAACAACCACCCCTTCCATAGAAGCCGGACAGTAGAGTGATTTGTTCACCACGTGACCTGCTTTTTCTCCAAAGATCGCACGCAGCAGTCTCTCTTCGGGTGTCGGCTTGATCTCACCTTTTGGAGAGACCTTTCCTACAAGGATCATTCCCGGTTTCACATAGGTACCGATCTTGACAATACCGCTCTCATCGAGGTGCAGCAGTTCATCCTCACGGATATTCGGGATATCTCTTGTGATCTCCTCTGTTCCATGCTTGAGTTCACGTGCCTCTACCTCTTTTTCATAGGTATGTACAGAGGTAAATGTATCTTCACGGATGATCTTTTCAGAAACAATAATCGCATCCTCATAGTTGTATCCATACCATGGCATAAAGGCAACCATAATGTTCTTACCGATAGCCAGTTCACCCTGATCCATATTCGCACCGTCTGCAATCACCTGCCCCGCTTTGACCTCGTCACCAAGCTTGACAATCGGTGTCTGTGTGAATGTGGTATTCTGGTTGGTACGCATATTCTTTTCAAGCGGATAGTGGTCGATGAATACACCTGTCTCATCCTCACCCATAATGTAGATGTTCTTCGCATCCACCTTCTCCACTCTACCCGAACGTTTCGCTTTGACCGCTTCCCATGCATCACGGGAGACGATCGCTTCCATACCTGTACCAACTACCGGTGCTTCGGTTTTCAAAAGCGGTACTGCCTGACGCTGCATGTTCGATCCCATCAGTGCACGGTTGGCGTCATCGTGCTCAAGGAACGGAATAAGTGCCGCAGCAGAACCGGAGATCATCAGTGGCGAAATATCGATCAGGTCAACACGGCTTCTGTCGTTAAGCTCAATGTTTCCGTTGAGTCTTGTCTCAATAAGGTCTTCAACAATATAACCGTTCTCATCTACTTTGGTCGATGCCGGTGCGATACACTTGTCCTCTTCCTGAGTCGCTGTGACATAGACGATCTCATCTGTTACTTTTCCGTCTTTAACCACCTTGTACGGTGCTTCGATGAAACCGTGCTCGTTGACTTTCGAGTAGGTTGCCAGTGTGTTGATCAGACCAATGTTCTGACCTTCCGGTGTCTCGATCGGACAGATACGTCCATAGTGTGTCGGGTGGACATCACGCACTTCAAAACCGGCTCTCTCTTTGACCAGACCACCCTCACCAAGTGCGGAAAGACGACGTTTGTGTGTTACTTCCGAAAGCGGGTTGGTCTGATCCATAAACTGAGAGAGCTGTCCGCTTGAGAAGAACTCAAGGATCGTATTGGTGATCATTTTGGAGTTGACAAGATCGTGCGGCATCAGCTCATCAAGTGTACCGGAGATCGTTGTCATCTTGTCTTTGATCGCCTTTTGCATTTTGATCAAGCCACTGTGCAGTTCATTTCCAAGCAGTTCGCCAATCGCACGGATACGTCTGTTACCAAGATGGTCACGGTCATCAATGTGCCCCTGTCCGTTCTTAACCTTGATCAGGTATTTGACTGTATTGATCAGATCTTCTGCTGTAAGCACAGTCGCGTACTCAGGTACATCCAGACCCAGTTTATGGTTCATTTTCATACGACCTACTTTGGTCAGGTCATACCTCTCCGGATCGAAGAAGAGCTGGTGCAAAAATGCTTTTGCCGCTTCAGGAGTTACCGGTTCACCAGGTCTCATTACTTTGTAGATACGAATAGCAGAAAGTATATTTTCATCTTCGATCTCTTCAGTTTGCTTCAGCAGTCTGAGGCTCTCATTGTCAGCAATAAATGCATTGATGATAGACTTGTCAGTTCCGTCTGCAAGATCATTGATAATCTCAATCTTGTCGATTCCCTGCTCTATCATCTTTTTCAGTTTTGCTTCATCAAGTGGCGTAACCACATCATAAAGCACTTCACCGCTCTCCTGGTCGATCACTGCAGTTGCAAGGTGTCTCTCCATCAGTGTTTCAAGAGGATATTCGATCCACTCAAGACCCTCATCAATCAGCTTTTGGGCTTTTTTCTTCGTAAGACGCTTTCCGGCATTAACAACGATATTGCCATCCATATCACGGACATCGTGTTCGGCTCTTCCAGAGAAATCACTCGGGTCAAACTTGACCAGGAAGCGGTTGTCTTTGATTACAATTTCTTTGGTAGGATAGAAGAGCTTGACAATATCCTCTTTGGAGTAGTCAAGTGCTCTGAAAAGAATTGTGACCGGGATCTTTCTTCTTTTGTTGATACGTGCATAGAGGATATCTTTTGCATCATATTCAAAATAGAGCCAGCTTCCTCTGTCCGGAATGATCTGGGCTGAATAAAGAAGGCTGCTTCCAACCGTTGTGCCCTCTTCCTCTTTGAAGATAACTCCCGGAGATCTGTGAAGCTGATTGACAATAACTCTCTCAACACCATTGACTACAAATGAGGTTCTGTCTGTCATCAGGGGAATATCACGTACAAAGACAGCCTGCTGTTTGATCTCTTTTGGATCAAGCTTCTCACCTGTCTTCTCATCACGGTTCCAGATGATCAGTTCAATGTTCATCTTCAAAGAGACCGCATAGGTAAGCCCTCTCTCCATACACTCTCTTACCGTATATTTTGGTTTGATGATTTCGGAATTTTTGTAAGTAAGCGTCAGACGGTTTTGCTGATCATGGATCGGGAATGCAGATCTGAAAACCTTTTCCAGTGTTGAGTTTTTTCTGTCTTTTTCACCAAGCATCAAAAAGTCTTCATAACTTTTTTGCTGGAGCTGGAGCAGGTTGGGGATCTCTATCTCTCTGGGGGTCTTTGAAAAGTCGACACGGAGTCTGTTACCAGAATGCAAAGAATTTAACATGTTTATCCTTATGGTGGTGGTTGGTTAATGAATACTGTTGTTTGTTCAGACGTCTATTATTGAACGCGGTATAAAGGTTCAAAGATTAGATACACAAAGAAACTATTAGAGGAGGGTATGAAATGTCTCCGAATAGTTTATCACTGCACCCAATGTAGTTAGGTTTCACACACTTCCCGGGAAATACCCGGGAACATTCAAATCGTCAAGATTACTTGAGCTCACAAGAAGCGCCAGCTTCTTCGATTTGTTTTTTAAGCTCTTCTGCTTCTTCTTTGGATACACCCTCTTTAAGTACAGACGGTACCTCTTCAACAGCAGCTTTTGCTTCTTTCAGTCCAAGACCGGTGATCGCTCTTACAACTTTAATAGTGTTGATCTTCTTCGCACCGGCGTCAGTCAGAACAACGTTGAACTCAGTCTGCTCTTCAGCAGCCTCAGCAGCACCGCCGGCAGCACCCGCAGCAACGACAGTTGCCTGTGCAGTTACACCAAATTTCTCTTCGAATTCTTTTACAAGCTCAGAAAGCTCAAGTACAGAAAGGTTAGAAATAAATTCTAATACATCTTCTTTAGTTGTTGCCATAG
>JALVGO010000200.1 GCA_027029065.1 Sulfurovum sp.
ACACTCTTTGAGGTTGGGATGCCCGGCGGGCAGATTACGCAGAGCAGTGAGATAGAGAACTACCCCGGATTTTTTGACCATACCAAGACAGGTATGGATTTTATGAATACATGGCAGGATCAGTGTTTTCATTTCGGGCTCAAACATGAGATGCAAAAGGTAGAGCGTGTTGCCAAAACGGGTGAGCATTTTACCGTTACACTTGAGAATGGCAGCACAGCAGAAGCGAAAACGGTTATTGTCTGTACGGGAAGTACGCCAAAGCGTGCCGGGTTTAAAGGTGAAGAGGAGTTCTTTGGACGCGGGGTGAGTACCTGTGCAACCTGTGACGGCTTTTTTTACAAAGACAAGCCGGTGACGGTACTGGGCGGTGGCGACACGGCGCTTGAAGAGGCGATCTACCTCTCCAATATCGTCTCAGATGTCTATCTTGTCCACAGACGTGATACTTTCCGTGCGGCACCGTCAACCATTGAACGGGCAAAGAGCAAAGAGAATATTCACTTTGTACTTGACTCTGTTGTTGAAGAGGTGATGGGTGATGCTATGGGGGTAAACAGTGTACGTGTCAAAAACCTTAAAAGCGGTGAAGAGAAGGTACTTGAGACACCGGGTATCTTTGTCTTTGTCGGGCACAATGTCAACAACAGTGTCCTCAAGGATGAAAACGGCAACTTCATCTGCGATGTCAACGACTGGGGGCAGGTGGTTGTAGACTTGAGTATGCGCACTTCTGTAGAGGGGCTCTATGCAGCAGGTGATCTGCGCATCGAAGCGCCTAAACAGGTTGTCTGCGCAGCTGGAGACGGTGCAACTGCGGCACTACAGGTTATTTCATATATTCAGGAGCAGGCATAAACATGGTAAAAGTAGGAATTGTAGGCAGTACAGGACGTATGGGGAAACACCTCATAGAAAATACAATGGAAGACGAGGCACTGACACTTGCAGCACTGCATGTGTTTGATGAGTTGAAAACGGATGTACCTGATGATGTACTCATCACCAACAGCATGGATGCACTGCTTGAGGCGTGTGATGTCATCATTGACTTCTCGGCACCTGTAGCTACCGAAGCACTCTGTGAAGCGGCACTGAAAAACCCTACCCCGCTGGTGGTAGCAACCACAGGATTTACGGAACATCAACAAAACCTTTTGACCCAAGCAAGCAAAGAGATGCCGGTACTCTACTCATCCAACATGTCAGCGGGTATCGCACTGCTCAAGCAGCTGGTAGAGCAGGTTTCTGCGACACTGAAAGACTTCGATATTGAGATTGTCGAGCAGCACCACAGACACAAGGTCGATGCACCAAGCGGTACGGCACTGACATTGGCGGAGTTTGCAGCCAAAGGACGCGGGCTTGATCTTGATGAGGTACGCGTCAGCGGAAGAGATGGTCAGGTAGGTGCCAGAACAAAAGATGAGATCGCGGTCATGGCACTGCGTGGCGGAGATATTGTCGGACGTCATACGGTCGGCTTTTACAATGACGGAGAGTTCTTGGAACTTAACCATACCGCAACCAGCAGAGAGACCTTCTCTAAAGGTGCCATTCGTGCAGCGAAATGGCTGGTAGATCAGCCTGCAGGCTTCTACACCATCAACGACTGTCTTGGGATATAAAATAATGAGGAATGAGGAACTGAAAATGAATGAGGAATTAGGAATGAGGAATGAGGAACTGAGAGGTGCTTACTTTGTAAGAAAGTCTTTGTGGATGAAAGCATTGCAAAGCAATGCAAACCGATACTCTTCACTCTTCACTCTTCACTCTTCACTCTTTTCTCAAGGAGAAAAGTAATGTGTGCCATCGTTGGTGTATTTGGAGCCAAGAAAGCCTCTACAGTTGCGTACTATTCGCTCTTTGCCATGCAGCACCGGGGGCAGGAGGCAACGGGTATCTCAACTGCGAATGGTGAGAAGATCAAGCTGTATAAAAAGCGCGGGATGGTTGCCGATGTTTTTTCTCAGGCGACACTTGACTCACTGGAAGGAACCTGTGCGGTAGGGCACAACCGCTACTCTACAGCAGGCAGTGAATCGCAAGGGGATGCACAGCCGGTCTTTGCCAAGTATAAACTGGGTGAAATTTCGGTCGTACACAACGGTAACCTTGTCAATAAGCATGAGGTACGAAATGACCTTATTGCCAAAGGGGCGATTTTCCAGACCGATATGGACACAGAGAATATCATCCATCTGATCGCAAAATCACAGAAGGATTCTCTGGTTGACCGCATCAAAGATATGCTGACACGTATCGAGGGAGCATACTGTCTGGCGATCCAGAGCCGTTCGAAGATGTTTGTTATCCGTGACCGTTACGGTATCAGACCGCTGAGTCTTGGAAAACTGCCCGAAGGCGGCTGGATCGTGGCAAGTGAAACCTGTGCATTCGACCTTGTCGGTGCAGAGTTCGTGCGTGATGTGACACCGGGAGAAATGCTCATTTTTGAAGAGGGCAAAGAGCCTGTCTCTGAGCAGATCTTCGAACCGGACTATCATCCGTGTGCATTTGAGTATATCTACTTTGCAAGACCTGACAGTATCATTGACGGTAAAAATGTCTACCAGACACGGCTTCAGATGGGGCGAAAACTGGCAGAAGAAGTACCGGCTGATGTAGATCTTGTCCTGCCGGTACCTGACAGCGGTGTAGCTGCTGCACGCGGGTATGCCGAAGGGCTGGGTGTACCGTTTGAGATGGGGATTGTGCGAAACCACTATGTGGGGCGTACCTTTATTGAACCTACACAGGAGATCCGTGATCTGAAGGTAAAACTGAAACTCTCTCCGATTAAGCATCTTATTGAAGGAAAACGTGTAGCGATCATTGATGATTCACTGGTGCGCGGTACAACCTCACGGCAGATCGTACGTATGCTCAAAGAGGCAGGGGCGGCTGAGGTGCATATGCGTATTGCAGCACCGGAGATCAAGTTTCCTTGTCGCTATGGGATCGATACGCCTACCAAAGCAGAGCTGATCTCTGCAAACTTCAGTGTGGATGAGGTAGCCCAGAAAATTGCAGCTGATTCACTGGGCTTCTTGACAGTAGAGGGGTTGGTCGATGCGCTTGGGCATGACCGCACCTATTCGCTTGTCAGTTTTGACGGGAACTACTTTGCCGGAGGTAATGCCCAAACAGTAGGATGTGCCGGAGGATGTTAGAAGGTGCCTTATTTAGGCACCTTTCAAGCAGTGTTACTTTTTAGTGAAATTGCTGAAAGTTTTGGGCGGTTATCTCAGGGTATTTTCCCTCTTGAAACTCTTTGACCGCTTCTAACAGTAGTTTTCTTTCGCTTCCGCAATAGTAAAGTTTGATATTAAGTTCCATAGCCGCATTGACTGCTCCCGGTCCTGCATGCGGTGTAAGTACCACATCGACATTGCGCTTTTTGAGTTCATTAAAAATGGCCGGACCGCCTGTTTGTGTGTTTTCTATCACTTCAAGTTGATTGGTCTGATCATCGTAAATACCAAAATATTTCGCTTTACCCAGTACTTTTGTAATGGCACTCTCTTCTTTGTTCATCTTAAACGGTGCAGCATATTTCATTATGTTATCCTTTTTATACATTGATGGTTGTGCATTATAGAATACTTTGATTAAAAATGCTTTAGAGACAAGGGCTATCTTAGGATTTTCTGTTCTCTTTCTCTTCTATGCCACTCATACCAAATCGACGTGCCAGTTCCTGTTTGACCCTGTCAGGTGAAATGTCGCGGTAACCAAGACCCACAAGGGTATGGTAAAGCAGATCGGCAGATTCATAGATGACCTGCTCGTCACTTTCGTGGTCGATGGCATCGACGACTTCCTGTGCCTCTTCTGTGATCTTACTAAGCATCAACGCTTTGTTGTCAAGCAGTTTTTTTGTCCATGACTTTTGCTCTGCCGATGCGTTTTTGCGCTCAAGTATAGTGTGGTAAAGGGTATCGACCACTCCATAAATAGCATCGGTATCGACCTCTTTGTCCAAGATCACCTTCTCCTGCATTACGGAGGTAAAGAAGCAGCTTCTGCGTCCGGTATGGCAGGCGACACCGTTTTGTTTGATTTTAAGTATCACTGTGTCTGCATCGCAGTCAAGCAGCAGATCTTTGACCTCCTGCGTATGCCCGGAGCTCTCTCCCTTTTTCCAGATGCGCTGTTTGGATCGGCTGAAGTAGTGGGCATAACCGGTTGAGAGGGTCAGTTCGTATGCCTCTTTGTTCATATAGGCAAGCATGAGTACTTCGTTTGTTTGGGCATCTTGTGCGATGGCGGGGATGAGGGGGGTTTTGTTCCAGTCGATGGTCATGATAATTTCTCCGAAATTATCAGCGTTTAGCGTTTAGCGTTCAGTGTTCAGAAACAGTAGCTTTTCCTTTGGAAAAGCATACCGAAACTCTTCACTCTTCACTCTTCACTCTTCACTGATTTATTGTTCTGCTGAGACAGCTTTTTGTTCTTTGCCTTTGGCATCAACCCAGATGTTTGGTACCGCACCGCCTGGGGTGAGGAATATCTGGGCATCTTTGTTGACTTTGAGCGCTTCGTTGAACTTGCCTTGTGTATGGATCTGCTCCATCTGAAGCAGTTTGTCTGTCAGTGACTGGGCAATGATCTGGTTGGCTTTTGCCTGTGCCTGTGCCTCGATGCGGATCTTGTCTGCGTGTCCCTGTGCTTCGATACGTTTTTTCTGTGCTTCACCACGGGCGATCTCTGCTTTGCGTTCTGCTTCACGTTTGGCTCTGTCTTTTTGCTGCTCTGCGATCATGACGTTCTGTTTCTCTGCCTGAAGCTCTTCGATCTTGGCTTTGATCTTTGGCGGCAGTTCAATGTTTCTAAGCTCTACAGAGTCAAGCTCGACAGGGCTTCCCGGGATCGACTCGACCTTTTTGCGTACGCGCTCCTGAATCTCTTTGGCGATCTCGGTACGTTTCTGCGGCAGATTCTCCGCGGCATATTTACCAATGACATCACGGACGATCTCTCTTACTTTGGTGTTGATGATCTTGTCTTCCCATGCAGTACCCCAGGTTGCAATGGTTTTGGGTGCACTTTCGGGTCTGAGATGGTACTGTACGGCAAGGTCGATATCGACATCCAGCCCTCTGCTGTCCATGACACGAATGGCGGGATTGCGGCGAAGACCGCCTTCGTAGCGGCTGTAACCGTCACTGAGTATCTGTTTGTTCTCATTGGAGTAGGTGATCATCCGTACACGGGTATTGACCGGAACGATCTTCTGCAGGATCGGAATGAAGAAGTGCAGTCCGGGTTGCAGCGGCTGCTCTTCAAATTTACCGGTATTGATCTTGATGCCCACTTCACCGGAGTTGATAATGGCAAAGGGTTTGAGTACAATAAGCCCGAAAACAAGTGCAATGAGCACAAAGATCATGGGGGCTTTGCTCCCTCCCATATTGTTCAGCGGATTGTTGAAAGACTGATTGTTGTTATCCCCTCCTGAGGGGTTTGGGTTGCTGTTTGGTCGTTTTTTCTTGAAATAGTCGTTCATGTCTGCTGGCATGAGAATCCTTTGTTTTGATGACTCCGTTTAGGTGCATGGCACCTTTGGAGACAGTTGATTAGTTGATGTATGTCAGGTGCTGTATATAGTCAGGGTTTTTACCTGCTACAGCATCAAAATAGGCTGTCTGGAGTTTTTCTGTGATCGGACCGCGTGAACCGCTGCCAATGATGCGGGCATCAACTTCTCGAACCGGTGTGACTTCTGCTGCTGTACCTGTGAGGAAACACTCGTCTGCAATGTAGATCTCCTCACGGGTAATACGCCTTCTGGTCACTTCAATACCCATATCGTTTGCAAGATCAATGACAGTCGCCTGTGTGATAGACTCCAACGCATTGTCGCTTGGCGGTGTGATCAGCTTGCCGTCACGTACCATAAAGAAACAGGCACCTGATGCTTCGGCGATGTAACCCTGGTCATCACGCAGCAGTGCCTCATCATAACCGGCTTCGACTGCTTCAAACTTCGCCATTTGGCTGTTAAGGTAGTTCGCTACCGCTTTAGCCTTGCCCATACCTGAAGTGTTGGGTGTACGTGTCATGGAAGCGATCTTGAGACGGATACCTTTTTTGAGCCCCTCTTCGCCAAGGTAGGCTCCCCACTCCCATGCAGAGATGGAGACATTGACAGGTGCCTCTTTGTGGTAGAGACCCATAACTCCGTAGCCAAGGTAGACCAGCGGGCGGATATATGCGCCGTCAAAAAGTTCATTTTCCTGAAGCAGCTTCACCTGTGCTTCCTCAAGTGCTTCGAGTGTGAAAGGGACTTCCATCAGTGTCATCTTCGCAGAGTTCAGCAGACGCTGTGTGTGCTCTCTGAGTTTGAAGATGGCACATCTTCCGTCAGCTGTCTTGTAGGCTTTTGTTCCCTCAATAGCACCGTTTCCATAGTGAAGTGTATGTGTCAGAACATGTACCTTTGCATCATCCCACGGGGTGAGTTCGCCATCCATCCAGATATATTTTGCTTTGTTCATATGTTATGCTCCCAACCCGCCATTTTTTGTAGACGGGTAAAAAATGAATAGAGATATTTTATCGAAATTGTGGTTAATAGGCGGTTATCAGGCAAATTTGAGGAAGATGCCGACCAGCAATGAGAGGAAGATAACCATACCGATAAGCAGCACATTATGCCATCTTTTTGGGACATTTACTTTGCGCTCTATCCATTCGACAATCTTCATAGCCGGGAATGCCATAAAGACAAGCATCACAATGCTGAAGACCAGCGTAATGATAATATCCATCATGGCTGTACTCCGTAGTAGTTTTGGATAAAACGGCGTTCATCCTCGTTTTTGATCGGCAGGGAGTGTAGTGTACCGTTGTTGTCAGTAATGAGCAGCGCACCATTTTTGACGGCAAGATGCTTTTGTCCCCATGCTCTTTCGAGTTGTTCAAACGCTTTGAATACTTCCATATTACTTGGTTTTTCTTTAAACTCGGTATCGGTTTTGCTGCGTATCTCCAGTCCTCCGAAACGTTTTTCAAAGTAGTAGGGGCTGTACTGCTGAACCGCTTTGTAGATTCTGCTGTTTTTGTGGCTTGGTTTGCTTTCTACAAAGGCACTGAGCCCAAAAAGAAAAAATCCTATCATCAGTGCCGGCAGCAGATATTTTGAAAATTTACCCATGTTAAAAACCCCTTTTGTTCCCGTTGTGTTAGTATAGAACGTTTTTGCTCAGTTTTACTTGACGGATATCAATGGAGAGAATGGTAAAGTGTGATACACTTCTTACATATTTAATAAAGGGTTGTTGAGAATGAAAACATTTTTCTATCTTGAAGGGGCATATCTTATTCTTGCAGGGATTGTTCTGCTTGTTACACTGTTTGTTACCACCCGGCCGTTTATGTCCAAAAGTGCACCCAAAAAAGGGTTGAGCGGTGTTTTTCTGGTACTGGCGGTAATGATAGGTGCGCACTACTATATTACGACAGGCAGGATGGCTGAAGTAAAGAGTGCCTTTGAACAGAACAAACCCATCCTGTGTGAAAGTCGTATGCAGCGTAAAGTCTCTCAAGTGGTACATATCATAAAAGAGAATGACTGGAAGCTGGAGGGAGACAACTTTGTCTCTCCTTTCTATGAAAGACCATTTTTCATTGCCCGGTGTATTGTTGAGTAACATACACCTTTTGGCATAAGCAAATCTTCTCAAACTTTTTCATCATTTTTACTTATCTAATTCATAAATTATTCTATATTTTCTTCTCTTCCTTGACATAAGTCAATCGTATTGTTCTGTGAAGCTGTCATAATACTTCATGCTCAAAGGATCTTGAACCCTTGTAGTAAAACAGAAAACTGACAGGAGGCACACATGACGGAAGCTTTGATCGTGAGACCGGAGATAGCGCTGGATCAATTCCTGCCTATCTTCATCGAATCGACACTGGTACTCGTTTTCGGTGTAGGGTATGCCGCAATCATTACCCTTGCCAAGATGGGTTACTTTTCCAAAAAGTGGATGCCTGTGGGGTATCTGTTTTGGGCATTACAGACTTATTTCCTGTATGACTTCGCAATGCTGATCCAGAGTAACCATTTTACTATGAAGGTACTGATGGTGACGATGGTTGCATATCTTTTTGTCCCGCATCTCTATTTTTACCTGATCTCATCGGCAGATGAGCGGTATGAAGGGGCAGAAGAGAGTCTGCAGGATCACAAACAATAGGTGCGCAATTGAAGCGTTTGAAAGAGGGAAAGAATGTGAATATAAAACTGTAAAGTTTTGTGTATCACATTGAAAAAGGAGGAAACATGGCTAACGAAAATGCTTCGGTTTGGACCAGTATTCGATTCTGGCGGCGTTCGGCAGCATGGGTAACCGGATTTGCGGTCATTCTGCTTATCTGGCTTACATTCGATACAATGGGTCAGATAACGATGGGAACAGATGCTGATCTTCAAAAGGCAGTTGCCCAGAAGAAAGAGAACAGAAGGGTGCCTGCGCCAACTGTGATCAACTATCACATTGACTACAAGATGGATACAAAAAGAGGGCATGAGGTACCGGTGATCGGTGAGAAAGAACCTTTCTTTGGTAAAGAGTGGAGCGTAAAAGAGGCTGCTGCACTACTGCACCTTGGAAAGCTTACCTCTCAGGCAAAAAACTGTATGGATTGCCATACGCTGCTTGGAAACGGTGCCTACTATGCGCCTGACCTGACAAAAGCGTGGATTGATCCGGCTTGGCAGAAGGGTGGTCCTATGCAGGCGATGACAGGGAAAAATACAGTTGAAGAAGCGATGGCAGAGTTCCTGCAGCATCCTTCACAGTATCCTACACATGCACGTATGATGCCAAACCTTGGAATTACTGCCGAAGAGGCAAAAGGGCTTGTCGCATTCCTCAAACATATGAGTAGTATCGACACCAACGGTTTCCCGAGAAACTTCTCGAAAACGGTTGAACAATTCAAAACAGGAGGCACCAATGCTCACTAGTATTAAAACAAACGAATTTGCCGGCAGTGAGTCAAAAAAACTGGCGATGATGTACTTCAGGGTAGCTATTGTCCTGTTTGGTGCACAACTGCTGATGGGTTTGATCGCGGCGATACAGTTCTTGGCTCCAGGTTTCTTGTTTGAAGTCTTTGACTTTAGTGTTGCAAGAATGGTTCACATTAATGCACTGGTTGTCTGGATGCTCTATGCGATGATCGGTTCAGTCTACTACATGCTACCGGATGAAACAGGTATTGAGACTGTGGGAGTAGGTCTTGGCAAACTGGCATTCTGGGTACTGACAGCAGCAGTAACGGTTGTTGTACTGGTATACATCTTTATTCAGGTAGGACCTGGTAAAGAGTCGACTATTTGGCTGATCAATGAAGGTAGAGAATACCTCGAAGCGCCAAGATGGGCTGATATCGGCATTGTTGTGGTTGTATTGATCTTTTACTGGAATGTATTTGCTACCTTTATGAAAGGTGAAAAGACAGGTATTATGACTGTAATGGTTGCCAACCTGATGGCGCTTGCAGGTCTCTATCTTACAGGAATGTTCTTTACAGACAATATTTCTGTTGATCAATTCTGGTGGTGGTGGGTTATTCACCTTTGGGTTGAAGCAACATGGGAAGTTTTTGTAGGAACACTTGCAGCCTATGCGCTTATCAAGATCATTGATGCCAAACGTGAGATTGTTGAAATGTGGCTCTGGATCGAAGTACTGATGCTCTTTGGATCAGGTATTCTTGGACTCGGACACCACTACTTCTGGATCGGTACACCTGAGTACTGGTGGGAGATCGGTGCGCTCTTCTCCGCACTCGAACCTGTACCTCTGGTAGCGATGTTCGTGCATGTCCTCTATGACTGGGGAAAAGAGCAGGGTATTGCAAAAGCCGAAGGCAAGCAGGGGTCTGTTATGAACAACGGTCCTGCCATGGCATGGATTGTCACCAATGCATTCGGAAACTTCCTTGGTGCGGGTATCTGGGGGTTCTTCCATACACTGCCACAGGTAAACATCTATACGCACGGTACGCAGTTTACCGCAGCACACGGACACTTGGCATTCTTTGGTGCTTATGCGACCATTCTGATCGGGATGATGTATCTTGGTATCCAAGGTGCTTATGGTGCCCAAAAACTTAGAGCAACATTCAAATCCAAAATGGCAATCTTCCTGATCACTTTTGGTGTTGTAGGGATGACGGTTGCATTGACAATTGCAGGGTACGAGCAGGTACTGGTTGAAAGAGCGGAGCTTGGTGCCGGATGGAGTGCATTCTTTACTGCACAGGATCTGCCATGGTATGTTCAGGCACAGCTATGGAGAACCATCATGGGTGTGGTTACCTTTGTAGGATTTGTCTATCTAGTATGGGATCTGCTGACTATAGGAAAGCAGGCGAAAGAAGGTGCCAAAGCCGCTTAAGGCTTTGGCAGACATGTTTCTTCCCCTGTAGGGGAAATATAAACAAAATTGACAAATAAGGAGTAGAAGATGTTTGAACCGTTTACTGACGTTGTACCGAGTTTTTTCGGTATGTTAAACCAGGGACCGTTAACGCTGACGATCTTTTTGCATACGGTAATTATACTGCCGATGTTCTGGATCTACTTTCAGGAAAAAAAGCGTTTGAAAAAATAGTATAAATCAATTTAAGTGATGAACTGTATTTGTTTTTATTAAGTTTACAGATGATACACTTAACAATCCGATTTTTGGAATTGGAGAAGAGGAAAATGAGGGTATGGGATGGTGCCCTCGTCAAAAGGTGTCTGTTATGTGTTCAAAAATAATAGACTCGCGATTTTACTTGTGCTTGCTTTAAAAAAGGCTAAAAAGCACAGGTAAACTTTTAAAAGGAGTGAAGAATGAAACTGAAGAAAATTGCCGGACTGGCTATCGTTACAAGTGTTGCAGCGACTATGGCGATTGCAGGAACATCCAATATGGATTTTGCAAAAATATATGAAAAAGAGTGTCAAGGGTGTCACGGACCGATCCACCAGGGTGGTGTTGGATCGGATCTCAGACCAAAAGCTCTTAAAAAGAAAAACAGAGAGATGTTGGCAGAGGTAATCTTAAATGGTAGAGAAAACACAGCTATGCCTGCATGGAGCTCTAAGTTCTCTAAAGATGATGCTACAGGTATGATTGATTGGCTGATGGATTGGAAAAACACCGTTGAGTTGAAACTTGATCTTGATAAAGTCAAGCAGACATGGACAAAACTTGCGGATGTTGATGCGCTTGCCAAAAAGTACCCTGTTGACAAAGATGGCAATATCAAATACAAAGGCGGTGATGTCAAGAATGTCAAAGACATTACTTTCGCAACAGAAAGAGATGCTTCTTTGGTTGACTTTATCGACTCTACTACAGGGAAAGTGTTGTCCCGACATAAAGCAGGTTTTGCGGTACACGTAACTGTGACCAACAAAGCAGAACCAAGATATGCCTACTCTATTTCCCGTTCAGGACGACTGACGATGTTTGATATTGGTGCGCCGGGACAGCCTGCTGTTGCTTCTGTACAGGTAGGACAGGAGTCAAGAGGACTGGCAGTATCTCCAGATGGTAAATATGTTCTTGCAGGTAACTATAACCCAGGTGGGGCTGTTCTGTGTGACGCACATACGCTTGAACCACTCAAAGCATACGATACGAGTCGCGTTATTGATCCTGACGGACAGGTTGGTCCTTCACGTGTAGCAGGTATTGCGGATACACCGTATGGACCATACTTTGCAATGGCATTGAAAGATGGAGGTCATACGTATATTATTGACTACTCCAAGCCTAACTTCCCGATTGTAGGGGATGTACCGAATATCGGTAAAATTCTGCATGACTGTTTCTTGAATGAAAACGAAGGTGAGGACTTTGGTCGTTACTTCCAGATTGCTTCTCAGGGATCTGACCTGATGGGGATTGTTGACTTTAAGACCAAAACATTGGCAGCAAAAGTCTATACCGGTAAGAAATCGAAGCCGCACCCAGGACAGGGATCAAGCTGGTTTAACAAAAAGATGGGTAAACAGCTCAATGCAACCAACTCTATGAACTTCGGTTCGGTAGTAATTTGGGATTCTCCAAGCTGGAAAGTGGTTAAAAAAATTGAGACAGCAGGTGGTGGTCTCTTTGTAGGAACCTCTCCACATACACCATGGATTTGGTCTGACTGTGTCCTTGGTAAGCCGGATAAGTACAATGAAGTGCATCTGATCAACAAAGAGACACTGGAAACTGACCGCATTATCAAAGTTGGAAAAGAGAAAGGACAGCTTATTGATGCTAAAACAGGGAAAGTCCTGCAAGAGTGGGATGCGACTCAGTATGAGAAAGTACCTGTAAATGAAGTTGATTCCAAAATGAGTAAAGAGAAGCTTATGCCGCCGGTTGCCGAAGGGAAACATGGACCTAAAGTAAAAGACCCTGTACAGCCAAGACTGCTGCATGCTGAACCGGCTAACCATGGTAAATGGACGATGATCTCCGAATGGACAACGGGACGTATCGGAATCTACAACTCTGAAACGGGTGAGTTTATCAAGTATATTGAAAACCTCACGACACCGACATTTACCTACTCTGTCGAGCACAGACAACACGTTCCGGGAGCGTAATATTCTTTATGCAGAGGGGAGCATATGCCTCCTCTCTTCTTCCCTGATGATCAGGTGGGAAATCTCTTGTTAAAAGATTAGTCTCCTTTTAAATTTGAGATTTCCCTCGTAATCATTCAAAACGCTTAAAGTGCTTCTTATGAAATATATACTTCTTTTTCTTTTAATATTCCAATCTGAACTGTTGGCAAAAACCGATTATTTGGATAACCATTCCTGCAAGGAGTGCCATGAAAACATCTATGAAGAGTACCAGAGTTCTTGGCATGCCAAAGGGTACTTCAATGATGAACTGCATCGCAAGATTGCTGATGTTGCAGACAAGCAGAAGTATGCCTGTGCTGTCTGTCACATGCCTATGGCGGACAATATAGAAGAGCTGATCACAGGAAAAGCAAGACCGGATAACACCAATAAAACACATACCGATGCGGTCTCGTGCTATTTTTGCCATACGATCGCCTATGTCAAAAAAGCACATAAGTTCAATATCAATATCAAAGCAAAGCAGGCAGAGCACTACAAGCCGACACTTTATGGGAGGCTGAACAACCCGGATGAGAGTGATAAACACTCGTCCGCTTCCAACCCGGTTTATGCCAAAAATGTCTGTATGGGCTGCCATGCACATAAACGCAATGACAACAATGTCACTATTTTTCATGCAATGGAAGCAAGCCAAAACAGTCTTGGATGCATTAAGTGTCATATGCCCGAAGTGGAAGGCGGTGCGGAGAAGATGGACAAGCGTGCCAGAGGGCGTCATGCCAGCCACCGTTTTCTCGGTATTCATGACAAGAAGTTCAGAAAAACAGGTGTAGATATCGGTATCGGTGTTAACAAAAATGAACTTGCGGTGACCCTGATCAATAAAATGGAACACCCTCTTATCATCCAGCCTGCCAGGGCAAAATTTCTGAAAATTCAGATCATAAGAAGTGGCAAGGTGCTTTGGCAAAATTACAAAACAGACCCGGAAGAAGATAGACAAGGCTATTTTGCCTATCGTTTTAAAGCACATGGCAAAAAGATCATTGTACCTGCAACAGCAACAGAGGGGAGTGTACACAATCTCGCTGCCAAGGAGATACAAGTATTGAAGTACCATATTCCCCTGCTTAAAAAAGGGGATGAGGTGCATGTGCAGCTGTATGTGCAGTTAGCCAAAAGTGATTGTGCCCGTGTCATAGAGTTGAACGACAAAAGCCTGATGGAACCAAGTCTTATAAAAGAGGAAGTGTTGAAGTTGTAATAAAAGTTCTAACTTTTTGGTTTTTTCTTGATCATCCACTCTTTGAAAGGCTGCAGTGAGCTGATGTAGTCGGCAACATCTTTAAACTCCTGATCTTCAAGCGGAAGGGTTGGCATGGCATTGGCACTGTACCCAAATGCTTTATAGTGTTCGGAAGGATCTTTTGCATAGGCGATAATCTCTTCTTTGTGTCTGCGGTAGGCAACAAGATTCATATCTGGTCCCAGGGCTCTTCCTCCATTGGTAGTATGGCAGATGGCACAGTTGGCGGCAAATACCTTTTTCCCTGCTTCCACATCGGCAAAAAGTGTGCTGTGCAGGGTAATCCCCAGCAATAGATAAAAGAGTTTCATCTTTATTCCTTTATGTCAAAATCAAAAATTTTTCGCAATATATCTAAATAGGAGTATTTTTGTCTTGATTAACATCAAAGAATGTAAGAGATTATTTTTGGTTTGTTTTTTCTTCCAAGGAAGACATTGGTAAATATAAGGCTACTTAATTTTTAGATCTCTTTTTAAGAGTGTTTGTGTCACAATCTTTAGCATATGGGTTTTGAGTAAAAAGAGGAGCATATCATGTATCGATTGTTTCGACTATATATCTTTATAGGGATAGCTACATTATTTATGCTTCCACTATGGGGAGAGTTCCCGGTACGACCTTTTCAGTGGGTGGATGATGAAAATTATAAACCTTTGATTTATCGTGACAGTGCAGGAAAACCGGCAGGGATATTTTATGATATCATTACAGAAGCTTTCAGACGAATGCATCTCCCGTTGCAAATCCGCCTCTATCCTTGGAGCCGGACACAAAAAATGGTTGCAGATGGCAAGGCAGACGGTATGGTAACGATTTATACCAAAACCCGTCAAAAATTCCTAAAAGCGACTGATCCGATTGTAGCTGTAGAAGAGAGGGTTTTTGCCAGCCGAAAAAATCCAAGACTCAAAGAGATTCTGAATATCCGCTCGACAGAGGGGTTAAAAAAGTTTGTGTTGGTTGAAACCACCGATTCCGGTTGGTCCAGAGAAAATTTAAAAGGAACAAAAATTGTCTGGGTACCTACAGCGGAAAGTGCTTTGAACATGGTTGCGTCCGGGCGGGTTGATATTTATCTGATGAGTAATTGTTCCGGACCGAATTTTGTCAAGGATCAGATCCGAAAAGGTGGTCCTTTACAAGAGGAACTTAAAAATATTGTGATGGGTACCCATCCTTTCACAAAAATGGAATATCGGCTTTTGATTCGGAAAGACTCCCCTTATGTTACGATTATAGACCAATTTAACAAGGTGTTGCACCAAATGCATAAAGATGGTACTATTAAGAGGATTATGGAACGCTACCAGAATGATATGGTATTATGATTGAGTGAGTCAATAAAAGTTATTTCAAAACGTTGTGGGGAAGGAAAAAATGTATGGATAAATGCTTTCAGATTCCATTTTTAAAAAGCAAACTGGCTAAACGGTTGAGTCTTTACATATTTGGTGTGGCTGTCGTAACCGCACTGTTTGTGAGTGCAATTCAGGTTGTTTGGGAATACCATATTGAGGAAAATGCACTTAAAAAAGAGTTTGAACAGATTGAGAAGATCAACCTTAAAAGCATTGAAGAGAATTTGTGGATACTCAATATTGCTTCTTTGCGGACAACATTAAACGGGTTGCTTCAAAAGCGCAATTTTGTTTATTTCAAACTTACTGATGATAATGGCAAGGTACTTGTTGAAGTGGGGAAAATCCCTGAAGATAATTTCTTACGCAAGAAGGTGCCGCTTTACTATAATGATATGTACAGAAAGAAAGTCTATATCGGTACACTGACTATGGTAGCTACGACCAAACATATCCGTAACGATATTTTTCACAATACCGTATCGACACTTTTCACACTCCTGATTACGATGATATCAGTAGGAGTTTTTATCCTGTTTTTGGTTTGGTTCCTTATATCGAAACATCTTCTAACGATTCAGAACTATACACAAAAAATCCGTTTTGATAGAGATATCTCTCCTTTAACACTCGATCGAAAAGAGAATCACTGGACACGGAATGATGTCCTGGAGTCTCTTGCAAATACGATCAATAAGATGAGAAGCATGATTCGGAGTTCCTACGTAAGACTGGAACATCAGTCTTTGCATGATGCTCTGACTGATCTCCCAAATCGCAGGTCGTTACAGGTCGATCTTGAACAACGTATCAATAATCGTATGGATAGTGAAACATTTTCTGCTTTGCATTTCATCGATCTTGATTCTTTTAAAATGCTCAATGATTCTCTTGGACATACAGTGGGAGATGAGATATTGGTCGAAATTGCAAAACGGCTAAAAAGACTGGAAAAACAAGAGATGAAAGTGTATCGGATTGGAGGGGATGACTTTTTGGTTTTGACGGCTCCTCTTTCTCAAAAAAGAGAACAGGCCCAAAAGATGGCGCAACACATTGCCGAGGATATTCAACATATACTGAATGAAAACATTAACCTTGGTGACAAAATGTTCAAGTTGACAGCAAGTATCGGTATTGAGCTTTTTCAGAGTGGAGAAGATATTGAAACTGTGATAAAACATGCTGATAATGCACTTTATAAAGCCAAAGAGATGGGGCGAAACAGTATCTCATTTTTTAATGAGGCGATGCAATTGAGTACCGATAGACGGCTGGAGTTGGAACAGCTTCTGCATCAAGCCATTGAAAATGATGAATTTATCATCTACTATCAACCAAAATTTGATCGGCAGCAGAAGCTTTGCTCAGCCGAAGCACTTACCCGTTTACAGAGAAAAGATGGAAGTTTGATCCCTCCTGGTGAGTTTATTCCTATCGCTGAGGAGACAGGGATGATTCTCGAAATTGACAGGCGGATCATTCGTAAAGTATTCCAGTTTGTGCTTGATAACCGAGAAAGCCTTGAAAAAGCCGGCATGAAGAGTGTTGCCATCAATATCTCTTCCGCGCAGTTTATGATGGCAGACTTTGCTCAGTTTATTACCTCGGAAGCCAATCGTTTTACGATAGACCCTCATTTTATTATTTTGGAAATTACGGAAGAGGCTGTTGTTACCAGTGTTGAGCATGCCATTGAGACAATGCGGGAACTAAAAGCGCATGGATTTCAATTTTCTATTGATGACTTTGGGACAGGGTACTCCTCTTTGCGCTATTTGATGAATTTTCTTTTGGATGAGCTCAAGATTGACAAATCTTTTGTAGATCAAATCTTAGAGAATGAACGCAGTGTTGCCGTGGTACAGACCATCATTACCCTTGCACAAAACCTTCATCTCAATATTGTCGCCGAAGGGGTGGAAAACGATAAGCAGTTCCAAGCCCTTTATCAATATGGCAGTACGATTTTTCAAGGATATTTTTTCTCACATCCTTTACCGGAAGAGAGCTTCCTCAAATTGTTAAAAGATTAATCCTGCAATTGACAGATGTCAACAGAACTGTTAGTGGTTTTTCAGTACAATAGGGTCTATTTACTTTATATAAGGATCAGCCAATGAATTACCTCCTTTCTCTTCTTCTTGTGGGAACGACCTTTTTCTCTATCACACTGGGGGCAAAAGAGAAATATTTTGTTGTTGAACGTGAGAGCCGGTCGGTAGCGGTCATCGAAGACGGGCTTGCCAAGCGTCATATGGAAGGCATGCACAACATGAACCACGGCATCATCAAGTTTGACGGGGATGATGCTTATCTGATCAGCCGTGACGGGTATGTGGTGAAGTTCGACCCTAAAACGGAGAAAAAAGAGGCGGAGTATAAAACGTCCAAGTCTGCCATTGGTTTTGTTATTGGGAAAAACTATGTTGCTGTTGCCAACTATGATGACAAGTCGGTAGACATTCTGACCCGTGACCTGAAACCTATCGACAAGATTGTGACAGGTTCGAAGAATGTCGGTATCAAAATCTATAAAGACTACCTTGTCTTTGCACAGATGGACAATGACAAGGTGACTGTGCTTAAAGATGAAAATGCCGGAAAAGGGTTACCCAAATTCAAAACCTATAAAGAATTCAATGTCGGTAAAATGCCTTTTGACGCAATGATCAAAGGCAATACCTACATTGTCGGATTTTTCCTGACCAAAGGGTTTGGGGTGGTTGACCTCGATACGATGCAGTACCACTTGATCAAGGTTACAGGTGAGGGGAACAAGCCGGTACTGAAGGTGCCGCACTTTGGTTTCTGGTCATTAAGTAGGGACAAAACCTTTATCCCGGCAGTGGGAAACAATGCGGTGATGGTCTACGATGAGAATTTCAAATTTATCAAAAACATTCAAACAAAAGGACTGCCGGTATTTACTTCGCTCAGCCCAGACAAGCAGTATCTTGCCGTCACCTATTCGGGTAAAGATTTCCCGACAATTCAGATTATCGATACCAAGACACTGAAAATCATCAAAACCTTTACTTTCCCCGGGAAAGTGCTGCATGTACGCTGGTCCAACAAGTATCCAAACCTCTATGTCTCCGTCAACGATGCCAATCAGGTCAGTGTGATTGATACAAAGTATTGGGAGCTTGAGAGGGATATCTATCAGGTCAAGCACCCTTCGGGGATCTTTCTTTACGATTCTGAACATCCATAACAGAGAATCCCATGAAGACCCGAAAGCTGAAACTGTTTTGGTTTTGGCTCCTGCCCATGCTCTTGTGTGCGGAGTTTGTCCACTGGCAGGGTGACTACGATTCGGCACACCGTCTTGCACGCAAGACAGGCAAACCCCTCCTTGTACTCGTTGCCCGTACTCACGATGCCAACACTTCTGCTATTTTGCGCCATACCTTTACAGACCAGAGCTATGTACAGACAATCAACACAAAGACGGTTCCGGTGATTGTCTATGCCGACAAGCGGATATCCTATCCGGTAGAGATGTACTACACAACAAGGTTTCCTACACTCTTTATTGTCGATGCCAAACAGGAACTCTTTTTGCATGCGCCGCTTTATCCTCATCTGATCACACCAAAAATCTTGAATAACATTTTGTTCTGATATACTTAGAGAGAAGAGGACAATACATCCGTATTGTTTTTATATATACAAAGGAGAGGGAAGAAGCAATGAAACCATGGATTAAAATAATATGCAAAACAGGTATTCTGACAGCTTTTGGGTTGTCAAACCTGATGGCATCTTCTGTACAGACACTTTACTACGGTGGTGACATCATTACCATGGAGGGTAACAAGCCAGAGTATGTCGAAGCGGTCATGGTGCGAGACGGGAAGATCATTTATGCCGGCAAAAAAGCGAATGCGGTCAACAACTATGCAGGCAAGACTGCAAAAGTAGACCTCAAGGGCAAAACAATGATGCCCGGCTTCATCGAACCGCATCTGCATCCGCTCATTGCTGCCATTCTCCTTTCAGGTGATATCATTGCACCACACGATTGGAGTGTACCAGATGGTATCAAAAAGGGCGTGGAGGGGCATGATGCTTATATCAAACGCCTCAAAGCATCCATTACAAAGTATGGTAAAAAGGATGACGTACTGTTTGTGTGGGGGTACCATCAGCTTTGGCACGGAAAACTTGACAGAAAAATGCTCAACGAGATATCGCCCGATATCCCCGTTGCCGTGCTTCACCGCTCTTTTCATGAAGTATTCCTCAACGATGCCGCGATAAGACTGATGAAAATAAAAGAGGCAGACTATAAGGGAAATCCTCAGGTAGAATGGGACAAGGGACACTTTTTTGAAGGTGGGTGGCAGGCGCTTGCACCAAAGATCGCACCGTTCATGCTCAACCCCGTGAAGTACAAAAAAGGGCTTGCCGATATGACGAAGCTGATGGAGAAAAACGGTATCACGACCATAGATGAACCGGGTTTCCCCAATGTTGATTTTGACATGGAATATGACCTATTAAAGTCCGAAATGGATAAAAAACCTGCGTATGAAATTTATAATATTTTAAATGCCGGAGCATTGACCGCTGTAAAAGGCAGCTTGGAAAAAGCAACGAAGTTTATGGAGGAGGCGCCTGCAAAGTATAATACAGACAATATCAAGATATTGCCAAAGCAGGTAAAACTCTTTGCAGACGGCGCCATCTATTCGTTGGCGATGCAGATGAAAGAGGGATATACCGACGGCTTCAAGGGTCAGTGGATGACACCCATTGAGACTTTTAAAAAGCAGATGAACTACTATTGGGACAAAGGCTACAAGATCCATATCCACGCAAACGGAGACCTGGGTATTCAACTCTGTCTGGACACAGTACGCCAGATGCAAAAGCGCAACCCAAGAAAAGATCACAGATTGACGCTTCATCATCTTGGATACTTTACTGCCGACCAGGCAGATGAGATGAAAGAGCTTGGCATAGAGGCATCGGCGAACCCCTACTACCTCTGGGCACTGGCCGAAAAATATTCCAAGTACGGACTTGGACCCAAAAGGGCACAGAATCTGGTGCATATGAAGTCGCTTCAAGAGAGGGGCATTCCCTTTTCGCTGCACTCGGACTTCGGTATGGCGCCAGCCGAGCCGCTGACACTGGCATGGACTGCCATCAACAGGATGACAGACAAGGAGACGCTCGTATCCCAGGATCAGCGTATTGATGTCTTTACCGCAATGAAGGGCATCACCATTAATGCAGCAAGAACGCTGAATCTTGAGAATGAGATCGGCTCCATTAAAAAGGGTAAAACTGCGAACTTTACCATTCTTGAGGAGAACCCTTTTAAAGTCAAAAAGATGCATATCAAAGATATTGAAGTTGCGGGGGTTGTCTTTAGAGGTGAACTTAGAATGAGAAAAGTGAAATCTGTAGGTGGAGATAAAGATGTGCAAGGCTGCATCGGAAGTGCCGGTTACAAGTGGTGTGCCAAAACAGGCAAGTGTGAACGTCCCTGGGAACTTGCCAAAAAGGAGAAGTTCGAAAAGAGTGAGGCGGCGTTTGACGCTTTCTGCAAAAACAGAAATTATTACTCCCCCAACGAATAAGCTGAATTTTTGAGAGAGCGAGACGAGGCGATATGTACGTGAAAAAATCTGCAGGACTACCCGTAGGTAATTCAAATAAATCCAACCCAACATAAAGGAAGAAGATGAACATTAGAAAACGAACGATCGCTGCGATTGCGGCACTGACAATGACACTTTGTTTTACTGCTGCGGATGCCTGTACGGGGGTACAGATCACTACCAAAGACGGTGCGGTGATCAACGGAAGAACCGTTGAGTTTGGTGTACTTATCGACACCAGCATTGCGGTAGTACCAAGAGGCTACAAGTTTACCGGTATGACGACACTGGGACCGGGGAAAACGTGGACGGCGAAGTACGCTTCTGCAGGAATGATCATCGCCGATTACGATGTCATCGTAGATGGTATGAACGAAAAGGGGCTGGTATGTGCCAACTTCTACTTCCCCGGATTTGCAAAGTACTCTGTAACGACCAAAGAGAACCAGTCGATTTCCATGTCCTCAACCGACATCGTGCAGTGGATCCTCTCTATGTTCGAATCGGTCGATGAGGTGAAAAAGGCGCTTGAGAACAATGAAGTGGCGATCTCTCCAGTACTTACTCCGGGCTTCCCGCCGCAGGTACAGCCTTTCCACTTCATCGTTTACGACAAGACAGGCAAGAGCATTGTCTTTGAACCGATCGATGGAAAGCTGAAGGTATATGACAACCCTATCGGGGTCATTACCAACTCACCGACATTCGACTGGCACATGACCAACCTGAGAAACTATGTGACTCTGGGTGCCAATACGCCTGATCCAAAAAAGGTCTTCGGCTTGGAGCTCAAGCCGTTGGGGCAGGGTGCCGGTATGCTGGGTCTGCCAGGTGACTTTACACCGCCATCACGTTTTGTAAGAGCAGCAGCGTTTGCAGGAAGCACGATCTCTGATGAGAAAGCGGAGCAGGGTGTTATGCAGGTGTTCCACATTCTCAACAGTTTCGACATCCCTGTCGGTGCGGCAAGAACAGTTGAAGAGGGGAAGATATTCTCTGACTATACGATGCTGACAGTTGTACGTGATACGAAGAACCTTCACTACTACTACAAGACATACGATGATCAGAACATCAAGATGCTTGACATGAAGAAATTCGACTTCAACGCCAAGAAGATCGTGAAGCTTCATACGCTTACCAAGCAGAAATTCGAAGATGTCAGCAGCAAGCTGAAGTAGTTTTTTCTCCTCTGGATACAGACACTTTTGTGTTTGTGTCTTTTCTAAGAAGATAATGGCAGACGCTATTTTCTCTTATTATCTTGCTCTGTTGATAGTTTCAAATCCCTCTTCAATTGAATCCGCTTTCCCCAGTAAAAAGAGCAATACCGCAGCATTGAACTGTGCCAGCTTTACGAAACTTTCACTCGGATGTCGGGTCTGCTGTAGAGAATCTTCCAGCGTAACAGGTTTGAACGACTTGGTATAGTCGATGCCGTACGCTTTCGGGTCGACTTTGAATTCTGTTATGTCATCATTTTCCACAACTGTGATGGCACATTTTCCGAATATCTCTGGACTCCCTTCATTGCCTTTGATGATGATGAGTTTTTTGTAACGGTCTTTGTAGAGTGCGATGTATTTCTCTACGAAGGGTTTGTGGAAAGCGCCGATGACTGCGGTTTCGCTTTTGGTGATCCCCAGCAGTTTTTCAATGGTGTTGAAGGAGCTGCGCAGTCCCAGTTTTGTGCGAAGCTGACTGAAGCGGTAGAGTTCCGGAAAATAGGTTTTGCGGTCGTAGAAGTGGACATTTTTGGGTAAGGTAACGGCATCGCACACCTCTTTGAGGGTCACACCGCCTTTGGCAGGCTGTAACAGCCCGCCGTGCACAGAGAGTTCCACCCCAAAAGGTTTGAGTGCCTGTGCCATGAGCGGGAGCAGGTAGGGGTTGTTGACCTTGCCGTCGTAGGGGTAGCCAAACTCCACTGTATGCGGTTTGGGGTCGTGCAGGATGAACTCGTCAAAGACATCGAGTGCAGCTTTGAACTCCTCTATGCTCTCACCCTTGACACGCCAGCCAAGCAGAAAGGCAGCTGCCTGTTCGGGGACAACCTCGTTTTTGAGCATGGCACGGATGACCGTCTGCATCTCTTCGTAGGTAAGGTCACGGTTACGCTTGGGACCGGTACCGACAAGTTTGAGGTAGGGGAGGAATTCTTGGCTGGTCATGGGTGCTCTTTTGCAAATGGTTTGGGTTATTGTAGCTTTTTGGAGGAAAAATCTGATTGAGATATATCAATTGCAGAGATCTCTGCTATGGATGAAATCATGATTTAAATCATGAAAATGGTTTTGCCGGCATGCTATAATGAACAATCATTAGCATAAAAAGAGAGAAAAACCATGGAAACAACCTTTAATATGTTCATTGAAACAGAGGTACCCGAAGACGAACTGATCGTCTCTCGGACGGACTTTAGCGGAAAGATCACCTATGTGAATGAAACCTTTGCCTAGATATCAGGCTACAGACCCGAAGAGCTCATTGGCAAACCGCATAATGTCATCCGCCACCCCGATATGCCCAAGTCTGCCTTTGCCGATATGTGGGCAACCCTCAAGCGCGGAGAAGTGTGGGAAGGGTATGTGAAAAACCTGCGCAAGGACAAAGGCTACTACTGGGTCTATGCCAGAATGTCCACAGTCATCAAAGAGGGCAAACCTGTTGAGTACAAGTCTGTAAGGGAGCCTGTTTCAAGAGAGAAAAAGATAGAGATGCAAAATCTTTATGACAAAATGCGCGCCGAAGAGGAGGGACAGACAAGGGTTGTGCTCTATGTTCATAACGATGCCCTTGAAACGATTGAAAAGCTGGAGGACGGTTTGCAGTGAAAAATGCCTGAAGTGTAAAAGGAGGGATATTATGAAAAAGCTGTTTCACCCTGTAACGATCACCCTCTTTGTGATCGTACTGCTTTTGTCCCTGCCGATGCTGCTGCCGAAAAAAGAGATTGTGCTGACAGATGCACAGTCACGACAGGCTGCTGCTTCCCACAATCTTGTCTCCATGCCAAAGACCTATAATGGCGTGTTGAGGGCTACCTATAATCCCCAAAATCCTCCCAGTGAAGCAAAAATTGCTCTGGGGCAGCAGCTTTACTTCGATACAAGGCTTTCTAGAGATCAGACTATCAACTGTGCGACATGTCATCTGTTGCAAGAAGGAGGGGATGACAATCTTCCGACAGCCATTGGCTATCATGGCAGGGCAAATCCGAAACATCTAAATTCTCCCACTGTACTCAATGCCGCTCTTGCCAAAGCCCAGTTTTGGGACGGGCGTGCCAAAGATGTGGAGGAGCAGGCAGGCGGACCGGTACAGGCACCCTTTGAGATGAATATGACTCCTGGTGAAGTGGAATCACGGTTGAATGCAGATAGAGCGATGAAACAGCAGTTTAAGACAGTTTTTGGTGATGTAAATATTACGTTTGAAAAGGTGAGAAAAGCCATTGGCACATATGAGCGTACACTGCTGACACGTGGTGCATACGACCGTTTTCTTGAGGGGGATGACCATGCCATATCCGCTGCGGCAAAGCGGGGGATGACACTCTTTGTCACTAAGGGGTGCGCCGGATGCCATACCGGTATGAGTGTAGGGGGACAGAGTATCCAGAAGTTTCCGCTGCGGCGTTATCTCTCTGATTATGTCGGACTATTGTTCGAACCCGATATCCGGCTTAAAGAGAGTCCTTTCCCCTTTGTCAACGAGGGCGGTTTCCTTGGACGGGGCAATCAGCTCCGTTTTCGTGTACCGATTTTGAGAAATATCACCAAAACAGCTCCCTATTTTCACAATGGAGCGGTCACTAAGCTTGAAGAGGCGGTACGGATCATGAGCAAATATCAGATAGGGCATGAGTTTACCAAAGCACAGATTGCGGATGTGGTAGCCTTTTTAAAAACGTTAGAGGGGGATCTGATACGATAAATGACGGGAAAAACGCTAAAAAGAGATTGTTTTTCAGTCAGTTATCTATTGGTTAACCATCTGTTTTACAACGGTTAGTGTTCAGGGGTTATACTGCTATTAAGAAAGAGATTTACTCTTTCGTGTGATGGTGGTCGAGAGCTATTTTGTTTTACTCCTTGTCCAAAAATTGTAAACTTCCTTGTTTTACTCTCACCACTCCTCCCAAAAAGGAGGAAGCGACCTTTTTCATAATCCCTTTCCTTGTTTTTATGATTCCCCTTTCCTGTCGCTCCTCCTTTTCACCTGTTTCTAAACTATAGCGGTTTGTCAGAGATGATAATACGGCTTTTGCTTTTTACATTGTTTGCAGGAGTACGCTGTTGTTTCAGTTCCTCCTCATGCTGTGACTTCAGTTTATGGCTGAGCTCTTTTTGCAGTTGACGCTGCAGTTGTGCCACCTCTGCTTCAAGTGATTGTATCTTTTGCGCTTGTGCTTCGATGACAGCGGCAAAATCCGCACAATAGGTTTTTGTGTCAAATTCGATACCGCTGATATAGTATTTTTTGAATGCCGGCATGGCTGTGTCAGCCATAGTCATGGTGAAGAGTACAAGCAGGCTCAGTATGGTTTTCATTTTGGTATTCTCCTTTGCGTTGTTGAATTAATTATAACCTATTCTTTTAAAAATGTGTTATGATTTCGGATATAGATGAGGAGATGGGATATGTCAGTGAAAGGGAAGGTGGTTGTCAGTCTGTTTGGGCTCTCTTTGTTTGCAGCAATGCTTGTAAACGTTCTCTATGATGGACGGGTTTTGATGCTTGATAAATGGATAAGCGGGCATATGCATCTGCTTAGAGAACCGTGCTTTGATCCCATTGTAAAGATGATTACGGATATCAACGGCATCTTTGGTGCAGCCATTTTCTCTGTTTTGGTTGTTGTGCTGTTTGCATGGCTGAAATGGTATCGTGACATTGTTTTCTACCTGAGTGTGACATTGGGTGCGACAGGTGTGTTTGTACTCATTAAACAGTTGGTAGTACGCAGCCGTCCAGAGAGTGCCATTATAGAGATAGGCGGATACTCTTTCCCTTCCGGACATACGACGATGGCAACAGCTATGGCGTTTGCACTCTATTTTATTTTGTCTGAAAAAACCCAAAATCGTACGGTAAAGGCATGTCTCTTTCTTATTGCGTTGGGATGGTCACTGCTGATTGCTTCTACCCGGCTCTATCTGGGTGTGCACTGGTTCAGTGATGTTGTCGGCGGATTTGGACTTGGGCTTTTCTGGGTAACTGCTGTAGGGCTGCTGTTCCCTATGAAGCCTTACTCCCCTGCCCAATAACTTGGTATCGATAAAAAATAGGTTATACTTATTGCATGAAACAACAAAGTGTAAAACCGTTTATCGTTGTGATGCTGTTTGCCGTGTTGTCTGTAACGACACTCTTGTATGCAGGCAAAAAATACAACCCGTGGATAGATGAACAGATTGTCCTGATCGATAAAATAAACGACCAGAATTTGACGCAAAAAGAGCTTGCAGCGATTTTTGATGAGCGTGACAAACTCTATATGCAGGCATTGCAGAGTATCCTTTTGGAAAAAACAGGGCTGCTGCACTATATCAATCGTTACGACAATGAGATCTACAAACTTGAAAAGATGATCAAGATCAACCGGCGCTACGGGAATACAGAAGCGGTACTTCGTGATGAGGTACAGGTGAAGTCCTACAAGCTGCTTGAGATACAAAACCGTATGGTGCAGCGTATTTTCAAAGCACTTGATTCTATGCCGGTTGATGCATTTGAAGAGGAGATGCATAAAATTTTTGTGGAAAGCCAGCTTGAGATAAGCAAACTGGACAATCAAAACAAACAGTATCGGGATATTCTGAAGAAAAAGCTTAAAAGCCGTATTGAAAAGCAGGTACAAAAGAATATCAAAGAGTTTTATGCGCTTATGGAGATCAATGCCGATATTTTGCGTTATTTTTCAGAGAATGCAAGGCATGTCTACAGGCTCAACCAATATACGCAGTACCATATTTTGCAACCGGCACTCTATGTAGACGGCTATGCGGATAAGTGGCATATCAATGAGTTGCTCAAACCGTATGGACTCAGTGCCGTAAAGCTGGTGTTGATACTGCTGGTAACGATGCTGATCTTTTTGGTACGCCGGGTGTTGATCGGGCTGATTGAACGGTTGATTTTGAAATTCAAATATGTGGGACACTATGCCAAAGAGATTATTGCCGATATCAAATCTCCTATCTCTTTACTGCTTTTGGTTATTAACATTGAACTGATTCTGTTTATCTATAACGATTTCAGTACCTATCCAATGCTGGGTCGGGTTTTTAGTGTTCTGCATACGTTTTTTGTGACATTCATTGTCTATCGAACGCTTAACAGTATTGCCCGTGTCAGACTTGAACATCTTGATGCAAGCAATAAACATATCAAGAGTGAACTCTTTAACCTGACAGTCAAAATTCTCAACTTCCTGGTTGTGCTTGTGGGGATGCTTTTCGCCCTGCATTTTGCGGGGGTAAATCTGACGGCGGTACTCTCTGGACTTGGTATAGGTGGTTTTGCTGTGGCTTTGGCAGCACGGGAGAGCCTCTCGAACTTTTTTGGGACTATCTCGATTTTGATGAGTGAAATTTTCTCTCAGGGAGACTGGATAGAGGTTGATGGCAAAGAGGGGAATGTTGTCGAAATAGGGCTGCGTGTGACGACCATACGGACATTTGACAATGCGCTTATTGCCATTCCAAATGCGACACTTGCAAATGAAGAGGTAAAAAACTGGAGCCGCCGCATTATCGGGCGCCGTATCAAGATGAAGATTTCAGTGACATACGATTCACCCCGTGAAGCACTGCAAAATGCAATTGTACAGATACGCCAAATGCTGCATGAGCATCCCGATATTGCTACCGAGAAGACAAGCTATGATGATCGCAGCAAAAAGAGTGCAAAAATGGTATCCAAAGAGGATGAACTGGGTGTCAAGCGTACCCTGATGGTCTATCTGGATACATTTGCAGATTCAAGTATCGATATTCTCATCTATGCATTTACCAAATCCACTGTGTGGAGTGACTGGCTCAAAGTCAAGGAGGATGTGATGTACAGAATTATGGAGATTCTCGAAACCAATGGATTGCGTTTTGCGTTCCCTACTATTACGATTGATCAACCGGAAAACGGGAAGTGTGAGGATGAAATGAGATGAAACCTCTTGTAGGTATAGTGTTAAGCTGTTTGGCAGTATCGCTTTTTGCGGGAGGAGGTATCCCTCAGACACCGAAAAAGGAGGAGATACGTGATACGATCGTTGTACACGGGATGGTACTTCACGGGAAGGTCATCGACCTTGGCCCTGAACGTCTCTCTTTCAAGCTCAACTATGCTGAGGGGGTGAATCATATCAAATATGAGGATATCGATACGATTCACACCAAGTATAACTATCATATCTCTTTTAAACGGATCGATATTGAAGGCAGGGTTGTGGGTATAGAGGAGAAGAAATTTCTCAATGTTATCGATAGCAACGGACATGAACGGCTTATCAAGATTGCGGACATCGACAACTTTGTCATGTCGGTACAGAATGATGACTCTTTTGAGAACAGGGTACGAAACAAATTTCCATACACCAAAGGTACGGTAGCGTTTGGTTTGGAAAAAGAAAACGG
>JALVGO010000201.1 GCA_027029065.1 Sulfurovum sp.
CTCCAGCAGCATAGAGCCCCCCTATCAAAGATCCCATAGAGCAACCACTAATAGAGATAATCTCAAATCCAGCTCTTTGTAGCTCCTCAATCACGCCAATATGCGCATACCCTCTAGCCCCTCCGCTACCTAGCACCAAAGATACTCTCATTGCAGCGCCTCCTTGAAGCTATCTAGCCCAATCATCAAAGCAATCTGACTCTTTTTGGCAAAAATCTGCGCTTTTACTGCCTCTAAAGCAGCTTTTGCCTCCGCCTCCTTAGCGATGGCTCGGCTAAGCTCATCCGCGCTTGCCAATTGATTATTAAAGCGTCCCTTTGTTAATTTTGCATACTCTTTGGCAGCTACCAACTGCTTTTTTGCCCACGCTATACGCGCACGCAAAGCTTCAAGCTCAACTTTTGCGTTTTGCAACTGAACTTTTGCCTTTTGGACATAGTCATTATAAAAGCTTCTTTTTGCCATATATGCCCTCTTAGCAGCCTCAAGCCTATATTTATCACCAAAACCGCTAAAGATATTGTATTGCACTCCTACACCTATGTAGCTCTCATCCGCGTTGCGGTATCCATCCCCATTAAGTGCTAAGCTATCACCAAAGCGTTTGAGACTAGCTTCTAGTGCAATCGTTGGTAAAAATTTTGATTTCGCTAGCGCAATATCGCTTTTGGCAATAGCTAGGGTTTCTCGTAGCATCGCAATATCTGCTCTTTGCAGGAGATCCCCCTCTTTAACGTCTTGCATTGCAGGAAGCGCCAAAGCTTTTGGAGTCTCTTTACTTAAATAGTGCAGCATATTTTGCAACTGCTTTGCTTGCGCTTTTACCTTAGTCATTTGCGCTTTCATCTCATACATTTTCGCCTCTATATTATAGACTTCGCTAAGAGGAACCAGCTCTTGCTCATAGAAGCCTTTGGCTTTTTTATAGGCTAACTTTAAGGCTTCATACCCTTTTTGCAAAGCTTGTAGCTGCTGATTTGTAGCATAAAGCGATGCATACAGCGATGCTGCCTGCATATAGAG
>JALVGO010000202.1 GCA_027029065.1 Sulfurovum sp.
GTGGAAACTCATCAAAAAAGAGTATACCCCTATGGGCTAAGGCTACTTCTCCTGGCTTTGCACTCCCACTTCCCCCACCAAAGATACTTGCCTTGGTGCTGCTATGGTGAGGTTGGCGGTAGGGGCGTAGGGGCAAAAAACTTGGCTCCTCTCCCTCTAGTGCCTCTAAAGCAGCTATTTCAAGAATCTCTTGCATGCTAAGTGGTGGCAAAATGTAGCGCATGCGCTTGGCTATCATGCTTTTGCCACACCCTGGACTTCCTTCAAAGAGAATGTTGTGCATACCGGCTGCTGCTATTAAAGCTGCTCTTTTTGCTGTCTCTTGTCCTTTCACATCGATAAAGTCTAGCTCATACTCATCAAGGTAGTAGTAGTTTTGATCCACTCGTATGCTAGGATAGGGATAGGTTGCCTGTTTGGCAGCTTGAAAAGTACTGTTTTTGATCTTTTCTATCGCTTCTTGGAGGCTCTCTACACCATAGAGTGTGAGATTTGGAATATGAGAGAGTTTAGCTAGGCTCTCTTTTGGCACAATAGCCTTAATAGGCTCCTTTGCCAAAGAGAGCAGCAGTGGAAATAAAATCTTGGTATCTTTAACTCTTCCATCAAGCCCCAACTCACCAAAGATATAGACATCATCTACATTGAGCTTATCTTTTTGCAGTGCAACGCTCAAAGCTATCGCCAAATCAAAGTGACTACCACTCTTTTTAAGATCGCTTGGAGAGAGGTTGATAGTAATTTTTTGGGGAGGAAATTTAAAGCCATTTGCCAAAAGAGCAGATTTTACCCGCTCTTTGGCTTCTTGTATGGAGCTGCTTGCAAGCCCTACGATACTAAAAGCTGGCAGTGCCCTATCAAAGGCACACTCCACCTCTACTGGCTTTGCTTGCGCATCTATTAGCGTGGCGCAAAGTAGCTTTTGCAAGATTAGACCTTAACACCACTTTTTTGTGCTTTTTTGCGCTTTTTCCACTCTTTTTCAAACTTTTTTCGCTTCAGATAAGG
>JALVGO010000203.1 GCA_027029065.1 Sulfurovum sp.
GATGTTGAAGCACCGTTGATGCTTTTCCCCAACCCCTTTTATCAGATCTATGAGGGGGCAGCGAAAGCGAGCCGTGCGGAAGTGGTCTATCTCAACCTGAATGAAGCAAACAACTTTCAGCCTGTAGCTGACGAGTCGGTACTTGCCCAAGCCAACCTGGTTATCCTCAACTCCCCCAACAACCCGACCGCTTCGACCATGTCACTCGAAGCGATGAAAGCGTGGGTGAAGCTGGCACTCAAGTATGACTTCGTGCTGCTCAATGACGAGTGCTATGCAGATCTGTATCTGAACGAACCTGTACCCTCAATGCTCAATGCCTCCATAGAGGCGGGCAATCCGACCTTCAAAAATGTACTGGTGATCAACTCCATCTCCAAACGCTCTTCGGCACCGGGGCTGCGTTCAGGGTTCATTGCCGGAGATGCCGACATCCTGCGTGAGTATATGGTTTACCGTACCTACGTCGGATGTGCCTCTCCGCTGCCGCTTCAGCACGCAGCCGCTGCAGCATGGGCAGACCAGAGCCATGTGGATATCTTCAGAGAGAAATACAAAAAGAACTTTGAGGTTGCCAAAGAGGTGCTGGGTATCAAGCCGCCTGAAGCGACATTCTACATCTGGCTGAAGGTCGGTGATGAGATCGATTTTACCGTCAAACTCTACGAGCGTTACAACCTGAAGGTCATCCCCGGTTCTTTCCTTGGCAGAGAAGGCGAAGGCAAGGGGTATGTGCGTCTGGCGCTGGTGTATGAGGCTGAGCAGACGAGAGAGGCGTTGGAGAGAATCGCTGCGCTCAGTGAGGAATTAGGAATTAGGAATTAGGAATTGTGGTTTGCGTTGCTTGGCAACGCTTTTATTGTTTGGAAATTATTTGGAGTCGGAGACTTTAGTCCCGAATAGGCGAGGCTAAAGCCATCGATTCCTGATATTGAAAATGTATCATATAAAAAAGGAAACATATGCAGCCAGAAATGCCGGAAATTCATGTAGAGGAGCTCAAGAAAGATCCTGAGTTTCTTGCCAATATAGCACGTTTGGAGAAAGAGTGCAAAGAGCAGGAGAGTGTGCACAAGGGGTATCAGCTGCTTGATGCGCAGCTGGTGATCGAAGCACCCGAAGATGAGATCAACGAGATCTTTACCTTTATTGTCAATACGGCGTTTGACCGTCTTGCAGAGTACCTAAGCGAGCATAAATCGTTTGATGTACTTGGCAGCGAGGAGGAGCGTGCGATTGCAAGAGCGATCTATGAGCATGCCATTCAGCGCTACAGCGAGAATGACAAAAAAGCGGCAAAAGAGATGTTTTTGGTACTGCACCATACGGTTAACCATGATGAGCTCAAAGAAGCGATGATGATCCATGCCTGTGCCGTGATGGCGGGAATGTCGTTTGATGACTTTGTAGAGAACCTTGCCGATGTCAATGACATCGATCCGCATGATCCATTGGCATTTTTCATCCGCACCTTTGTCCAGCCAAACGATATTTTGCTTACAATGTACGCCAAGTATGTCGAAGAGGGAAAAGAGATGCTCAAAGTACTTGAGCAGGATGGAGAAAAGGCATAGCCTTTTATTAGTGAAGAGTGAGGAGTGAAGAGTGAAGAGTGAAGAGTGGTGGTTTGCATCGCATGGCGATGCCTTTATTGAAAATTAGGAGGAAATATTTGTGAAAATCCATTTTATCGGTATAGGAGGCATTGGGCTTTCTGCTTTGGCGAAGTTCCTCTACAATGACGGGCATACCATCTCCGGATCGGATATCAAGCAGACAGAGATCACCAACGATCTGGCACTCAATTTCGGTGCGAAGATCACCATTCCTCACCATCCCGATGCGGTTGAGGGGGTGGACCGTGTCATCTACTCTGCGGCAGTACGCCCCAACAATCCGGAGTATCAGCGTGCGAAAGAACTTGGAATTGAGCTGCTCTCACGCAAAGAGGCGTTGAAGTTTATTTTGGGAGAGAAAACGGTGTATGCGGTTGGAGGTGCACACGGCAAAAGTACGACCTCTGCGATGCTTGCCGCCATACTGCCGCAGACCAATGCACTTATCGGTGCGATCTCCAAAGCCTTTGGCTCCAATGTGCGTAACTACCCCAACGACAAGGTGGTTTTTGAAGCGGATGAGAGTGACGAGAGCTTTCTTAACTCCAATCCCTACCTTGCCATTGTGACCAATGTTGAACCTGAGCATATGGAGTACTACGGGTATGACGAGGAGCGCTTTTACAACGCCTACAGAAACTTCCTCTCACTGGCAAAGGTACGGGTGATCAATGCCGAAGATGACTTCCTTGCTTCACTTGATATGGAGAGTGTCAAGCTCTACCCCTCCAGAGATATTTCCCAGATTGAATTTGTGCTGATTGACGGGGAGCCGCACACACGATTTACATTTAAATCCTACGGCTCTTTCGATGTGTTCGGCTTTGGTGTGCACATCGCTATCGATGCTGCGCTGGCGATACTGGCAGCACTGGAACTGGGTGAAGATATTGAGTCTGTCCGAAACAACCTGCTTGGATACAAAGGGATCAAAAAACGGTTTGATATCGTTCAAAACCGTGAGGATATGGTCGTGATCGATGACTATGGGCATCACCCTACGGAGATTCGGGCAACGATGCAGTCGCTTCAGGAATATAGAAAACTCAGAGCGTTTCACAAACTCAGTGTGATCTGGCAGCCGCACAAGTACTCCCGAACCATCGACAATCTTCCAGCATTTGTCGAGTGTTTTGAAGGGGTGGATGAACTGGTGATCCTACCCATCTGGTCAGCAGGTGAGCTTGAGGTAGATATTGACCTCAAAGGGGCATTTGCCCGTTACAATCCGATCATGGCGGACAGTGTCACCAAAGTGGACGGAATCGTCAAGGTGATCCGGGACGGGAATGTGGTAAGAGAGTATGGCAAAGGGCTTGTGACTGCATTTGGTGCGGGGGATATCACCTATCAGATACGCGGTGAAGCGTAAACGATATTTCTCTGATATTCTGATACTACAATACACTTTTTATTTTACCAATGGGAGAATCAACCGTGAAACAGATGTATAAGTACGCACTGATGGGTGCACTGATAGCAGGCAGCCAGCTCTGTGCTGATGAGATCAAAATCGATGATGTCAAAGGAAAATACGGAAGCAGTCCGTCGATCAAAGCCTCAAAAGAGCTTCAGCAACACATCAATATCGGTTTTGCCAATACAACGGGTAATACCGAAACGATGAATCTGAACGGGAAATATGACCTTGCCTATACGATCCCGGGATATGAAGGCAGAGATCTTTCGTGGATGTTCGATACCAGTATTTACATGACACGAAATGATGGTGCAACGGATAATGAAGAGTATACAGCAAACCTTGCGCTTGAGCAGAAGCTTGCCGGAAAGTGGTTTGCATACGGAAGTCTGAAATGGCTGCGCAATACATTCAGAAACTTTGACAGCAAAACCTTCATCGGTCTTGGCGCGGGGAATGAAC
>JALVGO010000204.1:0-2741 GCA_027029065.1 Sulfurovum sp.
TTTTGCTTCTCCTGCCACTGTAAAAATGTATCGCGGGGCAACGTTCTTAGCTGCTGGAGTTCTCTGGAAATTTCACCGATATCATATCCATACCGGTAGCGATAGATCAATTCAAACAGTGACATTCCCATCCTCTCTAAGCAGTTTTATCCACATCTGCTTTACAGATTTTTCCCAATCGAATGTTTCGACTTTTGTTCGTGCATTTTTAGCCAACGCAACCGCTTTTGAAGGATCTTCAATAAGCTGCGATATCTGCTGTGCCATAGCGTCTGCATCATTGGGGTCCACAAGCATAGCTTCTTTACCGTCTTCTACAAGACAGGGAATCCCACCAACATTGGTACTCACTACGGGCAATCCCAGTGCCATCGCCTCCATGACACTCACCGGTGTGTTGTCAAAGTTGGTAGTGTTAATGAAAATATCATACTCTTTGGAAAGTTCCCACCATTCTTCTTTTTCCAACTTCCCCGCAAACACTACCCTCTCTTCCAATCCCATAGCTACTGCCTTTCGTTTTACCTCTTCAAGTGTACCATCCCTGTCTGGACCCACCATGCACAACTTAGTATCATCATACCGTTTTGTCAATATAGCAAGTACATCAAGTGCCATTTTCGGATTGTAAAGTGTACTGAAAGCCCTTACATATAGCAATTTTGGACGAAGGTTTGTTCTCGACATAAATTTATAACGGTCAATATCTATTGTATTGGGAATAAATCGTGTTTTGTAACCGTACTGTGCAAAAGTATGCTCCAAATAACCTGATGGAGCAACATTCACAGCAGCATTTAAAAAAAGAAAATCTGAAAACCTTTTGTTGTTTTGCAGTCTTCTTTCCAAATTACCTCCATGCAAGATAGGAATATACGGAATATCGAGTATTTTTGCCAGCCAGGCACACAAAAGTGCATAGTAGAAATTGGAAGTACTGTAGGTATCGATCAAAATATATGATATTTTTTTTCGTTGCCGGAGGATCGACCAAAGCATGTCTACAAGGCGTAGCAGTTTACTTTTTTTGTCTGAAACCTGAGGTACTTGAAACTCCTTCTTCAGCAAATCTCCAAGTACTTCCACAGAAGTAGGTGTATTGCCATGCTTTGAGAGTTTGTTTCCGATATAAAGGATCATCTCTTTTTGCATTGTTCAACAACCTGATCATAATAGAGTAAAATAAATCCCAACCCATAAAAAAATCCAGGCATAGCCAAGCGCATTGCATTATGAGACATTGTTAAAAGGGAGAGAGAAACAAAGCCAACTAATATCATGCGGCTGCGTGCATCACCATTTTTGAAAAATATACCAATTGGAAATCCAAACATGATCAATAATGCTATGGCACCTAAAATACCGTGATCTGCAAGTAGACGGCTAAACTCTACGTGTGTCGCTCCAAAACCAATATTTTGTTCTCGAAACGTAGCACTTCCTCCCACACCGACACCGGTCTCCCAGTTCTCCTCAAATGTTTTCAAATCTGTTTTGGCAACGTCGATACGGTGTGTCGAGTAATCCTCCTTGATCTGCTCTCCATACTTGTCAACATTGAAGTAACGTTCAAAAACAGCACCACCCAAAATAGAATCAGCCGCCATAAATGCACCTGTCATTACTAAACCAATTACAGCAAGCTTCACAGGATTGACCCTCAAAACACCAAGAACCTGTTTTGGGCTGAAGAGGTACAATACAATAACAGTAAACGCCAGTGCAATCGCCGATGAGATCAACCCCCCTCGTGAAAGGGTAAAGAGTCCCTGTAGTGCAAAAAGTACTAAAAGGAGCGTGTCTATCCATTTATAGAGAAAGACCCGTACATCCTGCAGCAACATTATCCCAAACACAAAAACACCGACACCAAACATGGCAGCAACCTGGTTGGGACCAAAACCGCCACTTGCTTCAAAGTTAGATCCGTGTCCATAATGAATCGTCGCATAATCAGGTGTTTTCACATAGACCATAACCGCCATGAGTGTCACACCGTAAATCAACATGCGCATCATTTGCACAAAGGATGGCATGGCTATCTTTCGTTTGTAAAAGTAGATCACCGAAACAATCAGCGTAACCTCTCCGGAAAGGTTCATCATTAGATCATGTTTAAACTGTTCCATACTCTGCCAATCAGGGATAAAAATACCAGGAATCAGCAAAAGCCCATACACCAAGATAAGCAATGGAAAAGGGCGTTTGGCACGTTCAACCAACATACCGGTTAGAAGGAGTATGATTACCGATATTTTTGCAAACTCCCAAGGAAGTCCTGCAAATGCCATTTTAAAGTAAACTTCTGCGCCTACAATCATGGCGGCATAGAGATGTGCCTCACCATCTCGATTTCGTTTACGAAGTGTCTGCAGCCACCCATACCCCAAAAGCCACAGCCCTATGATAAGTGCTATCTGGTGTATACTGACTGTCGCTACACCGGCAACACCCATCAAACCTAACATAAACAGAGGCTGGTAACGGCTTCGTGAAAGTTTAACCATGCCACACACTCCTGTATAGTTTCATCACATCTTCTATCACAGCATCTTTACCATAATGTTTTTTGACATAGTTGCAAAACCTAACAGCATACACTTCTCTTTGTACTTGAGACGAAGCAAGTGCTGCCAAGGCATCTGCCAGAGCATCTGGCACAGAGGGGGGTACCAGCACACCATATCTACCATGATCGAGCACTTCACTGCACTGCCCTACATCGGTACAGACCACAGGCA
>JALVGO010000204.1:2841-9996 GCA_027029065.1 Sulfurovum sp.
GAATGCGGTTTCCATTATGATCATGCCAAACCACCCTCACACCTGTCAAAAGCTTCACCAGTACTGCAGTAAAAAAGGAAGAGGAGTGCGCATGGATAATGTCGATTTGGTTTTGCCGAACAAAGCCCGCCAGTCTCCAAAGTGCTTTCAGGTCAACCGATGCACGTTTGCCAAGTACCATATAGGTTACCTCCGGTGCGACCATCGCTTCAAGGTCGCCCCCTTTTCTGGTAGCACATAAAAAACTCCCTACCCCCTCTTTAGCAAGTGCATTGGCAAGGTTGACACTCATGCGTTCCGCACCACCAATGGCAAGAGAGTCGATGAGTTGCAATACATTTGGCTTTCTATTGTTCACGCAGCAAATCTCCTACCGCTTTTTCAAACTTTTCCAGTGTAAATTGCCGTGACCACCGCATGGCATTTTGGCTCTGTGTTTTCATTGTTTCTGGATCTTCAAGATAGTATTTTATCTTATTCACAATGTCATCTACATTAGGTTTGGTAATGCTTCCCCTGCTCCCCTCACCGATCATATAGTTCACACACGAAACATCACTCGTAATAGGCAGACACCCCCAGAACATCGCCTCTGCCACCACTTTTGGCCACCCTTCCGACTTGGAGACAAAAATGAGAAAATGTGCATTTTGGTAGTAATCTTTGACAATATCGGCATCTTGATTGCCATGTAAAACCACAAAATCTTCCAATCTTTTTTCTTTGATGTACGATTCAAGCTTTGGACGTTCCACACCTTCACCAAACAGATCCAAATGTATTTCATACTCTTCCTTGTGCAGACGCTCTGCTGCCTGAATACTGAGCAGCGGTTGTTTCCCGGGGGAGAGTGCGCCGACATATACAAGGTTAATAGTTAATGGTTTTTGGTTTTTGGTTGATGATTTGTTGATTAGTTCTATCTCTGCTTCGTGATAACTTGCTGTAAAAAACGGTACGATATTCTTACTCTGGTTTGGCCACTCACCATAAACGAGAACTTTCATGTTACGGGTTAAAAAGGTATTGGAGAGTATCCACTTTTGGAGACGATAACTCCAGGGCTGTGGGCTTTTAGGATCCCAGTTTCCGGCATATTTAGCAGTTTTTGGTTTTTTGGGAAATGCCATTTGCACCATCGACCCCAATAGTCCCATATTGCCCGGACAACGGAGGTGGATGTGGTCTGCCTGCTTCATGCCTCGCATGATCTGCAGTGTAATGGCAGGGAGTTTAAAAACGGTTTTTGCCATCTCCCCTGGTGTGGTAAGATTAAAGGAGGGAACAGGAAGAAAGGTCAATGATTCTGCCTCATACGGCAGGTCGATGGGGTCAGGTTCGGCATCTTCAATGGGAGCGACAATGAGTGCTTTGTCAATGTGTTTGAACCAGAGGTTCATCTCACGCACGTAAGGACCGTAGGCATAGACTTTTCCATTGTGGCGGCGGTGACGGACATGGGTGACAATGAGAAACGTCATATCAAAGACCTGTAGAAATCAAGATTCTGCCCGATAATACGTTCAGGGTTAAAACGGGTCAGCACATCTTCTCTTGCCTGTTTACCCAACTCCTCTGCCTTCTGCCTATCATCAAACATTGCAATGATCTTTTGGGCAATATCACCCGGATCTAGCGGATTGCAAAGCAACCCGCTTTTCTGATCGATCACTGCTTCAGGACCGGGTCCAAGTTTGCTGGCAACCACAGGTTTACCCATACCGAGTGCTTCAAGCCATGCAATAGGCATTGCCTCCATATGGGAAGGATAGACACACACCTCTGCTTCTTCAAGCTTTTTGGGGATTTCATCATGCGGGAGTGCACCAACAAGTGTGACAGCATGAGCAATCTGTGGTGCAATACTTTGTTTGAGCCGTTTTGTATAGGAGTCACCCGTTTTAGGGTCTTTCCAGTCTCTTCCTATAATGTCAAGCGTAGCATCAGGATACGCTTCAAGAATCTTTGGCATAGCCTCTACCAGTTGGCGTACCCCTTTTTTCTCAACCAGTGTACCGACAAAGAGGATTTTCCGTGCGATTACTTTCTCATTTTCTGCTGCATAAAACTTTCCGGTATCGACAATATTATAGATCGTTTTAAAAGGCTTTGAAAAGTGCAGCAAAGATTGAGTAGTATTGCCCACAAAATCACTCACGGCAATCAACCCGTCTGCTTTTGCAAACGACCGTTTCTCCTGAAACGAACGCCACAGTGCCGGCTTCTTCCCAAGTGTCACGGCAAAAAAGTGGTGTCCTCCATGCATGCGTATGACTTTTTTGGCAGGAAAATTCTTGGGAATAAACGCAAAAGAGAGCTCAGCCCCTTCAATAATGTCTATAGGGGTTTCTTGATGTATCTGATACAGTTTCTTTACCAAACGTTTGGAGTTAGGTATGAAGTTACCCGCTACCCATTTGGCACCGGGAAGCCGCCATACATGCACCCCTTCATCATTTTCATACATCTCATGCTCGACCCCGTTGTAGACCCCCACAACCGTTACACGCATTCCCTTGTTGTGCAATGCCCGTCCTATGGTCTGTACAACTGACCCTATGCCTCCCTGTGTTTTGCCGGTCATTGGGTATTCATGGGTAAGAAAGCAAATGTGGAGTGGTTGCTGGTTGTTGATTAGGTGCTCTGCAATGCTTTTCCCAACATTTTTTCTGCCGTCGGTGATGACTTTAAGCCAGTTTTTTCTATCGGTAGCAACCTGACCGGGTACGGCAAGTGCTTGTGCCACTTTTTGTGCAATCTCCTCTTTGCTTTCAATCCACACTACAGCGTCCAGTCCATCCATACTCTTGAAATGTTCAAAACGGTAAATAGTTTCAACAGACCAATTCTCGGCAAAAGGCTGGTCGTAGCGAATGTAACATCCCGGTTTGTCAAACATTGCAAAATCATGTGCCATTGTCGAACCCACATTGTAGACAAGGTCACAGTGACGGGCAATATTGACAAGTATGCTGACATCCTCGTAGGAGGGATAGAAGAGTGACCAGCTTTGCCCTTTATCATGTACCCACAACGGATCGGCAGGCGTGATGACCTTCTTGTATTTTTCCAGTACAGTATCATAGCGGTCGGAAAAGTCTGCCGGACAGCGGCGAAAGAGAATTTGGGGACGTGTAGAAGCATCCATCGTCATCACCACCTGTGCAAGGTCTTCCAGATAGTAAGGATCATATGGTGATGTACGGATGTCGTCTCCTGAAAAGCAGATGATCTTACGATGAGGATCAAGCCCATAACGGCTACAGAAACTTTCACGCGGCATTATCAAAGAGCTGTCATTGTAAAAATCAAACTGTGGCGTACCGGTTACGACTACTTTTTCAGAGGTAATCTCAGGATAAAAACGATGTATCTCTTTTTTCATATACTCAGACCATACAAAATACCTGTCTGCACGCGTTGCAAGGCGGGCCTTTGGCAAGTTGTCCCATGAGTAGATCACCGTTATTCTCTCTATGCCAAGTACTTCTGCCGCCTTCATCACAGGTACAGCACTGACTGCCCGCTGATGTGTGTTAAAGACAACATCCGGTTTATGTGTACGCAGCAAGACCTTACACTCATTTACCGCATTAGAGCGCTCCAGTACTTTTTCATACTTCCTTTCCGCTTTTTGTATGGCATCATAATGTGACAGGGTAGCTCCTTTGAGCGTTACAAAGGCGTAAAAGAGCTTTAGCTTCATACTCCGAGAAGGCGGCATCCAGTTTGTCATAATTGTCGGGTTGTCACACAGCTTTGTGTTGTAACACAAACGTGCATAACTAATAGCCTCACGCATATACTTTTCTCTGATACCCTCCTTGTAAGGTGAGAGTTTCACTGTCTGAAAACTGTAACGGTGTACCTTTTCTACCTCTTCAATCGCCTCATCACTCAGGGTATGCAGCAGTACCACTTCATGTCCGCTTTGTATTAGATGCTTAACAATGTCGGTATAGAGGTAGTTACGTATACCTACACCATCAGGTACGACAAAAAATATCTTCATTTTACTCCCTTGCTCCTGCCAAGCATCAAACCTACACTCACCCACTGCCAGATAAAAAATGCGTTGTCTTGATCACCCTTTTTGTATATTTCCCACTCACGGTAGAGTCCATCCATATCAAACCAGCTCCTAAGCGGTGATGATGCTATGCGTTCAAGTTGAGTCTCAACAAATCCGCTCAGCTCATTGCCCAGCCATTCACGCTGTGGCGTTTGCAGCGGACGTTTGGGTGCCAAGGCAATCTGATCACCAAGATACTGCTGTGCAATACGACGTAGCATCCACTTCTTCTGCCCATCCCGTATTTTGTACAACAGCGGCTGTGCAAATGCCATCTCCACCAGCCGAAAGTCCAGAAACGGCTCTCTGAGCTCTACCGAAGATGCCATCGATACACGGTCATTAAAACGCAGCGCACGGGGAATCTTGGTATAAAAAAGATCTCTGTATTGCAGATTTTGTACACGGTCGGGAAACGGTGCAGGAAAATCGTTTTTACGTGCATATTGTACAAAATCTTTATTGAGAACACTCATCCTTGTCGGTGATGTTTTTACCCCTTGAACAATACTTTTCTGTTTGGAGGTGTAGTAGTCGTACCCTGCCCACTGTTCATCCATCCCCTGCCCGTCAAGCAGCACCAGGGTCCCGTCGGCTCTTGCGCTTTCAAAAAGATTGTAGTAGGCGATCGTAGGAATACCCCCATAGGGTTCATACTGCACTTCAAACAGCTCCTGGGCAAGTATAGGTACATCCAAAGCAGCAAGAAGCACTTTTTGCAGCGGATTGCCTGTACGTTCAAGCATCATCTCTACCCACCTGTCTTCATCGTAGCGTTCGTCACCTGTGTAGAAGGTGTATGCTTTGATATTGTCATTGTTTGGGTGGGTTTTGTGTACCATAGCAAGCAGCGTCGAGCTGTCCAACCCTCCACTGAGATTGAAGCCTACTGTCACATCGGCACGGAAACGCAGTCTGACACTCTCTTCAAGCAGTGCTTCATACGATGCCTGCACCGCTTCGAGTGTCATTTCAGTATGAACTTGCCCAATGCGTGATACAAAATCGTACCACCGTTTGGTCTTCACACTTTCATCATACACCAACGCACATCCTGCCTCAAGCTGTCGTACCCCCTCCCAAAAGCTCTCTTCAGGTCTGCCGTAGGTACCGTAGGCAAGATAGGAAGCCCATACTCTTTCGTTAGGATGAAGCGGTATGCCGGCAACCTCAAACGCCTTTATCTCACTGGCAAAATAGAAGCTTCCTTCATACTCCACATAGTAGAACGGTTTTACCCCAAAACGATCCCTGGCACCAAAAAGTCTATCATGCTTCCTATCGTAAATGACAAATGCAAACATGCCATTAAGATGCTCAAGCATCTCTTCTCCCCATACACTGTAGGCGGCAAGAAGTACCTCTGTATCAGAAACCGTGCAAAATGCATAATGGTGTGCCAGTCTCATTCTCAGTTCAAGATAGTTATATATTTCACCGTTAAAGACGATTACATAGCGTCCCTGCGCATCTTCCATAGGCTGATTTGCTTCAGCGGAGAGATCGATAATGGAAAGTCTGTTATGCCCCAGTGCTACCCCCTCTTTTGGCATTAGCTTCCCCGTATGGTCAGGACCTCTATGGTGCTGGGCACGAAGCATCGCATCGAGTGTATACTCTTTCGCTGCCTTACCGACGATGCCGACGATACCACACATTTAAGACTGTTCCTTTCCATGGATAGATGCATAAAAAGCTTCCGCCTTTTCCCAATCCTCCATCGTATCGATGTTGATCAGCTCCGGGCTCTCGATAGGAAAAGCCACAATATCATCTCCAAGCAGTGAGCCTTTGTTACGTATGGTCTCTACCGAAGTGATATAGATGGCACCGTCACGATGATAGGCGGGCGGGAGTTCCTGGCGACGGGGGATGATCTTTTTCTCCCCAGTACTAATCTTCAAACGGTTGTTCTTTTCTATTTCAAATGTCCAGTGTGGGTTAAACTCATCGGGCACCCTTCTTACCGATACAAGGGCATCTGGACACTCTTTTATAAACAGGCGTATGGCGTCGTCTATCACTCCTTGGGGACGGTAAGGGCTTGTCGCCTGCAGCAGACAGACTGCATCATACACTTCCCCCTGTGATTCCATAAAATCCAAAGCATGCTGTACAACTTCAAAACTTCCAGAATGATCTTGCGCCAGTTCAGCTGGACGCATGAAGGGTACCTCCAGACCATAGTGACGGGCTACTTCCGCTATTTTCTCATCATCAGTGGAGAGAATGGTCTTTTCAAGCAATAAAGCATTATTTGCTTGTTCAATTGTATAGGCAATCAGCGGCTTGCCTGACAGCTTCTTTATATTTTTTTGAGGAACCCCTTTTGAACCTCCTCTTGCCGGAATTAATCCCAATATTTTCATCTTAAGCAATCCTGTTAATAAGTAATCGTCTTATGAAAACGAAGTGGTATGGTTGCCAAAGTTTCTGCAATTTTAACGCCAGCCATGCCGTCTCCGTAAATATATTCCGATGCGTAGTGACCATGCTCAATATGCTTTTTAATAGCCTGTTCAATCTCTTTTTGATTGTAATCGCAGTCGATTACATTTTTTCCACGCATACGACCATGTTGGCGTGTACCAATATTTACAACAGGAATCCCCAAATAGGAACTTTCACGTATGCCTACGCTTGAATTGCCAACCAATACTTTTGCATTTTTGATAAGGCGTAAAAAGTCCTGTGGCTGCATATTTTTAAAAAAATGAATATTTTTAGGACTATGTATTTCTCTATATGCTCTAATACCAGTTGATGTGCCATCTGCACCGGCATCAACATTGGGCCAAAACCAAAATGTCGGTATACCCAGTGCATCAACGGCTTTCAATGTTGCTTCCACATGTGCTCTTGAATCAGAATATTCTGTTGTAACGGGATGCTGCATCACAACAATATAGCCTTTATTTTTCCAGTCACCTATTTCTCCTACTCCACCATACTTTTCTATAGGATCAAAATCAAGTGTCGGATTGTCCAAAACCTCTTTGGCAAGATCGATAGAAGGGCAGCCTGTATTGATGACATAGGCTGGATCTTCCCCCATTCTAATCACCCTTTCACCTGCATCATCC
>JALVGO010000205.1 GCA_027029065.1 Sulfurovum sp.
ATATATCGATCGCAGTATTGCTAAATGACAGCGATGCGGAAGACGGCAGTGTGACACTGGCATCATACGGACAAGCTACACATGGCAGTGTTGTGCAAGAGAGCAACAGCACACTCAGGTATATACCCAAGCAGGGCTTTGTCGGTACAGACAGTTTTGTCTATACCGTCTCAGACAGTGCCGGTGCGACAGATAGCGCAACAGTGACCGTAGAGGTCTTGCCTCCGCCGATTGTGATAGAGGGAAGCCTCCTGCAGCAGGGCAAAGGAAGGCTGTTAGTGTTGCTTGATGCGTGCGGAAGCAGCGGTCATCACGGCTCCAAGGGCAGTCACGGTTTCAAAGGCTGTCACGGTTCAAAGGGGCACCATGGTTCAAAGGGTCATCATGGCTCTAAGGGCAGCCATGGTTCAAAAGGCAGTCACGATCACCATACCTGTACGGAGCCATATGGTCCGGCAGATGCGTTGAACATCGATAAACAGCAGGCATACCTGGAAGCACTCTTGAAATCGCTGGGCTACAGCTACAGCATTGTGACGGATAACGAAGGGTTTACAAAAGCGTTGCGCAGCGGATCATACAGCCATTATGTACTATTGAGCGAAAGGGTGAAGCTCTCCAAAACCGTACAAAAAGAGTTGCGGGAGGCTGTCTTTGGCGGAGGCGGACTCTTTGTCGCGGGCGGACATGACAACAGAAACCGCTATATCAATACGGTTGCGGGTATTGAGTACAGAGGGCTTGTTCCGTATGTCAATACTGTTGAAATGGCAGATAGCAACTATAGCTACTTTGAGAGTCCGCTGCTTGACAGGTCTCATCCGGTACGTTTCCGTGCTGATGGTACGACACTGCTGGCGCATTACAATTACAGATTTTGCGGCAGTGCAGATCCTGCATTGGTGATGAACGGGTACGGAAAAGGCAAGGCATTGTTTGCAGGCTTTGACATCCTTGCAGAAGCAAGCAAAGATCCGGGAGGAGAGTTTGAGACGCTGCTAAGCGAGATACTCCACTCGTTGCAAAGCAGTGAGGTGGTATGGCAAAACGGTTCTGCTGTGCCTATGACCCTGAGAGTTGAGAACAGAGGCATTGCGACACCGTTGAAGATAGAGGTCACCACATCGGACAATGCTGTGTTTGTGGATGCGATAGATGCAAACGAGAGCAACGCTACACATCTACTCTTTAAAGAAGCGCTTATGCAGCCCGATACGGAAAATGCCTACTACTTCTGGATAAAGGCGCTTCAGGCAGAAAGCCGGGTGGAGGTGTTTGCCGATATCTTCTCTGTGCTTGATAGCAATGCTACACTTCAGGCAGAGGTGAACTACGGTGTTGATATAGCAGCCAAGAGAGACATTGATGATGTTGTGCAGTATGCCGGTGGCATTGTGTTGGAACAAAGAAGAGACAAAAGGCGACTTCAAAAAGCTCTCAGGTATCTGCGTAAAGCTTCTGTCTATGAGCAGCAGGCACATTACCGCCGTGCCCTGGAAGCACTGCTTAAAGCAACAGATGCACTTCAAAAGATAGAAGAAAACGAGCGTATCAAAGAGTTGAGGCTCATGATAGACGCACTCATAAGAACCATCGAAATAGAACTGAACAAGGCAGGAGCATAATATGTTTTACAAAAGTAGATCTATAAACCCTCTAAACTATTTTAACGAAGCGACAAAGACTGTCAGAGCGCTGAGCCTTCTGCTCTCGACGGTGCTGATCACCTTTGTCTTTACGACCCCTTCATTTGCTGCCGGGGTAGAGGCGGTCAAAGCAAAAAACAGAGCCTATGTGGCACAGTCACCCCAGAGGATGCAGCAAAGCGTCCAAAAGGCGATAGATATCATCGCGCAGCTTCGAAGCAACGGGCTTGCCGAGACACAAAAAGCAACACTCAGTGAAGAGCTCAAAACACTTCTGTCTCAGATAGAGGAGGAGGATGGTTATGCGCAGGAGCAGTTTGAACAGATGCGTGCGCAGATCAGAGAGAAGGGGCTGCCTGAGCGTTTCCTTGCGCGTGTGGATGCGATGCAGCAGGCGTATGAGCAGCGCAAAAGCAGACTCTCAAAGGCGATGCAGGCGCTGATCGCTGAACATACGGGCAGTGTTTTGGTGCGGTGGTACTACCGGCTCTTTGGCGGTGAGGATGCAGCAGATCTGAATGTCTCGGAGTATGAAAGCGACACGCACCAAACGTTTGACCCAAACAACCTCCCTTTCCAACTGCGCAAAGCCAAGCCGGTTAAGCCCAAGAGAAGCAAAGCGGAGTTTGTCTCTCAGGGGCTGCGCAACCAGCCTATGCCGCACTATGCGGCGCTTGGGGATTTTGACTACTCTACACTTGCGGGTGCTTCCGATCCTGCCTATCTGGCACAAAGCGACGAGGTCAACATCACCCAAGCCATTCGTGACAAGGCAGCGGAGCTGGAGTACGATGCGGTCAAGATCTACAACTATGTGCGTAACAATATCGAGTTTGTCCCCTCGTGGGGAGCGGTGCAGAGTGCCGAGCTGACACTGGGTGCCAAGCGCGGTAATGCGATGGATATCGCTTCACTGCTGATCGCCCTGCTTAGGGCTTCGAAGATACCGGCGAGGTATGTGCATGGGACGATAGAGCTACCGGTAGAGAAGGTAAAAAACTGGTTTGGAGGCTGGGATGATGCCTATAGTGCTATGACCTTTGCCTATTCCAACGGGTTGCCCAATGAGGGCATTACAGAAGCAGGAGTGCTCAGTACCGTGCGTATGGAGCATGTCTGGGTAGAAGTCGCTACCGACTACTACCCCAGCCGTGGTGCCAAAAATCGTAAAGCCGATGCGTGGATACCTTTGGATGCGAGTTATAAGCAGTACGAATTTGAAGAGGGGATGGATGCGCTGAGTGCTTCGGGAGTTGATATCAATGCCTCATTGCAAAGTTTCATAGACTCTGCGGACATCAACGAAACAGAAGGCTCGGTAGCACATATGGATAGCGCCATCATAGAAGATATGTTAGCCCAAGCCCAAGCAAACCTTGAAGCCAATATCACCTCCTCCATTGTCGATAACAACCAAAGCCTTATAGAGGTTATCGGCGGTAAAAAGATCATCCCTCAAACATACAGTACCCTGCCGGATAATCTGAGTGCCAAAGTGCTTGTGGTAGGCGCAAGGTATGCTAAACTGCCAAGCGCTCTGCAGCAAAAAGTTACCTACTATCTTGAGCCGCTTACCCAAGACGCCGCCATAGAGGAGATGCAAAACGGCGCAAAAACAGTAACCCTTCCTTACGCAAGGGTCAATAACCAAAAGGTCACCCTCTCCTACGCCCCCGCCACCCAGGCAGATCAGGAGGCTCTGGAGGCTCTGCTGCCTGATAGCAACATTACCGATGTATCGCAACTACCCGATACACTGCCCTCCTACATCCATGTCAAACCGCAACTCAAACTAAACGGCAACGTGATCTTGGAAGGCTACGAGATGGCACTGGGCGAGAGTCTCAA
>JALVGO010000206.1 GCA_027029065.1 Sulfurovum sp.
ATACAGAAGTTTTACCGGATGCCGGGCAACCTTGGTATCACGATTGTAGAGCTTTAATCCCAAATTGGTATAATGGTACCTATATAAAATTGCAGGAGAATGCAGTGAGTATCAAAGATGATGTGAATTATGTCAAAACAGAACTGAGCAGTGATGAGAAGATACTGGAGAGTGCGTTTAAACTGGAGACGCTTTATAAAAAGTACAAGTTTCCCATTTTTGGAACCGTTGGAGCGATTTTGCTCTATGTCGTCGTCAGTACAGGAATGGATGCCGTAAAACAATCCAGGCTTGAGGCGGCAAACCAGGCACTTTTAACCCTGCAGCAGAAGCCTGACGATGCATCCGCACTCAGTGTTCTCAAAGAGAAAAACCCGGCACTCTATGAACTCTACAGCTTTTCGACTGCGGCCAAAAAACAGGATGTCAAGCAGCTCTCGGTACTTGGAAACAGTCAAAACGGTGTGATCGCCGATATGAGTCGCTACAGTGTCGGTGCCATCGAGAAGAAGCCGGTCGATTCTGTGTACTACAAAGAGCTTGCCTATCTTGAAGAGGCATATGTTGCCATCAAGGCGGGTAATGTCGCCAAGGCGAAAGAGAAACTGGCGCTGATTGACGAGCGTTCGTCACTCTCCATGCTTGCAAAACTGTTGGAACATGCTACACTGAAGGCTGAGTAATGAAACGTATCCTCTTTCCTGTACTGGCAGCGGGTGTGCTGCTTTTGGGCGGCTGCAGCTCCAAACAGTATTTTGAGCCGGAGCAGACCTACGGTGTCAACGGTGCCCAGAGCAGCTATGAGGGGAAGATTGTCGACAAAAGCCGTGACGGTGCAACCCTTGAAGACGGCAGATATATCGGAAAATCGGGTGTCAGCACACTGGTACTGCCCAAAGGGTTCCGTTTCCTGAGTGAAAACAGAACCTATGTACTGGCAGCCAATGAGAGCGGTGACCTGAAAGTCATCAATAAAAAAACGGGCAAAACCATCCGTACTATTGCCCTGAAAATACCGGTTGTCTCTGCTGCTATCCGCAACGGACTTGTTGCCTACATTCTGAATAGCAATGCCTTTGGGCTCTACAGCATCAGCAAAGACAGGAAGCTTATAGAGAACCGCTCAGAGCGTACTTACGCTATCGATACCAGAGCGGCAAGTCCTATGTTTATTGACTCACTTGTTGTGATGCCGATGCTTGACGGCAAACTGGTTATTTTTGATGTCAACGACCCTGAAAATGCCAAAGTTGTCTATCTGAGCAGCGACAAAGTATTTAACAATATCATCTATCTCTCCCGTATGGGCGATACACTGGTTGCAGCAACCCCCAAAAAACTCTTGACACTCGGTGCCGAAGGAGAATATGAGTACCGGGTGAATATTTCGGAGGTATCGCTCAGCGGCAAGTCGATCTACGTGTTCAGCAAAGAGGGAGAGATCATCAAACTCAATGTACTGCTTGAAGAGCAGGCGAAAAAGAAATTCAAGTTCGCACAGTTTGCCGGAGCGACTGCATTGAAAAAGAGGGTTGTCGCCCTTGATATCAAAGGATCACTGATCGTACTGAACCGTACATTGAACAAGTACAGAATCTATGATGTGGGTGAGGTTGATTCACCGGTTTACATTGCAGGGAACAAACTCTACAAAGACGGTACTGTGATCCATCTTGACAAACTCGACTTCAAATAGGTCATGTCCGATCTTCTACAGGCGTTTGAAGAGTATCTTACGATCACCAAGGCACTCGATACGCTGACGGTCTCTTCCTACCTTGGTGATCTCAAGCAGCTTGAAGAGGCGGTGAAAAAACCGCTTACCAAGCTTGAGACAACCGATGTACTCTCTTTCCTCTCAGGCTTTGAGAACAAACGTACACTCAACAGGAAACTCTCTTCCATCAATACCTTTTTTGCCTTTTGCCACCGTCAGAATTTCACCCATGAAAAGATCAAGATCCCTATGGCAAAAGTGCCTAAAAATCTGCCCAAGTATCTCAGCCCTGAGGAGATCATGTCCGGTATTGCTGCCATAGACCGTACTACACTGGCAGGACTGCGTGACTATGCCCTCATTCTTTTTCTCTATGCCAGCGGATGTCGTATCTCCGAAGCGCTGAGTGCGCAGCGCAGCGATATTTTGGAAGGGTGGCTGAAGATCCGTTTTGCCAAAGGGGCAAAAGAGCGTGTCGTGCCGCTTGCACCTGTTGCCCTTGAGGCACTGGAAGCCTACCTTGAAAAACAGACCATGGCAAGCAGCTATATCTGGCTTAACTACCGCGGCGATCCGCTCAGCCGCATCAGTGCCTACAAGATCGTCAAGAAGTACCTTGGTGTCTCACCCCATGTATTGCGCCACTCATTTGCCTCCTCCCTCATTATCGGAGGAGCCGATCTGCGTGTGGTACAAGAGCTGCTTGGGCACAGCTCTCTGGAGACGACGCAGATCTATACACACATCCAAAAACAGAATCTCAAAGAGACGATGCTGCAGTTTCATCCGCTGCGATAATTTGGGTAAAATAGCATTATGAAAACAATCGTCGAATATTTGCAGTCCAAAAAGCTGGTATTTAAAACCCTCAAACCTGTTGCCCCCAAAGAACTTGGCACACGTAAAAAGATCTCTATCTGGCTGGGAGTCGATCTGCAAGGGTACTATGCCGATGTGATGTGGCTTGAGAAGAAGAGCAGGGTACTTCGCAAAGAGGCGCAGGAGTTGATGGGGCTGCATGAGAAGCTTGAGAGGTATATTGACAGCAGTATCAAAAAAAAATACATCGTCATCAAAGCACCGCTCTGCTCCAAAGCCAAGGCATTGTTGGAAGAGAATGGGTGGAAAGTATTTGTTGCGGAGCAACAAAATGAGGAATGAGGAATGCGCCCGAACGAAGTGACAAGTGCCCTTGGGGTAAGGAATGAGGAACCGAAAGGTTTTGTAGGGTGCGTAGACACGCACCGTTTTGCTGATATTGGCAACAGTCGTTTACATCTCTATGACGGTAAAGAGGTTGAACATCTTTTCATAGATGATGCGATTGGGCGTTATGCAACAGAGAGAATATGCTACATCTCCGTCAATCACCGTCTGGAGGAGCGTATCAAAGCGGAGACCTCATGGGAGAATATCTCCGGCAAAGTACATATAGCTGGTGAGTACGAAGCGATGGGGGTGGATAGACGGGCGTTGTGTCTGAGTCATGACAACGGGGTCTTTGTCGATGCGGGATCGGCGATCACTGTTGATGTTGTGGAGCGGGGCGTCTATAGGGGTGGTTTTATCTACCCCGGACTTTCGGCGATGCAGGAGAGCTATGCCCGTATCTCTCCTGTACTCAAAACCGCACTCGATACCACTATCGATCTCACCCGACTCCCCCTTACAACCAAAGAGCAGATAAGCTATGGTATAATCGCGTCTATAAAAGCACTCATAGTGCAACACAGCAAGGGTAAAAATGTCTACTTTACAGGCGGAGACGGTAAG
>JALVGO010000207.1 GCA_027029065.1 Sulfurovum sp.
AAAGGCCAAAATCGTTATTGTCGGAGGCGGTGCCGGCGGTATCATGGCTGCTGCAAGACTGAGACGTGCTGCATCAAATGCAGATATTACGATTATCGCACCTAATGATATTCATCTTTATCAGCCTGGACAGGTATTCATGGCTGCAGGGCTGTATACGTTAAGTGATATTCAGCATAACAATGCAGATTTCATTCCGGACGGTGTCAACTGGGTGAAGGATGAAGTAACAGTATTCGATCCTGATAACAATAAGGTAACAACCTCCAAAAATGGAGATATCTCCTATGATTTCCTTGTTGTTGCAACAGGAATTGCCTACGATTATGAAAGAATTGAAGGTATGAGCCCTGATCTGGTAGGAAAACATGGTATCTCATCTGTGTATCTGAATGATCCGGTTAACGGTACAGCGAAGGGTGGAGAGGCAACAGCCCAATGGTTTAAAGATATGAGAAAAGCGGCTGAAGCGGCATCACCGGACAATCCTATCCACGTCATCTGTACGCAGCCTGATACTCCGATCAAGTGTGGAGGGGCACCTCAGAAAATTCTCTATCTTTCAGATGACAATCTTAGAGGAAACGGTCCTGACGGGGGAGCAGATGTAAGCAAAAATGCGAAATTCAGTTTCTGTAAAAAAGGTACAAAACTCTTTGGTCTGCCTTCTTACAACAAAACACTGGTTGAAGAAGTGACACCAATGTATGGAAATATTACCGACAAATGGAATCATGTACTCAGAAAGATCGATCCTGAAAATAAAATAGCAACATTTGAATACAAATACCAGACAAAAGGGGAGTATGACGAGGAGTTGGAAGAGTATGATATGATCGACCATACCGAAATGGTTGAAATGAAGTATGATTTCATTCATGTCGTACCACCAATGAAACCTGTCGATGCAGTGGCGAATTCTCCGCTTGGATGGCAGAAAGGGTCTGCAAAAGGGTGGCTTGAGTGTGATCAGTATACACTGCAGCACAGAAGATACAAAAATG
>JALVGO010000208.1 GCA_027029065.1 Sulfurovum sp.
GAGCAGCATCGCATTATCAAGAATTGTCATCCTCTTCATGCTCCATATTGATTTTTATAAAAGCTACTACCATGAAAATCACAGCAATAATAAGCACCAAAGCCATAATAAGCTCATAATTTTTAAACGGCACATCCACTGCTCTTCTCCTTGAGTTGTCCACATGCTGCACTAATATCAAGCCCTTTAGACTCTCTTATCGTACACAATATCCCATGATCTAGTAAATAGCGCTGAAACTTCTCTACTCTCTCAGGCTCAGGCCTTTGAAATGGTGATCCTGGATATGGATTGAAATAGATAAGATTGACTTTTGCTTTTTAGCCGATTTAATATCATCATTGAGATCTTTTATCACCAGATACTCAAACATCACCCTCTTTCGCTGATCAATTGGAAACTCTTTGACTGCTTGGATGACGCTTTCAATATTGTAGGCTTTATTAATTGGCATCAGTTTTTGACGAAGCTCATCATCTACTGCATGCAAGCTAATGGCTAGAAGCACACCCAAATTCATCTCACCAAGTTTCTTGATCTTTGGTGCAAGACCGCTGGTGGAGATGGTTTGGCGCCTCGGAGATATGGATAGCCCAAACTCATCTGAAAATATTTGGATGGCTTTTGCCACATTTTCTAGATTGTCCAGAGGCTCTCCCATACCCATATAGACGATATTGACTCTTCTATTGGCTGGGATTTGGTTGTGCTCATAAATGGCTAGCACCTGTCCAACAATCTCTCCTGCAGTGAGATTGCGAACAAAGCCCCCTTTGGCTGTGAGGCAAAACTCACATCCTACTTTGCAGCCTACTTGTGAAGAGACGCATATAGTATATTTTGCCTCTTTGATGATATTGCCCTTTTCATCGCGCTGCTCTTTTTTCATCGGTAGTAATACGGTCTCAATGGTGTGGCCATCTTGCAAACCAAAGAGATACTTTTTACTACCATCTTTGCTAATCTCTTCATTGAGTATCTTTGGCACTGCTATTGTAAAC
>JALVGO010000209.1 GCA_027029065.1 Sulfurovum sp.
CGATATCGGCAGGCACAACGGTGACACCTTCTTTGCCGCGCAGCATAAAATGCGCTCCCACCTCATCGATGATATCCATCGCCTTGTCCGGCAAAAAACGGTCATGAAGATACTTGACACTCAGATCGATAGCACTCTGAAGCGCTTCGTCTGTAAAGCTGATCTTGTGGAACTGCTCATACTTCTCCTGTACCCCTTTGAGGATGGTAAAGGTATCTTCAATGCTTGGCTCATCCACATCGATCTTGGCAAACCGGCGGCTGAGTGCTTTGTCCTTGTCAAAAAAGTTCCTGAACTCCTGATAGGTCGTCGCACCGATACACTTGAGCTCTCCGCGGGCGAGGGCAGGCTTGAGAAGATTGCTCGCATCCATGCTGCCTCCACTGGTCGCACCCGCGCCTACCATGGTATGAATCTCGTCAATGAAGAGAATCGCATCTTCTTGCTGTGTCAACTCTTTAATGATACCTTTGAGCCGTTTTTCAAAATCTCCACGATACTTGGTACCTGCAACCAGTGCACCCATATCGAGTGCATAGACTTTCGCATTTTTGAGAATATCGGGTACGTCCCCTTCGCTTATCTTCAGCGCCAGCCCTTCAGCAATCGCAGTCTTCCCGACACCGGGTTCACCTACCAGCAGCGGGTTGTTCTTTTTTCGGCGGCAGAGCGTCTGCATGACACGGTCGATCTCATCGACACGTCCTATCACAGGGTCTATCTTGCCCTTCTTGGCAAGAGAAACGAGCTCCATGGTAAACTGCTCCAGCAGGGTCTCTTCTCTATCGCTTTTTGAGGGTACTGTCTCGGTCTGACTATGTGCATGGGAGATCACTTCCAAAATATCCACCCGGGCGATTCCCTCTTTTTTCATCAGATAGACCGCATAGGCATGCTCCTGCATAAAGATCGCCGCGAGCATATCCCCTACCTTTGCCTCAGTACGTCCGGCAGAGTGGATGTGTGTCATCATATCATTGATGGCTCGGGAGAGTGCCACTGTCTCAAACGGCTCTACCGCCTCTTTGAGGGTAGGGATGGTTTTGTGAATATGGGCTTCAATTCCTTCTTCAAGCCGCTTGACATCCGCACCAAGCAGGTCAAATATCTCCTGCCCTTTTTCCGAACGTACGATCGCCAAAAAGACATGCTCTACAGTCAGGTACTCATGCCGGTTCTCTTTGGCATATGTTACCGCCTCTTTAAATACATCGTTCAATGCTACACTGATCATCTATGCATCCTCTTCCATCGTTGCAAGCAGGGGGAACTCGTTGCGCTTGGCAAGCTGTCTTACCTGCTCCACTTTCATCTGGGCGATCTCATACGTATATACACCGCAGATCGCCTTGCCCTTTTCATGTATCTGCAGCATGATCTGCTCAGCCTGACTGTGGTTCTTGTGGAAAATATCCATCAGCACCTCTACCACAAAATCCATACTGGTATAGTCATCGTTGTGCAGCAGCACTTTGAACATCTGCGGTTCCTGCAGGTCAAGTGCTATATCGAGTTCTTCTTCATACTTTGGCATTTATGCTAAAATTCCTTATTCAAATTAAATTCTATAATCGTCTATATTATACAAAAAATCGGGAGAAAAGCAAGTGAAGAGCCTTTTTATTACTGCCACAGGGACAAATGTAGGAAAGACGCACACCACCCTCAAACTCATTGAAGCACTCGCGGCACAGGGCATGCGCCCAGGGGTTTACAAACCGGTCGAAACAGGTGTGAGCGATACACCGGCTGATGCCGCAGCACTGCTTCAGGCATGCCAGAGTGTCAACCCCGCCTTTGAGGCGTTGTCAACCGATGACATCACCGCTTACACCTTCGCACTGCCTGCTGCACCGTTTTGTGCCGATACAGACGGTACTATCGACCTTCAGTACATTGTTGACAAACATGACATGCTGTTGAAAAAATGTGACATACTGCTTGTCGAAGGTGCCGGAGGGCTGATGGTACCGTTGACAGAAACCTATCTGACAGCGCACCTCATCAAAGAGCTTGATGCCCGGGCACTGCTGGTAACCCCCAGCCGGCTTGGGTGTATCAACGACACACTGCTCTCGATGATGGCACTGCGCAGTTTCGACATCCCGTTTGACTGGTGTGTCAACCTTTACGAAGACAGAGAGGATTTTGCAAAGGTTACACAGCCCTATTATGATGCTGTGTTTGAGGGGTGGTGGAGTGTAGAAGAAGGTTTAGAACAGTACCTTTCAAAACTACTGCAAAATTAACTGGTAGACAGCCGGGAAAAACCCATAGTATGCAGCACTGAAATAAGGAGTATCTGTAAAATTTGGATGTGCTGCCCAGCTATTAAATGCAGCCAACGATGAAGGTGAAGAGTCGATTCTAAGCAGAGAGAAGGTGCCATCCTCATTTTCCCAATTCTCATGCCATGGTGAAACCGCACCAAAAGAGACATAAGGGTTATCCAAAATCGTCTCGAAAGCATCACGCCACCATACACTTTTATTGCCGTCCGGATGCCCGTCAGTCACACCGAATTCAAAAACTGCAACAGGCTTGTTTTGGCTTACGGCGTAGATTTGACGGTAGTGCTCTGCCAGTTGGGTCGAGAAGGCCAGCCCTTCCCACTCTTCTGTAACTTTTTGCGCTCCATACAGGCTAAACCCGATCCAGTCGATATAGGCATCTCCCGGATAGTAGTATTTTGGCTGATTCCAATCCTCCTGCGGAGAGGAATCCAGATTGAAATGAAATGCCCATGTCACATGATGCACCCCTTCGGCATTAAAAATATCTATGATATGTCTGTAGGCATCTCTGTACCTTTCCGGGCCGTCAGGATAGTCTAGCTCTCCGTACCCTCCCGTATCTGCACCGCCATTGAAAATACCGCTCCAGCCAAACCAGTCACCGTTTGCCTCGACAGCAAAGTCGATCAGCAGTGGAATACCGTCCTGTTTGGCATCCTGCGCCCACCGATGCAAATCACGGTCAAAATCACCGTCAATAATACGCTGCAGTGTAAACGTCTTTTCTGCCTCCCCCTGACGGTCACTGCTTCTTGGCATCAAACGTACCATCGGGATGACACCCGCCTGATGGATCGCATGGATATGCTCTCTGGGGTACCTGATACCGTTGTACCAGTTATTGGAAAAACAAGCCCATACGATACCCCTGCCTGTTAATGCCTCAAAATCTCTGACTTTACCCGTCGTCACCTCATCTTCAGAACCGCCAAAGTCAGGAAAAGCACCTAAGTAGATCTGATGATTTACCGGTGGCAGCAACTTGATGTCTGAGGAGTCACCGGAGAATAGAAAAAGGGGTATCAATATGAAAAAAAAGCGTTTCATTCTTTGCTCTCCTCTCTTTATTTTACCATTGATTGGCTATAATCGCAATATCTATCATAATCCCGAAGGATGCCAATGCAACACCTCGTTGATACCTATGACCTCAGTGACAGACAGATCAAACAGCTGTTGGACGATGCCAAACGTTTTAAGCATCAAATGCCCTCTCAGCTCTTACAGGACAAACTCTTCATCACCCTCTTTTTCGAACCCTCTACCCGGACACGAAGCTCTTTTGAAGTCGCTGCCAAACGGCTTGGGGCATCAGTAGTGCACCTTGATCCCAGCCGCTCCTCTACCAAAAAAGGAGAAAGCCTTGAAGATACCTTTACCAACCTCTGTGCCATGGGACCTGACGGGGTGATCATCAGACATGAGAGCAATGATGCTCCCGGCCAGCTTGCACAGATGCAGATGACTTCCGTCATCAATGCAGGTGCAGGCAACTATGCACACCCGACACAGGCACTGCTCGATCTCTTTACGATCACAGAGCATTTTAACGGGGAGATTGCCGGTAAGACCATTGCCATTGTCGGAGATATTGCCAACTCACGTGTGGCAAGCTCCGGTATCCGGCTGTTGACACGCATGGGCATGAAAGTGGTACTGGTTGCACCCGAACCTTTTATGCCAAATGAGACGGACCTGCCATGTTATGAACATCTTGAAGAGATCATTGACAAGGTTGACGTGATCATGAGCCTCCGGGCACAGTTGGAACGCCATGCCAAACCCATCTTTGATGATTATGAAACCTACGCACAACACTACTGCATCACCAAAGAGCGCCTCAAAACAAGAGATATTCTGCTGCTGCATCCGGGGCCTGTCATGCGCAACATCGACATCAGTGACGAAATGCTCGAAGACCCACGCTGCAAAGTACTCGAGCAGGTCAAAAACGGTGTATTTGTCCGTATGGCAGTCCTCAAACTACTGCTGCTCGACAGCTAAAAGAGAGCAAAATTGGATACCTCATCCTCTTCTCTACCTGCTACCCGCTACCCGCTACCCGCTGAAAGCCCCTGGCTTTCTTCCCAAACGGGTTTTGAAGCCATCAACCGGTTAGGATGCTCCCGCACTCCGTTTCTCTTCATTATCTCCTACGACAAACAAAAGATCTTTGCGCAGCCGCTCGACACCCTTGACAATGACATCTTCTACAAACTTGAGGATTGGCGCAACTACCCGGTACAAAAACGTAACAAACCCTATACACTTGCCAAATTTCCGGTAGATTTCGCACATTACCGCCGTGCTATCGAAACGGTACAGGAGGAGATACGTTCCGGCAACACCTATCTGCTCAACCTGACGTTTGAGACACCGGTAGAGACCAACCTCACCCTCAAAGAGATCTTCACCTGGGCACAGGCAAAATTTAAACTCTATTTCAAAGGCGAGTTCATCTGCTTCTCCCCCGAACGCTTCGTCGAGATAGAAAACAACACCATCGCCACATACCCGATGAAAGGGACGATAGACGCTACCCTTCCCCATGCCAAAGAGACGATTTTAGCTGATGAAAAAGAGATGGCAGAGCATGTGATGATCGTCGATCTGATGCGAAACGATCTTGGTATGGTCGGTACCAATGTCAAGGTTGAAACATTCCGCTATACCGACACCATCCGTGCAGGCGACAAACCCCTGCTGCAGGTAAGCTCCAAAATCACCGCAACCCTGCCAAAAAACTGGCATACACAGATTGGAAACATCCTTGAAAGACTCACACCGGCAGGCTCCATCACCGGTACTCCCAAAAAACGTACCGTTGAGATCATCGATGCGGTCGAAACCTATGTGCGCGGATTTTACACCGGTATCTTTGGCATCTACAACGGTACCGACCTGCGTTCAGCCGTAATGATACGTTTCATGGAAGAGAGAGAAGGAAAACTCTACTACAAAAGCGGCGGCGGCATTACCATCGATTCGGATGCACGCAGTGAATATGACGAACTGGTCGATAAGATCTATCTTCCGTTGTGACACGCGCAGAACATGAATATCGGTGTCTTATAAAAAACCGATACAGTATATTATGTTATAATAGTTTCAAATTTCAAAAAGGTTCTTCGAGTGATCCAAAGTGATACGTTTATAAAAGTTAAAAACCTTATTGAAAAATCCGATGTTCTCATTTCCAGTCATGGTTATGATGAATTGGCAGAAGACGGTATATTGGTGAAGGATATTCTTTCAAGCATAAAGAACGCTATCGTTTTAGAGGATTATCCAAATTTTGGCAAAGGTCCATGCTGTCTGGTTTTACAACGGGATGCCCATAATGCACCTATTCATACGGTATGGGGCATATCTGCAGGAACACAAAGACCTGCCGTGCTTATTACGGCATACAGACCAAGTCCTGATAGATGGTCTGAAGATTTTACAAGGAGGAAAAATGCCAAATAGAAAACATACAAAACTACTGCATGAAGGAAAATATGTTGCAGAGGTAGAGATTGAAATTATTGACAATGAAAACGCATGGTCACCCTATATCAGTTTAGATGACACACTGAAACTTGATACTATACGTGAGCTTTTACGTGAAGGGAATATTGCAGAAGCCAAAAAGTATGGAAAGGTCTATATACTCAAACCAGTCGCGGCCTAATATTTACAACCTGTTGCAAGAGAAGCGAACTATGATACATAAGCGCATTCAATAAACACCCTACAGACACCCTCTGGCTGGGCGGTGAATCCATCGATACGCCTTGTCTTCCCGAATAGGTGATACAAACACCGTTCCGGTTTGCCGCCATGCATCTACCACGATACCGTCAAACACTCTGCCACCTTTTCGCGTTATCGCCAAAGCATTATGTTCCAGCCAGTATGAACCTATGTGCGCCCCAATCAAATGAAAATCAAAATGAGGGTAATATGACCCTTTCTTCTTCAAATAGGCGTAGAGCCCGTCACTGAAATGATAACAGAGTCCTCTCTCTTTGATTCCGGTTTTCACCAGAAAGTTATGGAGTTTTGGCGGTGTACTGCGCTCAAACTCCCGATTCAGTTGTAGCGCACGGGTGATAATGTCATGTGCCAGAAGCCTTGTCTCCTTTCTGGAGGCATTGTTGTCAAGCCCCTCAAGCAGATCTACAAGTTTCATCTCTGCTGTTTTGGTAGATTTTGGGGGAAGATCACTGCACCCTGAAAAGAGCAGCAGCAAAATAGCACTAATGAAAAAGATACGCATAGTGTTCCGGAAGGGTATATGCCAGAGCATACCAGACCAATACAGCCATCGCGATACCAAAAGGCACAAGCGCCTTCCGGGAACGTGCGATAATAAAACCACCGACAAACCCTGTCAACAACCCTCCGACATGTGCACTCATATCAATGGAGGCAATGGAGAGTCCAAGAAAGAGATTTAGCCCGATAATAACGGCAAAGTCTTTTACTATTTGTTTTCCCCGCTCAGTAGCGATGCGCTCTCTATGGGCAAGGAAGAAGCCGCCAAGCGCACCAAAGACCCCGAAAATAGCACCGGAGGCACCGATACCGACACTCTCAGGGTGCATGTAGAGCGAAGCAATACCACCTGCAAGTCCTGAAAAGAGATAAATCGTAATATAAGCAGTTCTGGAAAAGTAGAGCTCCATCCCACGGCCGATAAGATAGAGCGAGAACATATTCATGAGGATATGAGTCATGCCCCCATGCAGGAACATCGCACCCAAAAGCCGCCACCACTCACCTTTGAGTACTACAAGCGGACCATACAGCGCACCCATATCAACCAGTGTTTGCAGATCGATATCGACGATATTACCGCTTAAGACAATACTTATGAAATAAAAAAAGAGATTGAGGACAATGATCCCGTAGGTCAACGGGTAGCGTGAAAACGCCTGCATTGTATCAGCAGATCGCTTCTGCGAAGATCACACCGTCTATCCCGCCACGGGCAATCTTGCTTATCTCTTTGTCACTGTGTATCAGTACCAATATCCGCGTATCAAAGAGATACTCCTGTGCTACAGGCTGTACCATCAGTGCAGTATCTTCATCACAGATCATATATGCTGCACCAAGCGCATTGGCATAGATGGCATCATCAAGTGTATTGACCACCACTGCGTAAGCAACATCATTTTGTCGGCAGTAGTTCGCCAGTGTATGTGAATCGACAAGCGGTTCAAGCAGTACTACCTGATCAGGTTTGCTCTTTTTGATGTCCTCAAGAGAATAGACCCTGCAAAACTCCGGGCTTTCAATCCATGGGTGTCCAATCAGTATCATCATACACTCCTTTATGATTTATGCGCATTCGTCACAATAGTATTTTCCGTTGATCAGTGTCGTCTCTTCCACACTGACAAAGGTACCGCATTTGCTGCACTCAACCATGGTATCACCTTCACTCTCTTTCCGTTTCAGTGTACCTACTTTTTTGCCAAGGCTCGGAAGCTGCCCGCCAAACAACTTGTAGATAAAAAGCCCTGCAATGGCAAAAATGATCAATTTCAATATCATGCATTCCCTCGTATATACAGATAGTTTCTCTGGTTCTTTTGTACTATATCATAATCTAACTGATGTTGCACATCTTCAATTTCATCAAAGACCCTGCTGCCTTTATAGAAGAGATATTCGGTATGGGCATCGCTCACAGCCTTGGTAAGCTCAAGCAGCAGTTTTGTGTTTGTCACTGCCCGTGAACTGATGAGATCGAAGGCCTCATGTTCAACCGTCTCTACACGCTTTGCTTCCACCGTGATATTATCAATACCAATATCAATACAGGCATACTTTAAAAACGATACCCGCTTTTTCAATGGTTCTGCAAGCACAACTTCCGTATCTGGCAATGCAACTGCCAAGACCAGCCCAGGAAACCCTGCTCCCGTTCCGACATCAAGCAGGCTCTCCGGTCTTTTGACAAATGTCAGCGGGTAGAGCGAATCGACAATATTCTCATAGATCGCTTCAACTGTTTTTGCTCCGGTAAGGTTATGTACCCTGTTCCATTCATGGAGCAGGGTTGCAAAATCTTCCAACTTTCCAACCGTTCCCTCAGGAAGTACAATCTTTTCTCTTTCCAGCCAGGGTTTTAGTTTCATCTTTTTACCATTTATATTTTATCATAGCAGTAGAATAATTTCTTACGCATCCTGTACTACCAATCACATATCTTCCAATATATAAGAGAGTAGTATTACTCTTCCGCTATTGAAGCCAGCCCGTTTGTCTTCAGCTTTTCTGCAAATTCAATAAGGTCTTTTTTTAAAACACTCTCTTCTGTATCATATAGATCCAAAAGATATTCCAATGCCTTTTTCAGTGTTTTCTCTTCCTTGATTGCCTGCCAAAATGATGCTCCAACAGTATCTAGACCAAAGTACTCTTCACTCTGCATATCCATCAGCATCATCTCTCCATCAACCTCCTGTGCAAAAATATTTTCGCTCAGGATTATGCGGCTGTTCATATCCACATCTTCCCCTTATATTGCAGTTTTTAAATGTTATTGTAGCAGAACATCACTATAGTTTTCTCTTCTTGATATGTGTAACAATCTTCCTGTAAACATCATCCATACGCTGCATATCATGCGGATAACTTATTTTAAATACCGGTATATGCCGTGCCATATCAGAAAAAAAGTGGAAACGTTCCTCTTTTCGAAAGCTGAACTCTATAAAGATGCTGTGATGGTATGCCTTATACTTCTCTATTCCTTTTAACTCTGTAATCTTTATCTCCTGACAATACACTGTCTGTTTATCAAGTAAATAGAGTGCTCCGATCATTTTGGGAACTATACCAAATGTTTTTACCCTATAACCAAGTTCTTCAGGTTTTCGATAGGGTCGATGATAGGGGTATGATGCAACAGCTAGATATTTCTCTTCATATTTTTCTATGGCAAGTGCATCATCAGAATAGAGTGTATGCCCAGACTTGACAAAATAGTCAACTATCGTAGATTTCCCGCCAAAGGAAGGTGCTGAAAAGAGTATGGGTACCCCCTCTACCTCCACAGCCCCCACATGTAAAATTGTGTAGCGCCGCATCAATTCAAGTACCATAGGGAAAAAAGTATGATAGACCCAAAATCTCAAGCGTTCTTGAGTATAGCCCTCTTTTTTGGTATAGTAGATTGTTTGCTCCGAAGAATCCCATAAAAGAGTCATTATGCCCTGAATATCAAGTGCCCAACTAAAATCAGAGCCAGCAGATGCGAAAGAGGTATTAGCACAGTAACGCGCTTTTTGTCCTGACATATCATACCAGTCGGTAACAATAGAAAAAGTATCTATGTTTATTTTATCAGGAGATTGACGAACTGATATTACTTCACTTTGTGACCTGTATTTATTAGAATATGAAGAAAAAGAATATGCATTTTCCTGTATCTGCCTCTCATCACAAAAGCAAATACGATAACCGTAGATCGGGATCTGCAATGCCAAATTCTCCACAGGATAAATATTCTTAAAGTCTCGGAGGCAAACCAAACTTGCCGCTGCTGTTGACAGAGACTGCATGAAGTGATCTTTTGGCAGTCTGCTTCTGTAGTGCCTTTTGGGCAAGTACCTGTACTTCAGAATCATTGAGGTGCTCTGAAAGCA
>JALVGO010000210.1 GCA_027029065.1 Sulfurovum sp.
TTCCTACTTCCTACTTCCTACTTCCTACTTCCTACTTCCTACTTCCTACTTCCTACTTCCTACTTCCTACTTCCTACTTCCTACTTCCTACTTCCTACTTCCTACTTCCTACTTCCTACTTCCTACTTCGACCGCAGGTCGCTGTATTCCCTCGGTATGAGATAATCCTCCGTTTTGATCGGGCACTCCCACATGCCGTGTTCAAAGCCTATTTGGTAGAGTTTGTCAAGGGCTTTGAGCTGTAACTCGCTGAGCTCTACCGACTCATCCGAGGCGTACATGTCCAGATATTTTGTGAGCATGGCATCGCTGATGCGTACGAGTTTTTCATTTTCCAGTTTGGTGCAGAGCTCCTCTTTGCGTGCATTGGCGACTTTGACACCGTCTATGAGAATGTTTTCGATGTCAATCGCACGGTTTAGCGGCAGGCTTCGGCGGATTGCCATACCCCCAAGCGGCAGCGGCAGTCCTTCTCCTGCCAGTTCGACCCAGATATCCCATATCTCTTTTTCCACTTCAAGACTCTCGTCAAAGTCGAGGATCGACTCATGTATGAGAACCCCCGCATCGACATCACCATTGACTACAGCCTGTTCGATTTCGAGAAAGTCCATATAAACCGGACGTGCCTCGGGGTAGTAGAGACGAAAGAGCATGGCGTTGGTAGTGTAGCGCCCAGAAAGTGCTACCTTAAAGCGTCGTTTTAGCTTCTCGCCTTTGCGTTTGATGAGCTTTGGACCATACCCCTCGCCAAAGCTGACAGCGGTACGCAGCAGCGCATACTCATCTTTGATCAGCGGGTACATCCCAAAGCTGATAGCGCTGACATCGTAGGTACCTTTCATTGCTTCGACATTGAGGGTTTCAATATCCAGACCGATGTTCTCAAAAGTAAGACCTTTGGTATCGACCCAACCAAACTTGATGGCGTAGTACATAAAAATGTCGTCTGCATCGGGAGAGTGGGCTAACTGAATGGGGTTTGGCATGGCAACTCGCTTTCTATGATTGATTGCGCTATTTTAGCACAGAGGGGCAAAAAAAGAAATGTCATAAAAAATATGACAATTTGACATATTTTTAAACTTGTTCCTGAAAATGCTATAGACTGCCACTATGACTAAATAAATTATCTTTATTTAGATAAAATTCACATAGCAAAAAAGGAAATAAGGATATGACAATGGCAATGGATCCACAGAAGCAAAAAGCACTCGATATGGCGATCAAGCAGATCGACAAGACATTTGGCAAAGGGACGCTGATGCGTCTTGGGGACAAAGAGTTTGAACCCATTGAGTCTATCTCTACAGGGTCACTGGGACTGGATATGGCACTGGGTATCGGCGGTATTCCACAGGGGCGTATTGTGGAGGTGTATGGTCCTGAGTCTTCAGGGAAAACAACGCTTGCTCTGCAGACCATTGCTTCAGCGCAGAAAAAAGATATGGTGTGTGCCTTTATCGATGCAGAGCATGCGCTTGATGTTGTCTATGCTAAAAACCTCGGAGTAGACACAGACAACCTGCTGGTTTCACAGCCTGACTTTGGGGAACAGGCTCTTGATGTACTTGAGACACTGGCACGTTCGGGTGCAGTAGATCTGATCATTGTTGACTCTGTGGCGGCACTGACACCCAAAACCGAGATAGAGGGTGATATGGGTGATCAGCATGTGGGGCTGCAGGCACGGCTGATGTCACAGGCGCTGCGTAAACTGACAGGATTGCTGCATAAAACCAATACGACAGTGATCTTCATCAATCAGATCCGTATGAAGATCGGTACGATGGGGTATGGCTCGCCCGAGACAACTACCGGGGGAAATGCACTGAAGTTCTACTGTTCAGTGCGTATCGATGTGCGTCGTATCGCGACACTCAAACAGGGTGAGAACCAGATCGGTAACCGTGTCAAAGCCAAAGTGGTCAAAAATAAAGTGGCTCCGCCATTTAGACAGGCGGAGTTTGACATCATGTTTGGTGAGGGTATCAGCTTTGAGGGTGAACTCATCGACTATGGTGTGAAGCTTGACATCATCGACAAGTCGGGCGCATGGTTCAGCTACGGCGCAGAGAAGCTGGGGCAGGGCAAAGAGAATGCCAAGCAGACCATTAAAGAGAACCCTGAACTCAAAGCGGAGATCGAACAGAAGATCAAAGAGGCGCTTGGCTTTGGTGAAGGGCTTGCTATGAAGCAGGATGAGATAGACGGGAGTGATGCATAGTTTAGTCAACAGCAAAAGAGAAGAAAGCAAAAAGTGAAAAGTGTCACTTGACACTTTTTTATAAAACTGTTATACTGTCACATATCCAAGTAGTACAATACAACATAAAGGATCTGTGATGGCACTGAAAATGAAAGAGTTGATGCTCCGCAGCGGTGAGAGCAAATCGACCATACTCTACTACGTCAAAGAGGGGCTTCTCCCCGAACCCTCCAAACCAAAACCCAATGTACATCTGTATGATGAGAGTGCGGTGGAGATCATCAAACTGATCAAATACCTGCAGCACAACTTCTCCTATTCGATCTCGGAGATCAAAGCGATCTTCGCACAGAACCGTTTTGAAAACACAGAGAGTTTTAAAATGATGGTCAATGCACTGGAGTTGATCTCCGGATCGAAAGAGGATGTACAGTACAGCAGAGAAGACTTTCTTGAGATAACCGGCATAGATGAAAAGACGCTTGAAACGTATCTTGCATCGGGTGTGCTGTTTGAACGTGCCTACGGGTTTGGCTCCAAAGAGGTGGAGATCGTACGCATTTTGACAGAAGCCAAAACACTCGGACTTGACTTTTCTCTGATCGAAACCTATGTCCAGAGTGCCAAAATGCTGGCAAAAAAAGAGTTTGAAAGCGGGGCGGAGATCATGAAAAAACATCCTGATGCCCATACGCAGCAGTATGCACTCTTTTTTGATCTTATCCTTACCCTGAAACCCTATCTGTTCAATATGCATACAGTATCAGAGTATCGCAATCAGTATGCGCAGGAAGAGGAGGAGAGATCATGAAAGCACTCTTTTCCATAGCGGGCTTTGCCTCATACATTACCATTATGCTGCTCAATGCCATGACCGATCTGGGGCACAAGATCATTTTGCAAAACACTATCTTCAAAGCCTATGAAGGGTCAGAGCTTATCGTATTGACAGCGCTGGTCAATGCCTTGATCTTGCTGCCGTTTATCTTTCTTTTCTCGCCCGCGGGATTTATCAGTGACAAGTACCCCAAAACCAAAGTGATCGAGTACGCTTCGGCATTGGCGATCGTGATCACGCTCCTGATTACCTTCTCCTACTACATGGGGTGGTTCTGGACAGCATTTGGGCTGACCTTTATCCTTGCGGCACAGAGTGCGATCTACTCACCGGCAAAGTATGGTCTTATCAAAGAGATGGTCGGAAACGAAAAGCTCGCGCAGGCCAATGCGCTGGTGCAGGCTGTGACGGTGGTTGCCATCCTCTCCGGTGCGGTGATCTATTCGGTCTTTTTTGAAGCGCTGCTGCAGGACAGAAGTATCCACCCGTCGCAGATTTTGCACTATATTGCCCCTGTAGGGTTTATGTTGGTGGCTGCGAGTACGGTAGAGTTTCTGTTTGCACGCAGACTGGCAAAAATATTTCATGCCAGAAAGACAGATGAACAGATGCATTTTGAGGTGGATGCGTATGCGTCGCTTCACTACCTGAAAGAGAACCTTGGTGTGCTTCGTCGTGAACAGATCGTATGGCTGAGTATTGTCGGACTGAGTATTTTGTGGGGGATCTCTCAGGTGCTTGTGGCGATCTTTGGAGAGTATCTCAAGGGAAAACTCGGCATTACCGACACCGTTACTGCACAGGGGCTTCTGGCACTGATGGGAGTGGGAATGATCGCCGGGTCTGTCTATGCGGGGCGTGCGAGCCGGAACTATATTGAGACGGGGATCATCCCGCTTGGTGCTGCGGGTGTGACGCTTGCGCTCTATCTGATCCCTTCGCTTTCTCAGCTCTTTTGGCTGGGCAGTGCACTCTTTGCTTTTGGTTTCTTCAGCGGGCTTCTGGTGGTGCCGCTCAATGCCATGATACAGTTTGCAACACCGCTTAAAAGTCTTGGAAAGGTACTTGCCGGTAACAACTTCATGCAGAATATCGGCATGTTGATCGCACTGCTGCTTACCGCACTGTTTGGCTATTTTCATGTCTCTTCGACAGGGCTTTTCTATCTTATTGCCATGATCGCATTTTTGGGTATGGGCTATACGCTGGTGAAGATGCCGCAGTCCTTCGTACGGTATCTGCTGCTGCGCATTATCAGTTTCAAATACAGCCTCACTGTTGAGGGGCTCAAACATATCGATACCCGAAAAGGGGTGCTGCTGCTTGGCAACCACATCTCGTTTCTGGACTGGGCGATTTTGCAGATGGCATACCCCAAACAGATACGCTTTGTCATGGAGCGCAGCTATTATGAGATATGGTACCTCAAGCCCTTTTTCAAATTTTTCGGGGTTATCCCTATTTCAAGCAGAGGCAGCAAAAGCGCACTGCATCTGGTAACAGAAGCGCTTAACCGTGGAGAGACAGTAGCACTCTTTCCGGAAGGGCACATCTCACGAAACGGACACCTTGGTACGTTTCAGCGCGGCTTTGAAGTGGCATGCAAGGATGTAGAAGAGGCCACGATCGTACCGTTTTATCTGCGGGGATTGTGGGAAGGCAACTTCTCCCATGCTTCCAACAAGATGAAGCGCAAGCGCAGCAAAGATATCAGTGTGACATTTGGCAAACCGCTCTCCATCCATGCCCGTGCACAGGAGGTGAAAAAGGCGGTCTTTGATCTGTCGATCCTCAGCTGGCAGACGTATGCAGAGCATCTGCCGCCGCTGCAGTATGCATGGATCAGAACCGCCAAAGAGAGTGGAAACAGTCTCTGTATTGCGGACTCGACCGGGGTAGAGCTTAATGCGCACCGGTTTATTGCCGCAACACTGCTGATGGCACGAAAACTGAAACCAAAACTGGGAAGCTCACAGCATATCGGGCTGATCGTGCCTACATCCGCAGGCGGTTCTTTGGCAAATATGGCTGTACTGGTACTGGGCAAAAGCATTGTCAACCTTAACTACTCCAGCGGTACGGAGAGTCTGAAACATGCCCTGAAAACGGCAGATATCGATACTGTAATCGCATCAAGACAGTTTGTAACAAAACTGAAAGCAAAAGGGTTTGATCTTGAAGAGGTGCTTTCCCTTGTGCATGTGGTCTATCTGGAGGATATCAAAGAGGAGATAGGAAAAGTAGAGAGCGTGATGATGCTTGCAACGGTAAAACTGTTGCCGACATCGCTGCTTGAACTGCTCTTTGTTCGCAAAAGCGATACCGAAGCGACGGCGGCGATCCTCTTCTCCAGCGGAAGTGAGGGGAACCCCAAAGGGATTGCGCTAAGCCATAAAAATATCATGGGCAACATCAAACAGATGATCACGTTGCTCAATCCGACAGATGAGGATGTGATGCTTGGTACCCTGCCGGTATTTCACTCCTTTGGGCTGACGGTCACCACACTGCTGCCGCTGATTGAGGGGATACCGGTGGTATGCCATCCGGACCCCACTGACGGAGCAGGCATCGGGAAGATAGCCGCCCGCTATGAGGCGACCATGCTGTTTGCAACGGCAACCTTTTTGCGCCTCTATACACGTAACAGAAAGGTGCATCCGCTGATGTTCAAGAGCCTGCGCCTGATCATCGCCGGTGCAGAGAAGCTCTCTGCCGAGATACGCAGAGAGTTTATGGAGAAGTTCAACAAAGAGATATTTGAAGGGTACGGTGCGACAGAGACAACCCCTGTTGCTTCGGTGAACATTCCTGATGTATTGCTGCTCGATACGTGGAAACCGCAGATCGGGAACAAACCCGGCACTGTAGGACTCCCGGTACCCGGAAGCAGTTTCCGCATCGTCGATCCGGAGACTTTTGAAGAGCTGTCTGTGGGTGAAGAGGGGATGATCCTCATCGGCGGTACGCAGATTATGAAAGGCTACCTCAAAGACCCCGAAAAGACCGCTTCGGTCATCAAAGAGATTGACGGTATCCGCTGGTATGTGACGGGTGATAAGGGGCGGTTGGATGAAGATGGTTTTTTAACCATTGTCGACCGCTACAGCCGCTTTGCAAAGATCGGTGGTGAGATGGTGAGTCTGGGGCTTGTGGAACAGGAGATCGGCAAGATGCTTGAAGCGGATGAAAAGATCGCCGTGACTGCCATCCCCGATGCCAAAAAGGGTGAAGCGGTGGTACTGCTTTTTGAGGGGGCAAGAGAAACTGAGGAGATCATGGCAAAGATCGGCACGCTTGATCTCAACCCGCTCTTTGTTCCGTCTAAAGTCTATAAAGTAGATGAGATTCCTGTGCTTGGTACAGGGAAAGCGGACTTCAAGGGGGCGAAGCGGATGGCAGAGGAGCTGAGTGATGGAGACTAACAGTAACATCCGCTATGCAGGATTTTGGACAAGGCTTTTGGCTTTTGTGATAGATATTGTTCTTATCTCTTTGATTACATCAGCTATGAAACTTACAATGATTCCTTTTGTCGGTTTTGTATTGATATGGCTCTATTTTGCCTTTTCAATCAGCCGATGGGGTACAACGGCAGGGGGAAAACTGTTAGGTATCGAGTTCTATTCGGAAGAGGGAAACAGGCTTTCGTTTCTCAAAGCATCTCTACGATGGTTCGTAAGTATGCTGCCGTTTATCATCTATCAGCTTCTAAGAGAGATGCAGCATACGATGAGCCCGTCGCCCTCACCTGAGGTGCAGATGTTGCCGCAGTTGATTTTTATTTTAGCACCTTTTGTAATGTTTTTGACACGCAAAAGGCAAATGCTACATGATATGGCAGTAAAAAGTATCGTTGTGGATGTGAATAAAGCGTCAATAAAAGCAAAAGAGCATCAAACGGTAAAGATAGGGGAGGATTTCCCGCCAAAACCAATCTATTACGGACGCATGGCGATACGCATCGTCGGTGTGGTATTGTTTCTTATAATGGGAGGCTATGTAGTTCTCTATACCTCCGTATTTTACAAATTAGGCAAAGCAAAGACCGAAGCGTATAACCGATCGTTTCATACCGCCTACCACACAGAGGATTTTAACGACAGTCGTATTGTTTTTTATCAAAAAGAGTTGGAGCGGTACAGTAAAGCATTTATTGAGGCGGAAGGGATGTACGATATTTTTGCAGCGGATGTCAAAAGAGATCTGGCACTCAACTGCATCAAAATAGCACTCAAGGAGCACAATGTTACAGATTGGGTCGATATGGGTGACGCTTTTCGTAAAAACGCCAGAAACAAATTCGCAAACAACGAAACAACGATCAAAAAAGCAAAAGCCAATGAAGACTGGATGGGACGACACTTTTACGATTATGACCTGAATGATGTCAATCATATAGAAGATCAAATTGCAAATGTTTGGGAGAAAGACAAAAACAGAGAGACCTGCGATGCGTTGATGCCGGTAGAAAAAATGTTTGAACAGCGTTTTGTGCCAAGCTATATAGCCAACAGAGAAGAGGCAACCGGTCGATATAGATGGGAGTTGGCGCATGCCAAGTCCGGGAGCTATCCAAAACCCTCTTTTTACCGCGAACAGGTAGCCACACAAACTGCTTGGCTCAAAACACTCAAGGCTCACAATCCTGTGTCGTTCAATATTCTTCACAAGCAAAGAGCCAAAGAAGCACAACAACAAAAAGAGGCAGAAGCCAAAAGAGAACAAAAAGAAGAAGAGGAGAAACAAAAAGCACTTTGGCAGTGCGTCGAAGAGAATCGCTGCCGCACACCATTTTTTTTCAAAGATATGAACGCCAATATCAGAAACGAACAGGGACAAACCCCTTTGATGGTAGCCGTAAAAAACGAATTTTACAATGCTATCGATGCATTAAGTAAAGCGAATGTGGATGTGCGGGCGAAGGACAATGAAGGCAAAACAGCGTTTGACTATATCAAAACGTCTGCAAGCCGTGAGGAGTGGATACATAGCAGTAGAATATACGGCTTATTAAGAGCATTAGAGGTAGAGCAGATTGTAAGAGGCAAAGCAAAAATCGTCCAATACTCCTACAACAGCGAAACCGATATGCTATCGCTGACAATCAAAGGTGCACGGTGTGAAGCGTTTGTGTTTCCAAAACATACACAGTGTACGGCACTTAAAGCACCTTCCAAGCATCCGATTTTTAAGGCTATCAGAGAGAAAGACAACCACACTTTCGATAAACTCCTGTCTCAACTTACCAATCTTTCCATTAGAAACAAACACAACTACACACCCTTATGGACAGCTATCTTGAAGCATAACTACTACGCGGTAGAAAAACTGCTGGATGCCGGTGTAGATATGTACGAGATCGATCCGATGGATTTGAAAACACCGGTCTATTGGACAGCGATGACCAACGACACCAAACTTTTACAGCAACTGCTGCAACACGGTGCCGATGTGGAGTCGAAAAATATCTTTGGAGATACCGCACTCTCTACAGCTGCCCAAAAATGTAACAACTTTGAAGCTGTAAAGATGCTACTTAATTATGGTGCCAACCCTTACCAAAAAGATAAACACGGAGAGAATACCATTGAGAAGGTTTTACATCGATGTAAAGACCAAGCAAAGAAAGAAAAAATGGTACATCTTTTAAAAGAGGGTAGTCATTTTAGTAAGGAGGCGGCACACAATGGAAACTAACGGCATATGGATTGTCATCCTGCTTATCTGGGTGTGGATACTGCAAAGCAGGGTCAAAACCCTTGAAGAGACAGTTGAGCGACTAACGGATGCCGTGCGTGCGTTGCAGCCCCGGGAGAGTTATAGTGCTGATTCTCAGGAAGAGGTAACACCATCTGAATCGGTGTCTGTTGCAGCAGAAGTGCACTCTGCAGTAGAGGCGTTTGTAGAGGCATACAAAGAGCCTTCTGCACCGCATCCCCAGACACCGCAGGAGCCTTCCATCATTGTCACCTGGCTTACCAACTACTTTACGGGTGGCAACCTGCTGGTACGCATTGGCGGGGTAGTACTCTTTTTCGGTTTGGTGTTTTTGGTCAAGTATGCCGCGGAGCATAGTCTTGTCAGTATCGCCATGCGCTTGTGGGGCGTGGCGATTTTCGGTGTGGTGCTGACGCTGCTTGGGTGGCGGCTTCGTGACAAAGAGGGGGCGTACGGGCAGGTGCTTCAGGGACTGGGTGTGGCGATACTCTATCTGGTCATTTATGCTACCTCCAGATTTTACGGGCTGCTCTCATTGCAGTCGGCTTTTGTGCTGATGTTTGCGGTGGTGGTTGTCGCATCGCTGCTGGCGGTAACGGAAAATGCTCTGCCGTTGGCGCTTTTTGCTTCGGCAGGCGGATTTATGGTGCCCGTTTTGACCTCAGACGGTCACGGTTCTCATGTGATGCTTTTCTCCTACTATGCCTTTTTGAATCTGGGTATTTTCATCGTGGCGTGGTATCGTTCGTGGCGTTCTTTGAACCTGCTGGGGTTTCTCTTTACCTTTGTTATTGCGACGGTGTGGGGTGTATTGTGTTACCGCCCCGAACTCTTCGCCACGACGGAGCCTTTTTTGGTACTCTTTTTTGTAATGTACCTTGGTATCTCCATCCTCTTTACCCTCAAGCATCCCTACCATCCCAAAAATTTTATCGATGCGACACTGGTCTTTGG
>JALVGO010000211.1:0-14149 GCA_027029065.1 Sulfurovum sp.
AAACAACAAAGATGAGATCAAAAATCTGCAGCGGGTATTAAATGCGGACAGGAAACTGCATGTACATTTGAAAGTAGACGGCAAATGGGGAAAAGAGACCCAAAAGGCGGTTGTCGCATTTCAAAAAGCGCATGGTATCAGCCCTACAAAAGGGTATGTAGGACCCAAAACAAAACGTGTACTTGCCAAAGTTTCAAAAGGTGTAAAGCTCTCAAAGGTACACTATGCAAAGAGACGTACGCATAACAAAAAGTGTTACAGCTGCTATGCCGATTTTAGAAAACATGTCAATCCAAAAAAGAGCTACGCTGTCTTTAAAAACAAAAAACTGCTGGCAAAAGCCAAGCACAGACCTACCTATATCAAGGTCGATGTGAGCGAACAGCGTTTGCGCTTTTACGTAGACGGCAAAGTGGCACTCGATGCTCCCTGCACGACAGGGGCAAGACACAAGTTTGAACCCAACACCAAAGTCTACCGTGACAAACATACCCCTATGGGTACGTTTCGTATTAAAGAGAAGATTGCAGACAAGCGTTCCACGATCTTTGGTGACATCTACATAAACGGAAAAAAAGTCTATCATGGAGACAGACGCAAATATAGAGGCTCATGGAAACATGCCAAATTTGTGGGTGCATCGCTCAAACACTGGATGCGCCTGACAAGTTCGGGCATCGGGCTGCATGCAAGCAAGTATGTTAAGCGCTACCCCGGTACCAACGGGTGTATCAGACTGCCCTACAGTGTAGCGCATACGCTCTTTGCCAAGGTTAGCAGAGGGACAAAAGTAAAGATTGTCCGTTAAGTAGGGAATAGTTCTGCTACAATATGGCTAAAAAACAGGATGAATATGCGTAGTACGGAAAAACTGAAAAATCTGCTTGAAAATGAAGTGATCCCTGATCTGGAAGTGGCGATCGATGAGTTGTTTGCCAAAATAGACAAAACCAAAAATGCTTCGGGTGCTGACAAAGAAGACCTTGAAGAGATGCGTGATATGCGTACGGAGTGTTACGCCATTGTTGAAGAGATAAAGCGTGATGAACTTGATGAAGAGGAAGCAGAAGCACTGCTGTCCGAACTACTGGAGATGAAGACGCAAGAGTAGTAGAGCTGCTGTTGCGATAGAAAATCAGGAGTCTTTAGACTCCCAATTCCTCTCTGACAAGCTGTACGGCTTTAACCATATTCTCCAAACTTGGTTTCACCTCTTCCCATTTTCTTGTCTTCAGTCCGCAGTCGGGGTTGATCCAGAGCTGCTCTTTTGGCAGTACCTCAAGCAGTTTGTGAATTTGGGTTACAATCTCTTCTACGCTTGGAATGCGCGGTGAGTGGATGTCGTAAACACCGGGGCCTACTTCTTGTTTGTAGCCCACTTCTGCAAAGATTTTGAGCAGTTCGTTGCCAGAGCGTGCTGTTTCGATAGAGATGACATCGGCATCCATCGCTTCGATGGTACGGATGATGTCGTTGAACTCCGAGTAGCACATATGGGTGTGTATCTGCGTCTGCGGCAGGGCGCTGCTGACAGAGAGTTTGAAGTCGCGTACCGCCCAGCGTTCGTACTCGGGGATATTCTCGCTTCTAAGCGGGTATCCTTCTTTGAATGCTGCTTCATCCACCTGAATGATCTTGATGCCCGCTTTTTGCAGGTCATCTACTTCGTCACAAATCGCAACAGCAATCTGCTTGCTTACTTCACTTCTTGGCAGATCGTCCCGTACAAATGACCAGTTGAGGATGGTCACAGGACCGGTAAGCATCCCTTTCATGATCCTCTCTGTCTTGCTCTGTGCATAGGTGATCCACTCTACTGTCATCGGTTTTGGACGGCTGATGTCTCCGTAGATGAACGGCGGTTTGACACAGCGGCTGCCGTAGCTCTGCACCCATCCGTTCTGACTGAAGCCGTAGCCCTTGAGCTGTTCACCGAAATATTCGACCATATCGTTTCGCTCCGGCTCACCGTGGACAAGCACTTCCAGCCCGCATGTTTCCTGAAACGCGACACACTCGTCAATATAGGCTTTCATTGCTTCGACATAGTCAGCTTCGCTAATAGCCCCCTGTTTGAAGTCACGTCTTGCCTTTCTTACTTCAGGTGTCTGAGGGAAAGAGCCGATGGTTGTGGTGGCAAGCGGCTTGTATTGGAGTGCTTCATGCTGGAGTTGAATACGTGTTTCATATCTCTCGTCACGTTGCAGTTTGGTGATGTTTGAAACCCTCTTCTGTACCGCTTCATCGTGGATACGCGCAGAAGTACGTCGGCTGTGGTTGGCTTCTTGGTTGGCTGTAAGTGCTGCCTGCTCTGCGGCATTTAGCTTTTTGCCAAAGAAGCATTTGGAGACAAGGTTGAGCTCATCCAGCTTTTCGACACCGTAACTGAGCCAGTTTTTTATCTCACCGTCAAGTTTCTCTTCGTATTTGAGTGTAAAAGGGGTATGCAGCAGAGAACAGGAGGTAGAGACCATCAGCTTCTCTTTTGAAACTGTTTTTGCAATCTTTTCAAGCTGCGCAACGGTTGTATCGATGTCGCATTTCCAGATATTGCGTCCGTCGATCACCCCGGCAATAAGGGTTTTTCCGCTGTTTGCAATAGCATCGAGTACTTCGAAGTTCTTTTCCCCATAAAGGAAGTCGAGTGCAATACCCCACACCGGTGTATGTACCAGTACCTTGACCGATTCGGTGGCGTGTTCGAAGTAGGTGGCTACGACAATGTCGATGCTGTCAGCCGCTGCACAAAGCGTATCGTAACAGGGCTTGATGAGGCTGAGCACCTTTGGTTCAATATCTTTGACGAAAATGGGTTCGTCTATCTGTACTGTGATATGATCGTCCAGTGTGCTGATTTGCTGTAAAAGCGCTTCATACAGTGGCAGGATCTTCCCAAATAGCTCATAGGTGTCGCCTCTGTCAGTACGCTTGGAGAGTCCAAGGAATGTGATAGGACCTATGAGGTTGATCTTTGTTTTGATACCCTGTGCTTTTGCCTCTTTGTACTCATTGATCACTTTGGAGGCATTGAGTGCATAGTTGTCACTTGGGTGCAGTTCGGGGACAATGTAGTGGTAGTTTGTGTTGAACCACTTTGTCATCTCCATTGCAACGGCATCTTTGGTACCGCGTGCCATACCAAAATAGAGTGCTTCACCCTCAAGACCTCTGAAACGTTCTGGAATGGCACCGAGCATAACAGCAGTATCCAGCATGTTGTCATAGAGCGAAAAATCGTTGCTGGCGATCAGGTCGATCCCGGCATCTTTCTGGTATTGCCAGTGGCGTGCTTTGAGTGTGGAAGCGGTCTTTTCAACTTCACTGAAGTCTGTTTTGCCAGCCCAGTAGGCTTCAAGGGCAAATTTGAGTTCTCTTTGTTCTCCGATACGCGGAAATCCAATAACGCAGGTGTGTGACATGGTTGTATCCTTTTTTTCTTGTCATTTGTATGGTGTAGGCATGCAAAGCATGCAGCGCAACGTAACAGGAAACAGGCATATAGTCAAACAACGTGTAGGGTGCGTAACCACGCACCAATACACACATTTTATGTTGTGTGATAGAACGATAACGGTTTTGATCTTTGCCTGTTTTTAGAAAGAAAAAAGAGGAGGGTGCACACCTGTGCGTCTGAACGCAAAGTAGGTGTTATAGTAGGGACAGCGCGGTATAAAGTGATTTAGCAGCAGTACCAGTCTGGCTTTACGTTTGTAAAAACAGTTGCACAGACAGACCCGCTGCTGCAAAATAGGAGCAGACTGGATGGCATCGATAAGTCGGTTGACAAGTGGTTGCACTTCTGCTCCTTTTTATAGTTTTAAACGCTGAATGAAGTCGCCATTATAACCAAAATAAATTTAGAGAAAATAAAAGAGAGGATTTAAGAGAATTTTTATCTTAAATAGACTATAGTGGACTTTCAAACTCTCGGGGTGCTGTGCAAGACACAGCTGAGAAGGCCGCAAAAGCCTACCCGTTGAACTTGACCCGGACAATACCGGCGTAAGGAAGAGCTTTGTAATACTACTGTCGAGTATGAAAAAAAGAAATAATTTTTTCTATCTCACTCTCTATTACTCTCTTCCCTACATACTTTTTAAATTCAATAATAAGTTAAAGGGAAAACACCATGACAACCTCTATGAGTACAACCAAATCACTCTTTGAAGCGAGTGAAGAGATCATCACGCGCGATCCGCTTCCGGGATCTGAGAAAGTATATGTTTCAGGGAAGATCCACCCGCACATCAAAGTACCGATGCGAAAGATCACACTGACCAATGACGAAGCGCTTGTGGTGTATGACACATCCGGTGTCTATACCGACCCCAATGTCGATATTGACGTTACCAAAGGGATCGACCCTATCCGCAAGGAGTGGATCGAAGCCAGAGGCGATGTGGAGGCTTATGAAGGGCGTATCATCAAGCCGGTAGATAATGGCTACAACACCGATGAGCAGCTTGAGTTCGTCACTGCAGGCAGCAAGGGGCTTCACAGAACGCCGCTGCGTGCGAAAAAGGGCAAGAACGTCACCCAACTGCACTATGCACGTCAGGGCATCATCACACCGGAGATGGAGTTCATCGCGATTCGTGAGAACCAGAAGCTGGAGTGGACCAAAGCCTATCTTGCAGACGAGGAGCGTAACGGCAGACTCAAAGGGGAGAACTTCGGTGCGAACCTGCCTGAGGAGATTACGCCGGAGTTTGTCAGAAAAGAGGTAGCCGAAGGGCGCGCGGTCATTCCTCTGAACATTAACCACCCGGAAGTGGAGCCGATGATCATCGGGCGCAACTTCCTTGTCAAAGTCAACTCCAACATCGGAAACTCCGCAACCACTTCAAGCATCGCTGAAGAGGTCGAAAAGATGGTCTGGGCAACACGCTGGGGGTCAGATACGGTGATGGACCTGAGTACCGGAAAGAACATCCATACCACACGTGACTGGATATTGCGTAACTCTCCTGTGCCTATCGGTACGGTACCGATCTATCAGGCACTTGAGAAGGTTGGCGGTATTGCCGAAGACCTTACCTGGGAAGTTTTCCGTGACACACTCATCGAGCAGGCGGAGCAGGGGGTGGACTACTTCACCATTCACGCAGGACTGCTGCTGCATCACGTGCCGATGACTGCCAAGCGTGTGACGGGTATTGTCAGCCGCGGCGGGTCGATCATGGCAAAATGGATGATCCACCACCACAAAGAGAACTTCCTCTACACCCACTTTGAGGAGATCTGTGAGATCATGAAGGCGTACGACATCACCTTCTCACTCGGTGACGGACTGCGTCCAGGCTCTGTTGCCGACGCCAACGACGAAGCGCAGTTTGCAGAGCTCAAAACGCTGGGTGAGCTGACAAAGATTGCCTGGAAGCACGATGTACAAGTGCTCATCGAAGGGCCGGGGCATGTACCGATGCATATGATCAAAGCCAATATGGAAAAACAGCTGGAGTACTGCCACGAAGCACCGTTTTATACACTCGGGCCGTTAACGACAGACATTGCGCCGGGGTATGACCATATCACCTCGGGGATTGGTGCGGCGATGATCGGCTGGTACGGTACGGCGATGCTCTGCTATGTGACACCCAAAGAGCACCTAGGACTTCCCAACAGAGATGATGTCAAAGAGGGGCTTATCACCTACAAACTCGCTGCCCACGCTGCCGACATCGCCAAGGGTCATCCCGGTGCGATCGCCCGTGACCACGCGATGAGCAAGGCGCGTTTTGAGTTTAGATGGGTCGATCAATTCAACATCGGACTCGACCCAGAGAGAGCTAGAGAGTACCATGACGAGACGATGCCGATGGAGGCTGCCAAAGTCGCCCACTTCTGCTCAATGTGCGGACCAAAGTTCTGCTCTATGAAGATCTCCACGGAGGTACGCGACTACGCCGCAGAGCAGGAGAGTCTCTCTGATGAGGAGATCAAGAAAGGAATGGATGAGATGAGTCGGAAGTTCCAGGAGATGGGTGGAGAGGTCTATGTGAGTGAGGAAGTAGTAGGTAGTAAGTAGGAGTGATGGAAGTATTGCAACAATGCTTCCAGTTATTGTCACTGAGCACTGGGTGCACAGATGCGTTGTCGCCCATATTTGCGAAGCAAGGCGACATAAGCATCGCCCGTGCACTTGCGAAGTGACGCTTTTTTGCCTACTTTTTTCTAAAAAAAGTAGGAGAAAGAAAGGTTTTTACGATTTTTTCTCGTTCCCATCGTCTCGGTGGGAATGCATATGTTGCCAAGAATATAGAAAAGAGCTTATGTATGGCATAAAATGTTTTGTAGGCATTCCCACGCAGGAGCGTGGGAACGAGAGTCGGAAGAAAAGATTGAAGGATAGATCATGAATATCGCTATCGCCGGTGCCGGTCTGGCAGGACGGGTACTTGCCTTGAATCTGCTGCAAAGCGGCGAACATACCATTACCTTTTTTGAGAAGGACTCCAAGGAGGGTGTGAGTGCCGCCGGATTTACTGCCGCGGGGATGCTTGCACCCTATGCGGAGCTTGAGACGGCGGAGTCGGTCATCTTTGAGCTTGGAAAGCGTTCCATCGAACTCTGGCCGGCACTCTTGAAAGAGATAGGGCTCTTTGACGGATATCAGCAAAAGGGTACGGTGATTACCGCGCATCCGCAGGATATGGGTGAGCTGGAACATTTCATTGGGATGCTGCAGCGCAAAGTCGATGCGGCGCAGAGCATTGAGACACTTGGCAAACCCCAGATAGGCACGCTCGAACCTGACCTTGATATGCACACAAAGGGCTTTTTCATTCCTGAGGAGGGGGTGGTAGATGCCCAGCGTTTTATGGCATTTTCAGTCAACTATTTTGACCGTATGGAGCATGTCGCCTTCCGTGAATATACGCCGGTGGAGAGGCTGGAGCCCCAAAAGGTCTATACCAAAGAGGGTGTCGAAACGTTTGACTGGGTGTTCGATACACGCGGTCTGGGTGCCAAAGAGCACTTCAAAGAGCTTCGCGGTGTGCGTGGAGAGGTGCTTTGGGTGGAGGCAAACGACATTGATATTAGCCGTCCTACCCGTCTGATGCATCCACGCTATAAGCTTTATGTTGTTCCACGGGGTAATGGCTGCGAGGGGATAGATTTGGAGTATTGTGCAGACTGCAAACTCTCACAGACGACAGGCTACAAACGCTACCTTATCGGTGCAACGGAGATTGAGAGTGAAGACACCTCACCCATTTCGGTACGCTCAAGCATGGAGCTGCTCTCAGCACTCTATACGCTTCATCCGAACTTTGGTGAAGCACGGGTGGTCAACAGTGAAACCAACTGCCGTCCGGCATTCAAAGACAACCTGCCGCGCATCGAGAATGAAGAGGGGCTGACGCGTATCAACGGGCTCTACCGCCACGGCTATCTGCTCTCTCCTGCCATTGTGGAGAAGGCACTTAACGAAGGGATAAGGAGGATGCAATGACAATGATCACAGTATCGGTCAACGGTGAAACAAAAACGTTTCCCAAGGGGATCACTATCAAAGAGATGCTAAAGCAGCTCAATTTTCATGATGAGTGGCTTGGGGTTGCGGTGAACAAAGAGTTTGTTCCCAAAGATGCATTTGAAAAGACTTTTCTAAAGTCAGGTGATGAGGTGGATGTGCTGGCACCGGTAAGCGGCGGATAGATGAACACGTGTGTTCATCTATCCAGTGAAGAGTGATGAGAGAAGAGTGAAGAGATTTGGTATGCGTTTCTGGTGAAATGCTTTTATATAAAGGAGTGTGGGGTGACGAAGATGATGGAGACAGATCAGACGGGATGGCAGATTGGCGGTAAGCAGCTTACCTCAAGAATGTTCATTGGCTCGGCGCTCTATCCTTCTCCGGCGGTGATGGAGGATGCGATCAGTGCATCGGGGGCACAGGTGGTTACTGTGTCACTGCGCCGTCAGGGAGTGAATAAAGAGGCAGGAGAGGGGTTTTGGAAGATTATTCGTGATCTGGGAGTAGAGGTATTGCCCAATACCGCAGGGTGCCACTCTGCCAAAGAGGCGATCACCATCGCACAGATGGCGCGGGAGGTATTTGGTACCAACTGGATCAAGCTTGAGGTCATTGGGGATCAGTACAATCTGCAGCCTGACCCCTACGAAACCGTAGAGGCAGCAAAGATACTTGTCAAAGAGGGGTTTGAAGTTTTCCCCTATACCACCGACGATCTGGTCGTAGCCAAAAAACTTGTCGATGTGGGGTGTAATATATTGATGCCGTGGGGATCGCCTATCGGTTCAGGGAAAGGGCTGATGAACCCCTACAACCTCAAAGCGATCCGTGAAGCCTTCCCCAATATGCCGCTCATCATCGATGCGGGCATAGGCAAACCCTCCCATGCAGTCACTGCAATGGAGCTTGGTTATGACGGTATTTTGCTTAACTCTGCAGTAGCGCTTGCACAAGACCCTGTAGCGATGGCAAAGGCATTTGCATTGGCAGTAGAAGCAGGACGCATGGGGTATGAGGCAGGAGCGATGCAGGAGCGGGAGTTCGCCTCTCCTTCTACACCGACGGTTGGAACGCCGTTTTGGCACCAGGGCAAATAGTTGCGAATGCAACTATTTGAGTGAAGAGTGAATAGAGAAGAGTGAATAGTTTAGGTATGCATTGCTGTGCAATGCTTCTATTGAATTGTAGGGGCAATTCTTGTGGTTGCCCGCATATGTGGGTAAATTAAAAAAGGAGACCAATGCGATTCCCAAAATGTGACGAAACAGCTCTTGGTATCTATCCGGTTGTAGACAGAGCAGAGAAACTGCGTCCACTGTATGAGTGTGGCATTACTACGGCACAGCTGCGGGTGAAAGATATAGAGGGCAGGGCACTTGAAGAGGAGATAGTTAATGCTATTGAAGTCTCTCGTGCGTTTGATGTGCGTCTTTTTGTCAATGACTACTGGCAGCTTGCCATCAGGCACAATGCCTACGGTATTCACCTTGGGCAGGAGGACATTCAGGAGGCAGACATCGATGCGATCTACAATGCAGGGCTTCGGCTTGGCATCAGTACCCATACCCCCGAAGAGATAGATATTGCACTGGGGTTTGAACCCTCCTACATCGCCATCGGTCCTGTGTTTGTACCTATCTCCAAAGAACTAAAGTATGATACAGTAGGTACACAACTGCTCAAGCGCTGGGCAGAGGCAGTGGATTATCCGGTTGTGGCGATTGGGGGGATTACCATTGACAACATCGAAATGGTAGCAAAAACCAAAGCGGCAAGCGGTATTGCGATGATCTCCGGTGTACTTGATGAAAGAGGCAATATCTCCAAAGCAAAAACCAAAGCGCTTATGGAGGTCTTTGAACGTTATGGCATCTAAATATACACCGACTGTACTGAGCATTGCCGGGTATGATCCGTATGGAGGTGCGGGAGTGGTGATGGATACCAAGACTGTCCATGCGCTTGGCGGATACGCGCTAAGTGTGATCACAGCAGTGACGGCACAGAACTCTACTGGGGTCAAAGCGGTGGAAGCTGTTTCGGAGTCTATACTGTATAGCCAGCTTGAAACTTTGTTGGAAGATGTACGCGTGGATGCTGTCAAAATAGGGATGCTTGCCAATAAAAAAATAGTTGAAACAGTTGCGAAGATACTCAAAGCGCACAATATCACCAATGTCGTACTTGACCCGGTACTGGTCAGTTCCAGCGGCAAAGCGCTGCTGGAATCCGATGCCATAGAGGCTATGATATATAAACTCTTTCCGCTGTGCCGGCTTGTCACCCCGAACCTTCCAGAGACCAATGCACTGCTTGGCGGCAGTTATGAGGGGAGGGCGAAAGAGGTGCCGAAGATGGCAGAGGCACTCTTTATGCTCGGAGCAAGGAATGTACTGCTCAAGGGTGGACACAGTGTAGAGAGTGATGCAGTAGACTACCTTGTGGAACATTCAAGTATCACCCGTTTCAGTACACCGCGTATCGAGACATCACATACCCACGGTACAGGCTGTCTGCTCTCTTCTGCCATTGCTGCACATCTGGCACAGGGGCTTTCGCTTGCGCAGAGTGTCAAACAGTCCAAAAATTTTCTCTATGAAAAACTCAAAGATGCATCGGCGCTTTCTTTGGCATACAATACAGATGTTGCTGAACGTAAAGAGCCTATTTTTTAAATAAGATAATATTACTCTTATTTAAGCATTTTCAAACCAATTGTAATGTATAACGTAGCCTATTACCGAACCAACAGATAATCTGAGCTTTTGAGAGGATGAGACGAGGCAAGATGTACGTTAACAAATCTGAAGGACTGTCTGTAGACAATTCAAAGATTTTTTGCGTGCAAGTTGCCTCGTATCGTCCTCCCCAATGGGTGCAGCACTTTCGCCCACATGCTGTGTTAGATTTTCTTGAATTAGCCTCCGGCTAGTCCTGTGAAAATCTGCCTTGCCTGTGAACGAAATTGCTGTATCAAAAGTTCAGATTATCTGTTGGTGCGGTAATAAACTCTCGGGGTGCTCCATAGAGCTGAGATACCACCCGCAGAACTTGACCCGGACAATACCGGCGTAAGGAAGAGTTGTACTGCTTTGATGACTGCTGTGCTTCAAATCTGCAACTTTTCCTGCGTATGACATATTAACCCTCTGAATCATTACCAACAGAGCTATCGAGCGAAACCGGTGATTTGTCAGAGAACTCAATTTCAAATAACAAGGGAAACCATGAACTATAGACTTTTACCACTCTCATTTGCGGCTGTAGCAGCACTGGGCACACAGATGTTTGCAGCCGAAGAGATCAGTCTCGATCCTATCGTTGTCAATGCAGACTTTAGAGCCAAAAAACTTTCTCAAACCGACGGGAGTGTCTCTGTACTGAATGAGGCACAGCTTGCTGACAAAACACAGCTCTCCTTGCCTGAGGTGGTCGGCACACTGCCCAATGTCAATTTCACAGCAGGTGCCTCCAAAGCCAAATATATCCAGATCAGAGGTATCGGGGAGCGAAGCCAGTTTGAGACGCCTATCAACCCTTCGGTAGGGCTGATCATTGACGGGATCGACTTTTCCCATCTTGGTCTTGGGGCGATACTGTTTGATGTGAAGCAGATCGAGGTACTCAGAGGACCGCAGGGAACGACATTTGGTGCCAACGGTATGGCGGGGATTGTCACAGTAGAGAGCAATGCGCCTACCAAAGAGACCCAAGGGCACATTGAAGCAGGTGTGGGGAACTACAACAGCTATACCCTCGGTGCTGCCGTAGGCGGTACATTGATCAATGACAGACTGCTTGGGCGTATCAGTGTTTTCCAAAACAGTAGTGACGGCTATATGAAAAACAGTTATCTTGGACGTGAAGATACCAACAATATCGATGAGCTGACTATTAAGACGCAGCTGAGATGGCTTGTCAGTGACCGCCATACGATCGACCTGAACTACATCCATGCCGATATTGACAACGGGTACGATGCCTTTTCTTTGCAAAACACACGGACAACCCAGTCTGATCAGCCCGGAGAGGACAGTCAAAAGGCCGATGCTGTTGCCCTCAAATCTACCTATGATTTCGACACGGTGCGTATGGTCACGGCACTGACACACTCCAGTACCGGATCACTCTACAGCTATGATGAAGACTGGAGTTATGTCGGTGCATTCAGTGATGACCTTTGGCCGTACCGCGGGTTTGACTCGTATGACCGTGACAAAACACAGACTGATTTTGATATGCGTCTGATGTCAAACAAAGCAGGGCGCATCTTTGCCGAGACAACAGACTGGACAGTTGGCATTTACGGCAAGAAGTATGATGAAGATCTGCAGCGCTACCATCCTACCGACTACGGTGCGCAGGAGCACTTTAACAGCAGCTACACCTCTAAAAATGCAGCACTCTATGGTCAGCTCGATATGCATGTAAATACGCAGACAACCGTCATTGCCGGTTTGCGTGTCGAGAAGTGGGATATGTCTTACGATGACTCCAACAGTGTTGTTATTGACAATGACGAGACGATGGTTGGCGGAAAAGTAGGTATTACCTATGACCGTACCGATACTGAGCACTATTATGCGATACTCTCACGCGGCTACAAACCCGGTGGTGTCAATGCCGGTACCACACTGCCTGAGTCGGAAAAACGTTTTGAGACAGAGACTTTGTGGAACCTTGATGTAGGGCAGAACGCTACATTCTTCGATGATGCGCTGATCACCCGTATCAATTTTTTCTACGGCAAGCGCAGAGATATGCAGGTCAAGCTCTATCAGGAAGATGAACACAGCTTTACAGACTACCTCTCCAATGCGGCAAAAGCAAGCTACTACGGACTGGAGGCGCAGGCGGACTACTATCCGACAGAAGCACTACACCTCTTTGCGCAGCTTGGACTGCTGCATGCGGAGTTTGACGAATATACTGCCGACTTGACAGGGCGTGCACCGGCTCAGTCCCCTAAATACCAGTACAATCTCGGGTTTGATTATACATTCCTTGAGAACTGGATTTTCAGAAGCAACGTTGAGGGCAGAGGCAGTTACTACTTCTCCAATACACATGACCAGAAATCCGAAGCGTACGCACTCGTAAACTGCAGTCTGAACTATGTATATGGAAGCTGGACGGCAACAGTATGGGGAAGAAACCTGACAGACGAGACCTACGAAACCCGGGGATTCTACTTTGGGAACAACCCTGCCAACGGGTATGAGTCTGAGCTCTATACACAAAAAGGAGATCCAAGAACCTTTGGATTTACGCTATCATATGATTTTTAAAGGATAGGATATGAAAGTCTCCATCGATATCAGTATGTACCCACTGCAAAGCGAGTTTGAAAAGCCCATTTCTGCGTTTATTGAAAGATTGGCGCGCGAACAGCGGGTCAACATTGTCCGTACGGAGCTCAGTACGCAGGTGTACGGTGAATACGATGTCGTCATGGGACTGCTGACGGGTGAGATGAAAGCGGTATTTGAAACGATGCCGCAATCGGTCTTTGTTATCAAAATTGTCGGTGAGGACAGGAAAGGCCGCTTTTAAATGGATGTGAGCATTGCAGGAATTACAGAAGCTTTCGCTCAAATGTCCGGCTGGGAGATCACCGCGACACTGCTTGGCATTGCCTATGTCATTCTGGCTGCCAAAGAGTCACAGTGGGCATGGTCGTTTGCCTTCTTCAGCACACTGATCTACACGGTTATCTTCTGGGATGGTGCCTTGGTAGCATCGTCTATCCTCAATTTCTACTATATGGTCATGGCAGTGTATGGTTTTATGTTATGGAAAAAAGATGCACAGGGCGAAACCCTCTCCATTAGCAAATGGCGCCCCAAACACCATCTAATTTTTATTCTCGGAGGAATTGCCGGAACCACACTTCTGGGGTACCTCACCTCCACCTATGCCGGTGCCAAATTTGCCTACCATGATGCATTTGTGATGGTTTTCTCCGGGATCGCTACATGGATGATGGCAAAGAAAGTATTGGAAAACTGGCTTTATTGGATGGTAGTTGACTCTGTCGCAACCGTGCTTTACTACCGTTCAGGCTACCTTGCCACCATCGTACTCTTCGTACTCTATGTCATTTTGGCATTTTACGGCTATGCAAGCTGGAAAAAGGCGTACCGTGAACAGAGCCGTACTTGAAAAGTATGATTTTTTCAAAGATGATCCTGTTGAAAGCATCACCCAGGTTGCATCTCAGGGCTATTGTAATCTAAACTATCTTGTAACAACCCGACAACACCGTTATCTGCTTCGGGTATTTCAGCAAGCAAACATCGACCGTCAGGCTGAAATAGCCATACAAAAGTGTGCTGCCAAGCAGGGCATTGCTCCTTCTGTACTGTTAGAAAATGAAGCCTCTACATGGGTACTCATGGCATGGGTACCCGGGTCACACCGGACAACACTTAACAAGACAGCACTTGCAACCCTTGCCCAAACACTGCAAACACTGCATACCATCTCCTGTGATGCACCAATAGTTGATCTGACTGCACATATTCGAGAAAAGACTCCAGAGCTACAAAAGGCATGCCGTACCCTTGCGGTGTATGATAAGCATCCGGTTCTGTGCCATCATGACCCAAATCCCAAAAATATGCTTTGGGAAGATGACCATACCCTGACCTTCATCGATTACGAATATGC
>JALVGO010000211.1:14249-27292 GCA_027029065.1 Sulfurovum sp.
TACAAAAGGCATGCCGTACCCTTGCGGTGTATGATAAGCATCCGGTTCTGTGCCATCATGACCCAAATCCCAAAAATATGCTTTGGGAAGATGACCATACCCTGACCTTCATCGATTACGAATATGCAGGATACAATGACTGTTATGCTGACATTGCAGCAGTCTGTGTAGAGTTCGCTCTCAATCAGGAGCATGAGACATTTTTTTGTGAAACCTATTTTGAGGGGACATACCACCCTCAAAAGCTTGAAGCGTACAAGGTACTCTATCGGCAGTTGTGTAAAGAGTGGTTTGAAAATATGTTATAATATTCCAAGCCCTCAAGAAGGATTGTTATGTCAGTTGTAGAAGAGATATTTTTAGAAGTTTCCCCATTGAAATCCCTTGACAAATTACAGTTGGTAGAGAAGATTCTTGCCTCATTGCACCCTATAGATAAAGAGATAGAAACTGTTTGGGCAAAAGAGGCAGAAGCGAGAGTTGAGGCGTATGAAAAAGGGGTGTTGTCTACCGTAAGTGCCGATGAGATATTTGCGAAGTATCAAAAATAATCTATGTTTTCTGTAGCGTTTTTAGAAGCAGCGGAAAAAGAGCTGAATGATATTTTCATGTATTATGAGTTTCAGCAAAAAGACTTAGGTTACCGTTTTGTTGAAGAGGTTAAAAACAGTATTGAACTGATTGCATCTTATCCTGACGCATGGACAAAAAGTTCGGCATCCACAAGACGGTGTCTGGTTAAAACATTTCCTTATGGTGTCATATATCAAAAAAGAGATCACATTATTTTGATTGTGGCTATTGCAAGTTTGTACAAAGAACCTGAGTATTGGGTATCACGGTTATAGGGTGTTGCCTGTAACAACACCAAATATATTTCTACTCCACCGTCACCGATTTTGCCAAATTCCTCGGCATATCTACATCATTCCCCAATCTTACTGATATTTCAAGTGCAAGCAGCTGCGTAACGACCATCATCTCGAAAAACTCAACCATAGGGTGAGAACTGTAGTTGGTCTGTACAAAATCATCGGCAAGCTCGAAAGGCAGTGGTGAGATGGCACAGATGGTGGCATCTCTGGCGCTAAGCTCCTCTACGTTGGATTTGATCTTGTCATAGTGCATGGTTTTTGGCATGAGCGCAATAGTAAAGAGTTCGCTGTCTGCCAGTGCGATGGGTCCATGCTTCATCTCTCCGGCGGGGTAGCCCTCTGCGTGCAGGTAACTGATCTCTTTGAGTTTGAGGGCACCCTCAAGCGCAAGCGGATAGAAGATGTCACGTCCTATGAAGAAGAAGCCGTGTCCATGCAGGTAGCGTTTGCTCAGTCTGTGCAGCTTTGCATGGAGTGCATCGGTTACCACAAGTGCTTTGGGTGTGTGAAGCATAGCATCGATCTCCTGCTTAAGTGCAGTGTTGTCGATAGTACCTTTCTCCTGACCGACATAGAGTGCCAGCATCCAGAGCACCATGGTCTGTGTTGCAAAGGCTTTGGTACTGGCAACCCCTTTTTCGATGCCTGCACGTGTCAGGATGGCAGTGTCGCTCTCACGGACGATGGAGGAGTTATCGACATTGCAGATGCTCAGACTCTTCAGTCCCGCACGTTTTGCCATTTTGAGTGCTTCAAGGGTATCGGCAGTCTCACCACTCTGGCTGATCGTGACAAAGAGGGTATCGTTTGTCAGCAGAGGCTCTTTGTACCGGAACTCAGAAGCGATCTCGACATCACAGCGTACCTTTGCCAACCGTTCAAAGAGGTAAGCTGCCGTTAAAGCGGAATGGTAGGAGGTACCGCAGGCACAGATTTTGATGGCATTGATGCCGTCAAAAAAGCCCTCTTCAAGTTCATCGAGGACAATGCTGTCTTCAAGCACACGCCCCATCATGGTCTCTCCCATCACGCGGCTCTGTTCGTAGATCTCTTTTTCCATGAAGAAACGGTAGCCGTCTTTCTGTGCCATCGCTTTGTCGGCAATGAGCGGCTGTTTGACAAACGTTTTTTCGCCATGGGCATCAAAAAGATGTACAGTATGGTTATGTACATACCCATACTCACCATCTTCAAGATAATATACTTCACTGGCTTTCCCGATAATTGGGGTATCCGAAGAGGCAAAGTAGACATCCTCGTCACCAAATCCAATAAGCATGGGTGAGCCGTTTTTGGCAAAAAAGATCGTATCGGGTGCCGCTTCGGTGATGAGGAGTGTTGCGTATGCCCCTTCCAGCCGCCCGATAGTCTTTTGAAATGCTTCAAAGGGGGTTGCCCCTGCATTATGATACTTTTCAAAAAGGTGTACGATGGTTTCCGTGTCGGTTTGGGAGAGGAAACTGACTCCTTCCTCCTGAAGCTCTTTTTTTAGCTCCTGATAGTTTTCGATGATACCATTATGTATCACATAGGAGTAGGCACCAAGATGCGGGTGTGCATTGAGTTCGGTGGGTTTACCGTGTGTTGCCCAGCGGGTATGTCCAATGGAAACACCAAAGCCTTCGGATATATAGTCTTTTGTTTTTTCTCTCAGGTTTTCAAGCTTTCCCACTGCCTTGAAGTTATGCAGTTTCTTCCCCTCAATAATAGCAATGCCCGCGGAGTCATACCCTCTGTACTCCAGCTCCTGCAGCCCCTCAAGCAGTATCTCTTTTTTCTCTTTTGGTCCGATATAGCCGACAATTCCGCACATCTATGCTTCCTTTTTGTCTGTTGTGAGTTTTTCAATAATTCGTTCCGTATTATGGCAAAAGTTTCCATTCTTTTCGATGAGGAACATGTCACGCACACGGTTTTTGAGTGTGTGCACTTTTGCAGTAACGATGTCAATACCCATTTCATCGAACATATCAATGATATAGGCAAGCAATCCCCGCTGGTTTTTGCTTCTTAGATGCATAATCGCATAGCTTTTGGAGTGTTCACAGTCAATGTCTATATCTTCGCGCTTGATCAGCGGTATTTTGTCGATGCTCTTTTTGGTCGGATCGAATGCATCGTTGATGATCTGCTCGATCAGCCCTATCTCATCGTCATCTACACGGGTTGCAAAGTCGATCTTGAAGTATTTGAGCTCATTGAAGAGTTTGCTGATATCCATATTGACCACTTCAAGGGTGCTGAGTTTTCCTAGAAGATAGCTCAGGTTGATGGAGTCGGCACGAATGATCTCTATAGTGAGATAGTCACGGTTGCTGATGTGGTAGGTGAAGTGTTCCGTTTCAAACGCTTTTTTGGCAATCTCGATGATCCTCTCCGGACGGTAGCGCAGAAAGAGCAGGTTTGAAGGCATCTGCAGTATTTTGTTCTGCCGGGAGCGTTTGAGTGCTTTGAAGTCAGGATGGCGTTTAAGCGCCTGCTCCTTTTTGGCGCGTTTTGCAGCCTCATCGAGCATGGCAGTACGCCCAAGCACCTCAAGCGAGTGTTTGTAGAGTGTACGCAGCAGCTTTGCAGAGAAAGAGTTGTAGATATCGCTGCCCACACCGTTCATGTCGGCATAGGTAAGGATGTAGATCATATCGAGCAGTTTTTTGCTCGGAAAATGGGATGCAAAGCCAAAGATGATCTTTTCACTGTAGAGATCTTCTCTCTGGGCGACATTGCTCATGAGGGTATGGTACTGAATAAGCCGCTCTCCCGCTTCGATCAGTTGCGGCTGCATATTTAGCTTCTGTGCAAAAATCTTGAAAAGGGAGGCACCGACATAGTGATGGTCCCGTTTTCGTCCTTTGCCGGCATCGTGCAAAAAGGTAACCAGTTTGAGCATCGCTCTTTCATCTTTGGAGAGTGCCTGATAGAGTGTTTCGATCGATGCATCGGCAATATGCTCAAGATGGTAGACACAGCGCAGAGAGTGGATATCGACAGCATATTGGTGATAGCCGTCAAATTGTGGTAGATCAACCACTTTTTTGATGGGCGGAATCGTATATTTAAGCAGCCTTGCATAGGAGAGTGTCGAAAGAATGGAGTAGGCGTAGGGCTGGTAAAATATCTCTCTAATGGTTCTGTAGAGTGCCTTGTCCGGTCGTTCAGGTCTTGACGCATCGATGAGGGCACGTAAAAATGTCGGGTGAGCCCTGAAGGGAGTCTGCGCCTCTTTGCACATATGTTTGAGCATACTGTTAAAATCTTTCCCCTTGGGGTAGATGAAACGTTTATTTGAAGGCGGATCCATATATTCGTATGTGAGCCTCTCAAGCCATATTGTACTGTAGAGCCGGATGATCTTTAAAGACTCCGTTACTTTTTTGGCAAACTTCATATGCCCCTGCTGGCTCTCTTCATACCCAAGCAGTTTGGCAACAGAGGGAAGCAGGTCGAGCCGGAGCTTGTCCTCTTTTTTGTGTGCGGCAAGGTGAAGCGCGGAGCGTACACGGAAGAGAAACTCCAGTGCGATGCGGAAGGGACGGTACTCTTTCTCTTCGACAATGTTTTCCGGCAGGTCTTTGATGGTATTGACATGGAAACGTACCTTGCCGATCCAAAACACCAGATTGGCATCGCGGAAACCGCCAACCCCCTCTTTGAGGTTTGGCTCCATCGTCAGAGGGTACTTTTGGTGTTTTTGCGCCTGCTCTTCCAGTTTCTCTCTAATGAAACGTTCTACATGGTCATGACGGATGCGTTCTATGGCATTTTGTGTATGGGTCCAGATAAAATGGGAGCCCTCGATAAAGCGTGACTCGATCAACGCCGTTTTGATGGTAATATCGGTTTTGGAGACATCGTACAACTCCTCGACCGTATGTACCCTGTGACCGAGTTTCAAGCCGGTATCCCACAGGATATAGAGAATCTTTTCGATCAGCTCTTTGACATTGTATCCGGGGATCTCCCGGTAGACAATCATCAGGTCAATATCGGAGTAGACACAAAGCTGCTCACGTCCGTAGCTTCCAAGGGCGACCAGACCGACAGGAATGGCATTCTTCATAGGCAGATAGTCACCGAACATAGACCTCAGAGCAACCTGATAGATGAGCTTGAGGATTGTATCGATCTTTTTGGTGTGCTTGACAAGAAAATCTTTCCCCCCTGTATGGGAAAAGGTCTCCTCAAGTGTTTCAAAATAGCTTTTGATCTCTTTTTTCAGCAGCTTTGCAACCTCAATATCGGGTGCATTTTCATACAGCAAGGCTTCAATCTGACGTTTTAGGGTGTTCACTTTCTCTCCTGAGGGCACATCTAATAACCCTAGACACTCATAATGGGTTTAGCAAAACCCACCCTTCGGGCATTCCTCTGCTTTGCACTATACGGCGTTACACTTTTTCGACTTAGCTACGGCTAGGTCTTCAAAAGTGTGCCTTGTCTAGCACTAAAGCATAGAAATGTTATGAGTATCTAGGGTTTTTAGATGTGCCCTAATCTATTAGTGTTATAATACCCAAAATTAATTATGGATGTTCCTATGGATCTGATAGCAAAAGTACGCAATCGCGAGCGGCTGAACCGGCAAGAGGGTGAAGCACTCTACGAACTTGACCTCTATACGCTTGGTGAACTCGCCGATGAAATACGAAGAGAAAAATACGGCAATAAAAGTTTTTTCAATATCAACCGTCATATCAATCCAACCAATGTCTGTGCTGACATCTGCAAGTTCTGTGCCTACTCTGCCAGCAGAAAAAATCCAAACCAGTATACAATGACCCATGAGCAGATTGTCGACATTGCCAAAAAGGCAGCAGCCAACGGTGCCAAAGAGCTGCATATTGTCTCTGCACACAACCCCAATGACGGGGTAGAGTGGTATATGGGAGCATTTAGAAAGATCAGAGAGGCACTGCCCGAAGTGCACATCAAGGCGATGACGGCTGCCGAGATCGATTTTCTGCACCGCCAGTACAGGCTCAGCTACGATGAGGTACTCGATCTGATGATTCAAAACGGTGTAGACTCCATGCCCGGCGGCGGTGCAGAGATTTTTGACGAGGGTGTACGCGAATACCTCTGCAAAGGCAAAGTGACCTCTGAGCAGTGGCTTGAAATACACCGCAAATGGCACGAAAGGGGCAGAGAGTCCAATGCTACGATGCTCTTTGGGCATGTAGAGAGCAAGGCGCACCGCATTGACCATATGCTTCGCCTGCGTGACCTTCAAGATGAAACAGGCGGCTTCAATGCCTTTATTCCGCTTGTCTATCAGCGAGAGAACAACTTTTTAAAAGTAACAGCGTTCCCTACAGGACAGGAGATCCTCAAGACCTATGCCATTGCACGGATTCTTTTGGACAACATCCCCCATATCAAAGCCTACTGGGCAACCTCCACGATCAACCTTGCACTCATTGCACAGGAGTTCGGTGCCGATGATCTTGACGGCACCATAGAAAAAGAGGCGATCCAGTCCGCTGCGGGCGCAGCCTCCGCCAACGGTATGAAACTCGATGACTTTGTAGCCATGATCAAAAATGCCGGTTTTGTGCCCGTAGAGCGTGACAGCCTCTACAATGAGTTGAAGGTCTACTAAAAAGTTATGTTAAAATATATCCCTAAATCACGAGGAATGTAATATTATGGTATTAATGATAGACAACTATGACAGTTTCACCTACAATGTCGTACAGTACTGCAGAGAACTGGGAGCAGATTTGAAGGTGATCCGAAATGACGAGATGACCATTGAGGAGATCAAAGCATTGGATCCTGAGAAGATCATCCTCTCTCCGGGTCCCTCTACACCCGATGAAGCGGGTGTGACACTCGATGTCATCAAAGCATTTTCAGATACAACACCGATCTTTGGCATCTGTCTTGGGCATCAGAGTATTGCACAGGCATTTGGCGCAGAGGTGATCCGGGCAAAACAGATGATGCACGGCAAGACCTCTCAGGTTGAAATCGATGCAGAGACCCCGATTTTCAAAGATCTTCCAAAGGAGTTCCGTGCAACACGCTACCACTCTTTGACCGTGAACAAAGAGAACCTTCCGGAACATATCATTCCTACATCACACAGCAAAGATGATGAAGAGATCATGTCGCTTCAGATCAAAGACAAGCCTGTCTACGGTGTACAGTTTCATCCCGAGTCCATTATGAGCGAATATGGACACGAGATGCTTGACAATTTTCTCAAACTCTAAACAGAGGAGGCAGAGATGAAAAAGAAGCATTTTCTCTGGCTTCTGATACTCTACATCTCTGCTTCGGTCTATCTGGCATACACAACCCCTGTCACACCTCATGAGGCGAGGAACTTCTATCATGCCAACGATTTTGTCTCTCTGCTGATGCATTGGGGAAGAATGATCATTCCCAACGAGTTGGGAATGCGTCTCTTTTTTCTGATCTTCGCTTTTTTGAGTCTGCGTATTTTTTATGAGCTCAGTCAGCGTTATTTTGCAAAGCGCGAAGATGTCTATCTCTCTACAGCACTGTTCATGTTCCTGCCCGGTATCATGACCGCAAGTGCACTGGCAAATGTCGGTATCATTGTTTTGGCACTGGTACTCTTTTTTGTTTTATTGTATGAACGCAGGCATTTTCCGGTACTGCCGCTTATTATGCTGGCACTCTTTTTTATCCATGAAGCATCGACCATCTTTTTTCTCGCACTGCTTTTTTACGGTATTGCACACAGGGACAAACAGCTTTCCGTCCTCTCAGCAGCGTTTATCATCGCATTTATATATCTGGCAAAAGGCATCGAGATAGGCGGACGTCCCTCCGGGCACTTTATAGAAATATTCGGGCTGTATGCCACGGTATTTTCTCCGTTACTGTTTCTCTATTTCTTCTATGCCATGTACCGTATTCTGCTTCGGGAGAAAAAAACCCTGATGTGGTATATCTCATTTACGGCACTGGCAGTCTCCCTTCTGCTTTCGATCAGACAAAAGGTCTATATTACCGACTTTGCTCCCTACGTGATGATCTCCACGATCGCTATGGTCGATGTGTTCAATCACAGCATGCGAGTACGCCTGCCGCAGTTTCAAAAACGCTACCGTTATGCTTTCTATGTGGTTATTTTCCCCCTTGTGCTCAGTGTTGCAGCCATCATCTTCAACAAGCCGCTCTATCTCTATTTGAAGCAGCACGGAAAACATTTTGCAAACCGGATCTACGATCCCTATTTTCTTGCGATGGAACTCAAAAAGAGAGGTGTCAAGTGTTACGATGCGAAAGGACGCGAAGCATTACAGCTTCGCTATTACGGCATATCTGCCTGCAACAGATAAAATGAACGGGAAAACTGTTTCCAAAATACACAATATCTATAGAATTCTTATCGTTTTGATTAGACAAACGAAACTTAAATCAGCGGCATGATACACTTTAACGAACAAAATTAAAGGAGAACTCGATGGCTCAAAAGGCAATTAGAGAGTATGACGCCAAGTCGATCTTGGCAAGACATTGGGATGTATACTTTCCAAACTTCAACTACCCGTATCAGACGATACTGGTTCAAACAGGTGACGAACTGAGAGAGGCTGCAAAAACCACCCATCCATGGTTGGCTGAGAAGCCTCTTGTTGCAAAGCCGGACATGCTGTTTGGTAAAAGAGGAAAGAACGGTCTGGTTCTTTTCAAAGTCAACAAGCCTGGTGATGTGACACTGGAAGATGCTGCAAAGTGGATCGATGAAAAAAGAGCCCAAAAGCAGAAGGTTTACTTCTCATTTGACGGAGACACTCCTGCAGGTGATCCTTCAGAAGACTACCTGACACACTTCATTGTCGAGCCGTTCACTCCGCATGATCAGAGTGAAGAGTACTACATCTCTGCAACTGTTGTCGGTGACGAAGATGTTCTTTATATGTCTGCCGAAGGTGGTATGGAAGTAGAAGAGGGATGGGACGAAAAAGTTACTGAAGTAGCGTTCCCTATCACTGCTACTGAAGAGGAGATCGAAGCGAAGATCAGAGAGAATATCCCTGCTGATGTCAAGCCTGAGGACAAAGAGGCGTTTGCTGAGTTTGCTATCGGGTTCTTTAAAGCATACAGAGAGCTTAACTTCGCATACCTTGAAATCAACCCATTCGTACTTCAGGGCAACAATGTAGAACTACTCGATATGGTTGCAAAGCTTGATGATACCGCTGGTTTTATGATGGTTGATCACTGGGGTGACATCGAGTATCCTACAGCATTTGGTATGGAATCGAAATCTCCGGAAGTAGAAGCGATCGAAGAGGCAGATGCCAAAACAGGTGCATCACTGAAATTGACACTGCTCAAGCCGGAAGCACGTATCTGGACAATGGTTGCCGGTGGTGGTGCATCAGTTGTGTATGCAGACACCATTGCTGACTTTGCAGGTATTGATGACCTGGCAAACTATGGTGAGTATTCCGGAGGACCGACTACCGGTGAAACCAAGTTCTATGCAGAGACGATTCTTGATCTGATGACCAGAGAAAAAGATGGCAAAGGACGTGACAAAATTCTTATTATCGGTGGTGCGATCGCAAACTTTACCGATGTTGCAAAGACCTTTACCGGTATCATCCAGGCATTTGAAGAGTATGCTGAAAAGATGAAAGAGGTAGGTGTAAGAGTCTACGTCAGACGTGGTGGACCAAACTATGAAAAAGGTCTGAAAGATATCAAAGAGGCAGCCGACAGACTGGAGATTCCTATCGAGGTTTACGGTCCTGAGACACACGTGACAGATATCGTTCGTATGGCACTAGAAGAGAAGTAGGGAGAAAAGAATGTCAAGACTATTTACTAAAGATACACAAGCAATTTTTTGGAACAACAATAAAACAGCGATCCAGAGAATGCTGGATTATGACTATGTAATCAAAAGAGAGAAACCTTCTGTTGCAGCAATCGTTGCGCCAACTTCGTCTAACAAATTTGAGAAGTTTTTCTGGGGTGCTGACGAGGTGATGATCCCTCTTTACAAAAGTACTGAAGAGGCAAAAGCAGCACAGCCGCAGGCAGATGTACTGCTTAACTTTGCATCATTCAGAACAGCATATGATGTAACAATGGAAGCACTTAATATCGGTGGTTTCAAAACCATTATGATCACTGCGGAAGGTATTCCTGAGAGACTTGCACGCGGTATGAACGCTTACGCAAGAGAGAAGGGTGTTACCGTGATCGGACCGGCAACTGTCGGTGCGATCTCTCCGGGTGCATTCAAAATTGCCAACATCGGTGGTACGATCGACAACATCATCAACTCCAAGCTCCACAGAGCTGGATCTTGTGGTCTGGTAACACGTTCTGGAGGTCTCTTTAATGAGCTGTCAAACATCATTTCTATCAATGCTGACGGCATTGCAGAAGGTGTTGCTATCGGTGGTGACAGATTCGTTGGTTCTGTATTTATCGACAACCTGCTCAGAATGGAAGAGAACCCGGATGTCAAATACATGGTTCTTCTTGGCGAAGTCGGTGGTACAGAAGAGTACAAAGTGATTGAAGCGGTTAAATCCGGTAAGATCAAAAAGCCTATCATCGCATGGTGTATCGGTACAATTGCGAAGTATTATGACTCTGGCGTACAGTTTGGTCACGCAGGTGCCTCTGCAAATGATGACAGAGAGACGGCTGAAGCGAAAAACAGAGCGATGAAAGAGGCAGGTATCCATGTACCGGCTTCATTCAATGACCTTCCAGAAGTCATCAACGGTGTCTATAAAGAGCTTCATGCAGAGGGAATCATCAAAGATATTCCAGAGCCGGCGATCAATACGATTCCTGCATACAGAAGACCGAAGCAGTTTATCTGTACGATCTCTGATGACAGAGGCGAAGAGGCAACTTACGCAGGTTTCCCTATCTCTTCTGTAGCGCTTCCAAGCACAGGCAAGGGTATCGGTGATGTTATCTCACTGCTCTGGTTCAAAAAACAGTATCCGAAATGGGCAACAGAGTTCATTGAAACAGTGATCAAAACGGTTGCAGACCACGGTCCTGCCGTTTCCGGTGCACATAATGCAAAAGTTACTGCACGTGCAGGAAAGTCTGTTGTTGAATCACTCGTAACAGGGCTTCTGACAATTGGTCCAAGATTTGGTGGTGCTATCGATGGTGCGGCGAAGTACTTTAAGTATGCTGACGATAACGATCTTTCACCAAAAGAGTTCCTTGGCTATATGAAGAAAGAGGGTATACCGATTCCTGGTATCGGTCACAGAATCAAGTCCCTGAAGAATCCTGACCTTCGTGTAAAAGGTCTCATGGACTTTGCAGCAGAGAACTTCCCTGCGACACCGCTGCTTGACTATGCAAGAACAGTCGAAGCACTGACAACATCCAAAAAAGAGAACCTCATTCTCAATGTGGATGGTACTATCGGAATTCTGATGGTAGATATGTGGAGAGCACTTGGGTACAGTGAACCTGAGATCGATGAGTTTATCGAGTCTGGTACACTCAATGCATTCTTTATCGTTGGTAGATCCATCGGATTCATTGGTCACGTACTTGATGAAAAAAGATTGGCAATGCCAATGTACCGCCACCCAATGGACGATATCCTTTACGATGTCAAGAAGGCAGAGCCTATCGCATAAGTGCGATAGCTTCTGTCATATGCATGCATTTTACGCATGCAGCACCACTATCTTCTTATTTGCCCTCTATTACTTCAAATAATTTTTTTGAAATATCTGTATTATCCATAAAGCCTCTAAATTTTTTGCTCTTTTTGCCATAAGCAAACGTTTGGACATCTACAGCAGTATGACCATGTGTACTCCAGCCTGTATGGGAGCGCTTGTTGATAATCTCATTGACAATTTCCCTGATTTTCTTCTTTTTGGTTCGCTTGGCATTTTCGATCTCCCGATATTCTGCATTCTTGAGTGTTATACCGGTATATTTTTGAAATGTTTGGTTGATATCTGCGCTCTCTCGCAGCGCTTTGGCAATAGCATACGATGAGCCTTTAACCTGCTTAATAATATTTTTGTACCAGGTATATGTTTTGGCCCGCTCTTCGGTACTGAGGGCTTTGTTTTTCTTGTCGACCATGTCACCTACCGCAAGGCCGCCTGTTGAGTGGTCAGCAGTCACGACAAGCAGTGTGTCAGGGTGTGTATCAACATACACTTTGGCGACCTCTACCGCTTTGGCAAAATCATCCATCTCATGCATTGCACACGCAATATCATTAAGATGCCCACACCAGTCAATTTGAGATCCTTCAACCATAAAGAAAAAAGGTTTCTTTCCAAGCAGTTGCAAGGATCGTTTTGTCATGGTTGTGATGCGGTAGCGGTTTTCTTGCTTTTCATCTATAGAAAAGGGAGGGTAGTCCCCATAAACCGTAAACGCCATGGCGGGGAGTTTTGTAATTTTCTCTATATCGTACCCGTTTCTGTAAAGGGTGATGCCTAACGTTTCGGCAGTTTTGTTAAAATCTGTAAATGCCTGTTCAAAATATTTTTCTCCGCCGCCAATGAGTAGATCAAATTTCAGTTTTCCCTTATTGGTAAGTTTGAAATACTCTTTTGCAATCTCTGCTTCATTGTCTCTTTGGTGTCCATGTTTTGCTAAAAAAGCAGCAGGTGTAGCGTGGGTCATACTACACACAACGGCAAAACCTGTCTGATATCCATGCTTTTTTGCACTCTCAAAGAGCGTCATAATATGACCGTCAATATCACTTTTGAATCCGATCAAACCATTATCGTTTTTATGTGAACATGCCAATGCTGTGGCTGCCGCTGCCGAATCGGTAATTTCCGAATTGCTGGAATAGGTTGAATTCATCCCTACAAGCATGGAGTCAAATACAGTTTTGTTGAAACGGTGTGAAGTACTGTTTCTGTCTTGATAGTACCTGTATGCAGTTGTATAAGCCGGTCCCATACCATCGCCGATCATCAATATTACGGATGTTGGTGATGAAGCATGTAAAAAAGATACAGTTAATAGTGAGAGTGTTAGATTTTTCATAAGCGGAGTATACTGAAAAGTTACAAAAAACCGAAAGAAAAAAGTTCAAATCCCCATATATAATGTAAGTGAAGCAAAAAACCGAAAAAAATTCAAATTTTTTTGGAAAAACCCTTGACAAGGGTGACGTTCGGTGCTATAATACGCGTCCACAAACACAGAGACCTTAACCGA
>JALVGO010000212.1 GCA_027029065.1 Sulfurovum sp.
GTCATTGTCAAAAAGGACGTCAAGCACATCAACCTCAAAGTCAAACCCAGCGGCGAAGTGATCCTGACGGCTCCAACCCATAGTGATGAGAGAGATATTGCGTATGTATTGAAAAAAAGAGCGGAGTGGATCGACAAAAAGATCGCTTTTTTTGAAGCGCACAGAGATAGCGTCAAAAAAGAGTATGTGAGTGGTGAAAATGTGCGTTATCTGGGGAGAAACTACCGCTTGAAGGTGATAGAGAGTCAAGAGGAGGGTGTGAAGCTTCAGAGAGGTTATGTGCAGGTTTTTGTGAAGCGTAGAGATAACCTTGAACGCAAAAAGAAACTGTTAAAGCAGTGGTATATGCAAAAAGCCAAGCACCATTTTTATAAAGCCATAGAGAAGTATCAGCCGCTTGTACAAAAAGAGATAGACCGTATCTGCATTCGTGAGATGAAAACCCGATGGGGAAGCTGTAATCCATCCAAAGGGTATATCAATCTCAATCTGAAATTAATCGAGAAGCCTACAGAGTGTATCGAGTATGTGGTATTTCATGAACTGGCACATTTGGTGCATGCTGATCACAGTCACCGTTTTTATGCCTACTTGGATCTTTATATGCCTGATTGGAGAAGACGGAAAGAGAGGTTGGAGTACCTCAAAAACCAGTAGTTTGGGTTTAAAACAAGGGCTATCTGTAGATAAAATGTATCAAGTGGCTCAATTTCTTAGGAGGGATTGACAAAAAAGTATGCCCCCACGGCAAATGCAAGCACTGCCACACTCCGTTTGACCACTACGCCGATATTATTACCGACTTGACATGAAGAGCACTGTTTATACTTCTTGGACTCGTAAAAAGCATAGAGGAAAAAGCCTGCCATGAGTAGCAGAACAGTGGGAAATGCGATCTTGTCAAAGAGGTAGATCTTTTCAATGGTCGCTTGTTCCGATATGAAGAGTGGTGTAAGCAGACTCAATCCCATAAAAAAGAGTACCTTGTCGGCAAAGGAGACAAAGTAATCTTTTCGGGAGAAGGTAGGGCAGACATCGCCAACCTGTGGCATCAGTCCTTTACCCTCCAGTGCATCGAGGATGGCTTCCCGCTGCTTTTTATCGATACGGTCGAGCATCGTACCGCCCAGGGAGAAGTCCATCATCTGCTGGAACATTGCGGCAAAGTGTCTGTCGTTGTCGATATCCATATAGCAGGTTTTGCCATTTCGGTCTTCGTAGACGATCTTGAGCTTTTCATGACGGGGAACGACGGCGCTGATATCGGGGTAGTAGCTGCTGCGCTCCTCCGCCTCGAAAGGTTTGTCCTTTTGCAGGATGCGGGGGTTGGCAAACTCAAGATACTCTTCACTCTTTTTTACTACAAACATATTGAACGGGTGTGCCACCTGCATCGCACTGAGAGCATCGAGATCGTGGTGTTTCATCGTCTCGATGATATCATCAAAGAGTCTGCCGACACTTTCGTCAAAGCTTCGTACATCGCCGCATGCTAGGATGCGGTCATCGGGATAGACAGTTAACGGTTTGACCATTGAGGTATCCTTTGTTGAAAAAGAGTTACAATACTTACCAAAACAGTTTTGAAATGTTAAAAAATTGGTTGGGAAAATATTGTTAAGAAAAAGAGTGCGGGCAGTGCCCGCAGAGGTTTAGTGGCTTTTTTGAACCACGATGATCATTTTGATGTTGATCACGATAAATCGGATGAACTGCCAGATCAGGCATGTCCTCATAAATTTAACGAATGGTGTCGGTACCATTGCTTCGAAGCTTGGCTCATACGCTTTGATGTTTTTTTCAATTGAGTGGTCTACACTTCCCATGATTTCTCCTTGTTGATATTAATTCTTTTTTCTCTAAATTCGGTTGGAACAACCCCCGGTAAGGGATTATTCAGGGATCAGAGTCCAGCCCGGCTTAAGTTTCGCTTTGTAGATGAAGAGGTGATGCAGGATATGCTTGATCCAGTGTCCTGCAAGACCGATCTCACCGAAGGTGTAGTCGAGGTCACGACCGATACCAGGGTACTTCTCAAAGTCAGGAACGACAGGGTAGACAGTCAATGCTGCCGCTGTACCGTTTGTCAGACCTTTACCTGCAGATGCCACACATGCCGCACCCATCTCTGCCATAGAGGCTTCATGGAGGTGTGCATCTTCACCATGCTTGATAAGGTCAACGATAGAGGCTGCAACCGCTTTACCGATGATACCGGAAGGCATACCTGTTCTTGGCGGTGTCGGGTTGATCGGTGTGCCGTTTGGTGAACTCATAGGCTTGGAGATCAAGTGTGGCGGCGCAAAGGCGATACCACAAGCAAAGATGTTTTTATACTCAGGGTTCTGGTAGGTTCTTGGCCAGTCAGAAGCTTTCCAGTTCTCGTATGCACCTGCATTGTAGTTGGCATCGACTTTCAGGAAGCCGTTTGGTGCGAAGATCTTCTCTGTCATATCTTCACCGTTTTTGTCATACGCTTTGAGACCGACACCTGCAAACGGTGGGATCAGCATCGCGAAGTCAAACTCTTCCACGCCGGTAGAACCGTCAAGAAGCTCATAGTGTGCTTTGCCCTCTTCTACCTTGCTTACATGGGCGCCGATCAGCCACTCAATACCTCTCTCAACAAAGAGAGACTCAGCAAAGAGCTTGGAGCTTGCCGCATACATACCGCGTTTGATGTGGAGACCGCCGATACCGAAGTCACCAAGGAATGATTCATTGGAGATCCACTTGATCTCGAGGTTGTCTCTGACACCCGCTTTGGTTGCTTCGTGTTCGATGTTGAAGATGTACTCGAACGCCGCACCCTGACAGGTACACATACCGTGACCGGTACCAATGAGGATCTTCTGCTTTTCGGTTTTCGCCTTTTCGAGAATCTGCTGAAGCTCGAGGTTTGCATGCACTGCGTGATCTGCGGTACATACCGATACAGTGTGGTTGCCCAGTTGTCCTTCGCCGTTACCGAGACCCGGTGTCGCATCAAAGTTGAGCTTCGGTCCTGTAGCGTTGATAAGGTAGTCATACGAGATCTCTTCTGTCTGACCCTCTTTGCCCTGACCGGTATACTCGATAGTGATATATGGAGTATCGCTGTCGGCTTTGCCCTCCGGATGGATAGAGACCGCTTTCGCCTGTCTGTAATCGATACCTGCTTTTTCATACACAGGTGCGAGCGGGAAGACGACATCCTCTTTGGTCATCTGACCTACACCTACCCAAATATTGGACGGGATCCAGTTCCACTGTGAATTTGGAGTTACGACAACCACCTCATGCTCATCGCCAAGCCATTTTTTTGCAAATGTTGCAGCAGTGTGTCCAGAGACACCACCACCCAT
>JALVGO010000213.1 GCA_027029065.1 Sulfurovum sp.
TCCGGTTTAGTACGGTTACGCGATATCCGGCTTCTTTCAAAATGACAGCAGTCGATTGTGCCGTACCGCCTGCACCGAGAAAGAGGACGCTTTTGATCCCCTCAAACTCCGAGATCGCTTTGAGAAATCCGGGTGCATCGGTGTTGTAGCCGTAGAGTCTACCATCTCTTTCTACAATGGTATTGACTGCTCCCACCTTTCTGGCAAAATCATCCAACACATCACAGGCGTTGTAGGCATGCTCTTTGTGCGGCACGGTGATGTTGATCCCCTTGAGCCCGAGGGCAAAAAAGGTTTCCCGAAGCTTTTTGCCATCCTCCAGACGATAACGCCCATAGCATCCGCTGTATCCAAGCCCTTTGAAGGCATAGTTGTGCATCAGAGGTGATTTGGAGTGTGAGACGGGGTTGCCGAAGATGGCGAAGAGGTGTGACATGAGTTTGTACCTATTGTATTTTAGTTAATTATATCAGATTGAGAATAATATTTTTCTTCTGATCTGATCATTGGATTACTGATAAGTTATAGTTATTATTTACAATATATTGACTTCCCCCCTAATTTTGATAAAATTTTCTTCAGCATTTAAAATATATTATATTTTTGAGTGTTGTGAAAATTTATAGGAGGAGGAGAAATGAAAAAAAACATTGATTACAATATTGGCGACAATAAGTTTATTGTTATTGTCTGGATGTGCTAATGCAGGTAAAGATCAAATTGTAAATGTAGGGGATACTGTTACTTTAGATGGTAGTGCGTCTCGTGCTAAAAATGGTTGGACAATACTTGGGTATGAATGGAAACGATAGATGATTTATGCGGTTCAGTGTCTAAAGTAACCAATAAGTTTGACCAAGGTGATGTCTATGCCACTGGCTGGCAAACACAAGATATTGATATCTCTTCGTATGCAGGCAAAAGTGTATCATTACAATTTTATTCTACAGATGTTGGAGATAGTATATATGATTCTGCGATATTAATAGATAATATAAAGTTTAAATAATGAATAAAATAATTCTCTTTTTATTTCCCTTTATGGTTATAATGCAAGCATCAAATATAAAAAATGAAAAAAGTAAAATGATTGATTTAAATGCTGTAAAAGTTAAGTACATAAACTTTACACCTAAAAAGATAGATGAAGATTGTCTGGTTAAAAAGATAGATAAGCTTTTTAAGATTATTGAAATTAGCAGAAGAAAGTCACCACATCAGTTAGCTCAAGAAGGTAAGTTTTATCCTGAAAAAACAATAAAAATTACTAGACAAGAAGTAGAAAAATTATCTGGACAGCTTCTTTCACAAAAACATATCTCTACGAAAGGAAACCATGAGTGGAGAGAGCTTGTTTCTCATGAGCATATTGTGATAGAAGATAAAAAAAGACGTATCTATATCCTGTATCCTTTGGAGCCCATGATGTTTATCATGTCTGGTATTTCTTTTAAAAAGATTAATGAAGGCGAAAGTATTCTAGTACGAGGATTAAAAGACTGGATTGATATGAAGGAGTGTATGCAATTTTAGTATTAATACTGTAGACTCTTTTTCCTATGTGGTTACAGATGATCGAGGAGGATTTAAGCGAGTAAATGTCGAAATAGAGGTTTTAAATAGTAACCCATATGATGTCAATGCAGATGGTGTCATTAATTTTAGAGATGTATTTGAGGTGTGGTATCATATGTATCGATGATGAACAAGCATAAGTACTGTAAAAGTACTTATGCATATTTTCAAAGGAATACAATATGCGTATAAAAACTTTTTGGATTATTTGGTTTGTTTTCTCAATTTTTGTGTATGGGAGTACGCTAAAGAAGATTGGGAAAATAAACAATTTTGAAATAGACTCTAATGCACAGATAGTATCAAATGGCAACATCTTGATCAATCCGCATTATAAAAAAGTTGACCGAAATGGAATAATAGACCATATACTAACGGGAATCAATTTTTATGATATAAAAGATATTGAGCATCCAAAGGTTATTCATATCATACCGGTAAAAGACTACCCCATTAAAATCGATATATCAAAAGATAATAAATACCTCTTTGTACTTCAAGATACATTGAAAATCTATAATATCGAAAATATAAAAAACCCTAAGCTTGTTACCTTGTACTATTTAGACAATGGTGGGGAAGTTTCTTTTTGCGCCTCTAAAAAAAACTACCTCTATATTACAAAACCTCTATCCAAAACCCCTATTCGCCGATATGGTAATCGTGCTTTGTATGTATATGACATAGCAAAGATTGAAGATATTCGTTTACTTTCAAAAAAAAGTATTGACGGTATAGGGAGAATATGGATATCGCCCAATGAAAAAAAGCTTTTTTATACGCTTAGTCGTTATGACAGCACGATTATGCCGCATAAACAGATAGGTTTGGCAGATATATCGGATATCAATCATATCAAAGTTATAGATGAGTCCTGGAGATATTTTGTAGGCAGAGGATCTCATGCATCGGTTCGGTCTGCCTTTTTCTCGCAAGATGGCAAATATCTCTATATTGCAAGTGGCACATACGGTGTCATGATCTACGATGTATCGCACAGCAGCCTTGATTTGATTCAGAGAACAGCAGGAAGAAAAGTGCTGAAGTTTTTAAATTGTACCGGTGCCATATATGACATAGAACATGATGAAGCATATGAAAGACTTTTTGCCGTAGGATACGAAGAAAATGAAAAAAGAGTAAAGAAGCTTTCTTGTATCAAAGGTGTTAGAGAAGTATATTATATTGAAGGGGAAAAATCGGTTATTCTTGAAAAAAGAAAGATATTATTAGTACAAAACTATGACTATTTTCGTGACCGTCATGTAGATATATACCGATGGTAATGCAATGAAACAGAGAAAACTATAAGTCCTCCATCTCTTTGAGTGTTGCTAGCAATGCCCCCAGTTTGTTCTTGACCTCGAGATATTCCAGTTCGGGTACCGAGTCTGCCACCACACCGGCACCTGCCTGAAGCGTGATCGAATCGGGCTTGATAAGGGATGTCCGGATGGCGATAGCGGAGTCCATGTTGCCGTCAAAGGAGAAGTAGCCTACCGATCCGGAGTAGAAACCGCGTTTGAGCCCTTCATGCTGGGCGATAAGCTCCATCGCTTTGATCTTGGGCGCGCCGGTCATGGTGCCTGCCGTAAAGGTAGCGGCAAAGAGGTCGAACATATCTTTGTCCTCTTCTATGACCGCTTCAACATCGGAGACCATGTGCATCACATGGCTGTAGCGCTCCACACGCATCATATCGGTCACTTCGACCGTACCGGTCTTTGCTACCCGTCCCACATCGTTGCGTCCAAGGTCGATGAGCATCAGGTGCTCTGCACACTCTTTTGGGTCGCCCAGCATCTCCTCTTCGAGTTCTTTGTCCCGTTTGGCATTTTTGCCGCGTTTGCGTGTACCGGCAATAGGGCGCAGCAGGATCTCTCCGTCTGTCAGCCGCACCATCACTTCTGGGCTGGAGCCGCAGATCGAAAAATCTTCATAGTCAAGCAGAAAGAGGTAGGGAGAGGGGTTTTTGGAACGCAAAATGCGGTAAAAACTCAGCGGATCGATCTTTCCCTTCTGGGTGTAACGGTTGGAGAGGAGGATTTGGAAGATGTCGCCGGAGCGGATGTTTTCTTTGGACTCAACCACCAGCTGTTTGAAACGCTCCTCTTCGATACTGAATGTCCCCTCTCCATCGAGTTCTACCGGTTTGAGCGGCATTGGGGTAAAGTCTTCATTGACAAGGTTCTCAATCTCTGCAAGGGCATCAGCCATACTCTCATCATTCAAGATGAAAGTAAGTTTGGCACTCTTGTGGGAGTAGGCGATGATGATCTTTGGGCGTACAAGGTCAAGATCGGGGGTGTTGAGGGTGTCAAGCAGCGTATCCATGCTCTCTTCAAGTACCGGCTCGAAAACCTTGACCATATCGTAGGCGATAAAGCCGATAAACCCGTCAACAAAGGAGAATCCGACTTCATCTGCTTTTTGTTGGTAGGCTTTTTTGTCGATGTTGGCATAGTAGTCTTTGAGGAAAGTGAACGGATCTTCTTCAAGGATACGCCCGTATCCTTCGGCATCATGATAGTTGGTGATCTTGTTTTTGTAGACAATCCGCTCTTTTGCACCAATCGTGATAAATGAGAAGTTACCGTCACTGGTGTTGACCACACTTTCAAAAAGCATAGTCACCTCATTCGGGAAGCGTGCTTTGATCTCCCCGTAAAGGGCTACAGGAGTGAGTTGGTCGAAAAGTACGGTTTTATGCATCTTTGTCTGCCTTATTTGGTAAAGACGAACGCATTTTTGTTGATGCGGTCTTTAATCCGTACAATCGCTCTGTCCGCTTCGGCTCTGCTCTTATATGGTCCGATGAGTACCTTTTTCATGCCATGTGAAGGATAGACGCTGTAACGGTAGCCATTTTTCTTGATAGCGGTTACGAGGCTGGAACCGTTTACCGGTGTTTTGCTGAACGATCCAACCTGAATATAGTAGGCTGTGGTACTGTGTTGTGTTGTTTTCGGTTTTGGTGCGGCTTTCTTGTGTGTGGCAGGTTTTGTTGCTGCAGGTTTCGGGGAAGTGGTATGTTTTTTGTTTTCAGCTGTAGTAGTGGATGTTTTCTCTTTTTGGACAGACGGCTGTTTAGGTGCAGCAATAGCAACTTTTCCTTGCTCTTCATCGATCAGGATCGTCTCTTCCTGAGCAGGCGGATTGCGTGTCTGGTTGCTGCTTTTGTTTTGAGAAACATGCTCTTGTGGAGCTTCCATCTCATCTTTGATCATTTCAGAGAGTGTCGGCTCTTTCTTCTCTTGATCTTCAGTAGCACTCTGAAGTGTCAGTTCCGGGCTGATCATCTCAGTATTCTCTTCAACAAGTGCTGGTTTTGCTGTGTCGGAGTCTTTCAATATGATCTTGGTGAGGATGATCGCAACGATCAGCACCACGATAAAAAGCGCAATGATCGTCAAAAAGCCTTTTGCTTTGCTCTGTTTCGGCGTATCGGTATCGATAATAAGGTCATCAAGGTTATGATCATTCATAATAGGAAATTTCTCCGAGTAATTTTGGAAATATTATACCCAATCGTATGTATAGAAAAGTTTACCTGCTACAGTCCCTGCATCTAAAGACAGTATCTTGCTAAAAAGTGATTTGATGTTTTTGATTATTAGTATTTTTCATAGGGAAGCGTCACAATATTGTATGCTTCAGGCAGCAAGGTGGTGGGAAGTGTTTTCCATCGCTTTGACAAACGGCTTTTTAATCTTTCTGTAATCAAGGAAAGTCTCTCTTCTGCTTCCTGTAGTGCCATAGGTACTACAGGAATGAACACCTGAATCTTCTCTCTGTCCCTGCCACGGTAGATGTGGTACTGTGTGATACCTGTTGTATGAAAAAGGTGTTTGATCAGTGCGATGAACTGTTGATATGCTTCCCCTTTATATTCAATAACCAGGTAGTTTGTCATATTGTCTTTGAGCAATGGTACGGCAATGGTGTATTGTTTGTCAAGGTGCTGTTGTAAAAGCAGGGGAGTCAATGGTTCATCGATACGTTCAAATTTGGCGTAAAAAGTGCGGTTGTCAAACTGTATCTGTTCGACAACACGCGGACGCTTGATGTAGTAATGGTCGCTGTCAAATTCGAGATCGAAGACTTTGATGCGCGATACCTTATTAATAGATGGGCTTGTCGTAGATGACGAAGTTGGAAGCGAGCTCCTTCATCTCCTCTTTGATCTTTGCATGCAGATCACTGTCGTTGATATTGTCAAGGACATCGGCGATCTTGTTGGCGATGATCTCAAACTCCGCCTCTTTCATACCGCGGCTGGTGAGTGCAGGTGAACCGATACGGATACCGGAGGTGACAAACGGACTGCGTGTCTCACCCGGAACAGTATTTTTGTTGACAGTAATGCCTGCTGCACCGAGTGCCGCATCGGCATCTTTGCCTGAAAAATCTTTGTTGAGGAAACTGACAAGTACAAGGTGGTTGTCAGTACCGCCTGAGACAACATCGTAGCCGCGATTCATCAGTACTTCTGCCAGTACAGAAGCGTTCTTCTTCACCTGCTTGGCATAGGTTTTCCACTCTGGGCTGAGGTTGTGTTTGAAGCCTACAGCTTTGGCAGCGACCACATGTACCAGAGGACCTCCCTGAAGTCCCGGGAAGATGGCAGAGTTGATCTTCTTGGCGATATCCTCATCGTTGGTCATGATCATCCCGCCTCTTGGCCCTGCGAGTGTTTTATGCGTTGTGGTAGTGACCACGTCTGCATAAGGGAACGGGCTTGGGTGTTCACCGGCACAGACCAGTCCGGCAATGTGTGCGATATCAGCAAAAAGGATCGCACCCACTTCATCGGCGATCTCTCTGAATTTTTTAAAGTCGATCTCTCTGGCATAGGCTGATGCACCGCAGACGATGATCTTTGGCTGTACAGTCTTTGCAATTTCCATGACTTTGTCGTAGTTGATGCGTCCGTCAAGCTCTACACCGTAGGTAAAACTCTGATAGTTCTTGCCTGAGAAGCTTGGCTTGGAGCCGTGTGTGAGGTGTCCGCCGTGGCTGAGATCCATCCCGAGGATCTTGTCATAAGGCTTAAGGAGTGCCGCATAGACCGCGCCGTTTGCCTGAGATCCTGAATGGGGCTGTACATTGGCATAGTCACAGCCGAAGAGTTCGCAGGCTCTGTCAATCGCAAGCTGTTCTACTTTGTCGGCAAACTCACATCCGCCGTAGTAACGTTTGCCTGGATACCCTTCGGCATATTTGTTGGTAAATACCGAACCCATCGCCTCCATCACTGCGGGGATCGTGAAGTTCTCCGATGCAATCATCTCAAGATGGTTTGTCTGTCTCTCAAGCTCATTTTCGATCGCTTCAAAAATTTCCGGATCGAATGTTTCCATTGCGTAACTCATAGATATCCTTTGTGCTTTATTGTTGGATTTATATCCAATTTTTACTTTTTGTTCACTTGTTCACGTTTTTTACATGCTGCCGCATCAATACAGAAGAACCCTTTGCCTTTCTTGGCAGGTTTGAGCTCCTCTTCGTTGGTGTTGCCGCACTTTTTGCAGGCGCTTTTGGGTCTCTCTTCGAGTGCCGCTTCTGGCTTCATGGCAGGGAAGAGGATCACATCACGGATGGAGTGGTTGTCAGTCAGCATCATTACCAGACGGTCGATACCGATACCCTCTCCGGCTGTGGGTGTCATACCGTGTCCAAGTGCCCGGACAAAGTCAAGATCCATGTGCATCGCCTCTTCATCACCTGTAGCCTCCTTTGCCTCTGCCTGTGCCTTGAAACGCTCGAACTGGTCGATAGGGTCGTTGAGCTCGTTAAATCCGTTGGCAATCTCCTTACCTGCCATAAAGAGCTCGAAACGCTCGGCGATTTCAGGATTTTCGTCGCTTCTTCTTGAAAGCGGTGAGATATCGATAGGGTAGTCGGTGATGAAGGTCGGGTTGATCAGTTTCCCTTCGACAAATTCATCAAAGAGTTCTGCCTGTACGTAGCCGAGTGTGAGGTTCTCATTGACTTCGACACCGTACTCTTTGAGATAGGCAAGTCCTTTTTCACGGTCAGTGGCAACGTCAGCCGGTACACCGCCGATGGTGGTTAGCGCCTTAACGAACGGCACTTTGGCAAACGGTGTGGTGAAGTCGATCTCCATCTCACCGTAGGTAAGTGTTTTGGGCAGCTGCAGCTCGGCAAAGATGTAATCGAAGAGATCCTCTGTCAGTTTCATCAGGTCATGGTAGTTGTGGTATGCCCAGTAGAACTCAATAGAGGTAAACTCCGGGTTGTGTGTCTGATCCATCCCCTCGTTACGGAAATTCCGGTTGATCTCAAAGACCGCTTCCATACCGCCGACAGTCAGACGCTTGAGGTAGAGCTCCGGGGCGATACGCAGGTATCGGTCAACACCGAGTGCATTGTGGTGGGTGATGAAAGGTTTGGCATTGGCACCGCCGGGGATAGGGTGCATCATGGGTGTTTCGACTTCAAGGAAACCGTGGTCTTCAAAAAAGCGGCGGATGAGTGAGACGATCTTTGAACGCATCACAAAGGTCTCTTTGACCTCCGGGTTCATGATCATATCCAGGTAGCGCTGGCGGTATCGGATCTCCTGATCGGTCAATCCGTGGAACTTCTCCGGAAGCGGCATGATCGCTTTGGAGACGATCTTGAGGTCTTTACAGTGCAGTGTCAGTTCACCTGTCTGTGTGACAAAAGGATAGCCGGTCGCTTCGATGATATCACCCACCTCAAAGAGCTTCTTGGCAATGTTGTTGTAGTAGCCTTCCGGAAGGTCGTCACGGTTGTAATATATCTGTACAAGACCGTCATTGTCCTCTATCTTGGCAAAGGCAGCCTTTCCCATAATACGGATGAATTTGATGCGTCCGGTAAGCGTTACGGTTTGGTTTTCATCTTTTTTCTCATCGGCATCGAGTTCCTTGACATAGGCATAGTGTTCAAAAAACTCTGAAGAGGGCATCCCTTTGGTTATGTTGGCAGGGTAGGGGTTGATCCCTTCTTCTCTAAGTTTTTGTGCTTTGTTGATGCGTTCCTGGATATACTGATTGTCAAATATCAAGTTCTCTCCTGTTTTTGGTTGTTCTATTGGACTTGAGTCAAATACCTGTCTGTCGGCTTGAAAGACGATGTAGAGGTGTTTGACTCAAATGCAGCAGTGATGTCAGGATTCAAGTGATTGGCATGTTTCACACAGCCCGATGATCTTCATTGTATGATCCTGCATTTTAAAGTGGTACTTTTTGGCGATCTTTTCCTGACGCTCTTCGATCATTTCATCGAAAAATTCAATAATCTTGCCACAGCGTGTACAGATCAGATGGTCATGGTGTTTTTTTAGTCCCAGCTCGTACTTTTTGCCCTGTGTACCGAATGAGATGGAACTTGCAATGCCAGAGTCTTCCAACAGTGTCAATGTCCTGTAGACTGTAGCAATACCGATATTGACATCCGGATATGACTTTTTCAGAAGCATATAGATCTCTTCGGGCGTATAGTGCCCGTCATTTTCATAGAGAAACTTTAAAATAAGCTCACGCTGTTTTGTAAACTTGAGTGTATTGGTTTTCAGCAGTGTTTTGAACTGTTCCAGAAGAATCTCATAGGTGATCATAAGCGGCCTTTACTGTACTTTGGTGGAGGAGTGCTGCTGCACAGATGTGTTCGTATCCTGTTTTTTGGAGATACTGCTGTCTCCTCCCACTTTCAGCCCGAGTGATGCAGGGTCGATTTTGATAATGGCTGAACCGGCTTTGTAGAGAATAGGGTAGAGCATAGAGTCTTTGACATACTTTTGTGTGTTTTCTCTGATGAGTGTTACATTTGAAAGCGCTGTTACAATCAGTGCAAAAATTACGAAGTATTTACCACCGCCGGCAACGAAACCAAGCACTCTGTCCATAAACCCTAAACCGCTTGCAGACGTGAGTTTGGAGATGATAGCACCAAGGATCGTTGCACTTAGCCAGATGACAATAAGAACTGCCATGAAGCCGATCAGCTTGAGCAGGGATGCATTGTCGATATGAACGAATGTCCTGTCAATAAATGCGGCTGCTTCAGGTGCAAGTCTTGATGCAAAGTAGACACCGCCGATAAGACCTGCAAGCCCGAATACCTCTTTGATCACACCATTCATAAACCCTTTGATTGCCAGAAGGAGGATGATCGCACCTATGGTGACATCGAAATAGTTAAAATTGGGCATGGTAAACTGTTCCATTTCAGCTCGCTTCGTGAAGATTTTTCGTATTGTATCGATATATCATGATAATCGGCTTTAGTATGAGATTGCCTTGGAGAGTTCATCTGGTTTGTTGGCATACTGCATCGCCACATCTCTGCTGATCTTTCCGTCTTTGAGGAATTTGAGGAGAGCCTGTGTCTGTGTCTGCATTCCGGTATCTCCCTGTCCCAACTGCATCTGTGAATAGATCTGGTGCACCTTGTCTTCACGGATGAGGTTGGAGATTGCATGGTTGGTGATCATGATCTCATGGGTTGCGATACGGCCTCCGCCGAGTTTCGGCAGCAGCGACTGGGCGATGACGGCAACAAGAGAGGAGGAGATCATCGCACGGATCTGCGGCTGTTCATCACCGGAGAATACATCGATGATACGGTTGATGGTTCCTGGAGCGGAAGAGGTGTGCAGGGTACCGAAGACAAGGTGTCCGGTCTCCGCTGCTGTCAGCGCTGCTTCGATTGTCTCTTTGTCCCTCATCTCCCCGATCAGGATGATGTCAGGGTCTTGACGCATGGCATACTTCAGTGCTGCTGCGAAGCTTCTGGTATCTTCTCCGACCTCACGGTGGGAGAAGACCGCTTTTTTGTTTTCATGGATAAATTCCACCGGATCTTCAACTGTGACAATGTGTTTTTGTTCATACATATTGATCTCGTTCAGAAGGGCGGCAAGGGTGGTTGATTTACCAGAACCGGTAGGTCCGGTGACAAGGATGAGTCCTTTTTCACGCTTGACGAGTTTTTTGAAAACTTCCGGTGCACCGAGGTCGTCGAGTGAAGGAATCTCAATAGGAATGATACGAAATGCTGCAGCAGTATCGCCAAGTGTACGGTAGTAGTTCGCTCTGAATCGTCCGATTCCCGGAAGAAGCAGGGCGAAGTCGAGCTCGTTGTACTCTTCAAAGTGCTGCTTTTGTTTTTCGGTAATGAGGGAGTATGCCATCTCTTCGATGTCTTCGCCTGTCAGTTTTGGCAGGTTGACCGGTTTGAGTTTTCCGTCAAGTCGTATCTGGGGTTCCGAGCGACTTACGAGGTGAAGGTCTGATGCGCCGTGGGCGACAACGCTCTGCAGCAGTTTTTTTATATCGAAGGTAGCCATGGATATCCTTTATGGGTGAGGTAGATTTTTTTGATATTTAGATTCATTATACCCTATTATTACTTTTCCATCAAAGACAATAACAGGTCTTTTGATCAGCATGTTCTCTTTTGCAAGCCACTGTATCTTTTCGTCATCATTTAGGTTCAGCTCTTTGAGTTTCAAGGTACGATAGGTGGTGCCGCGTGTATTGAAAAGTGTTTTCAGATCGGCTTTGTCAAGCCATGACCGTATCGTGGTTTCAGCCACAGGTGTTTCTCTAAAGTCGATAAAATTGTAAGAAATATCGTGTGCTTTAAGATATTTAAGCGCTTTGCGTACACTGTCGCAGTTTTTGATACCATAGATCTCGACCATCATCCTGTGCCTACTCTATGATTGCCGGAACAATAAAGAAGTCATCTGCAGCATTGGGTGCATGGGAGAGAATCTCAGATGCTACGGTACTGCTGTTGCGAGGCATGTCTTCACGCAGCGGTGTACCCCCTTCGAGTGTTGAAAAGGCAGGACTCAATGTGTCTGTGTCAAGTTCATTCAGGTTGTCGATATAGCCGAGAATTTCGGAGAGCTGTCCCATCACTTCCTCTTTTTTCTCATCTGCGATACGAAGGTGGGAAAGTTTTTCAAGTTTGGCCAAAAGTGTATGATCTATCTGCATAGTATGGTGCCTATTTGTAAATTTGGTGATTTTTCTTATTATATATTAATTTGGTTTAAGATATAACTACATACAATCATCTCATGAATCTACAACGAAAAGGACAGCATTATGATGCAGCAACTTGATATGAGTTCACCGGAGTTTCTTGAAGAACTGGAAAAGACAAAAAAATTTACAGATAAAGTATGTGCACAGTTTGGGTTTGAATACCACCCTAACGAAGAGGTCAACGAAGGTGTCATTATGGGACTTGCCCGCCATAAACTGCTTTATGGAAAACGTTTCTGTCCCTGTTTTATGGTTGAAGAGGATCCAAACAAACCGGGCAAGTTCAAAAGTGTGGATGACCGTGTCTGCCCTTGTCCTCCGGCACTTGAAAAAGAGATCCCCGAAGAGGGAAAATGCCACTGCGGTATTTTCTGTACACCGGAATATGTCAAGGCAAACAGTTAAAAAATATTTTTGGGTATAATACGCGATTATTTTTTAACAGTGAGGTAATATCATGCACGAACTACTGACAAAAACAGATATCACATCGAGTGATCTTCAAACATTGCTGGATGCACGCCAAAATGGCGAAGCGGATTTTCTGCTGGTCGATGTACGCGAGCAGATGGAGTACGACATGGGGCATATCAAAGGGGTAGATCTCTTGAAGCCTACATCGACATTCCAGGAGTGGGCTGAAGGTCTTTTTGAAGAATACAAAGGAAAAAAACCGGTGATCTTTACCTGCCGAACCGGAAGCAGAAGCGCTCAGGTGCGACATGTATTTGATTCAAACGGTTTTGAGAATGCGATCAACCACTATGGCGGTATTGTAACATACAGCGGAGATATCGAACGCTGACACTGCCAAACGTGGGCTTTGCCTCACGACATACGTTTAGGAAACCTTGCCCATGAATCAAAACAAACAACAATTCGATGTGATCGATCTTTTTCTGAAACTGCTCAGTTTTGAGTCGATCACCCCTGACGATGCCGGAGCTTTGGCATTCATCGAGAGCTATCTCGAAGGCTTTGAGACGATCTATGTCAACAAAGAAGGGGTCAAAAATCTCTTTATGTACAAACAGTTCGGTGACGGAGAGCATCTCTGTTTTGCCGGGCATGTCGATGTGGTGCCTCCCGGAGACAAGTGGGAGAGCAATCCGTTTGTGCCGCTTGTAAAGGATGGCAAAATCTATGCCCGCGGTGCACAGGATATGAAGAGCGGCGTAGCAGCGTTTGTGCAGGTGCTGAAAGAGGTTGAAAATTTTAACGGTACACTTTCTTTGCTTTTGACATCGGATGAAGAGGGTGATGCCACATACGGTACAGTGATCATGCTCAAACATCTCAAAGAGATCGGGATGCTTCCTGACTATTGTATCGTTGCAGAACCTACCTGTGAAGAGGTTTTTGGTGATGCGATCAAGATCGGCCGTCGCGGGTCGATTAACGGGTATCTGACAATACACGGAAAGCAGGGACATGCCGCATACCCTGAAAAGGCGGTTAACCCGGTACATCTTGTCGCACCGCGCTTGGTGGAGCTTGCCGGCAAAAACCTCGATGAGGGTGATGCAGACTTTGCCCCGAGCAAAATGGTCATTACTGACATCCGTGGCGGGATGGAAGTGACCAATGTCACACCGGGTGAACTGAAGATCATGTTCAATGTACGTAACTCCACAAAAACAACGCAAGCGGATGTCAAAGCGCATATCGATGCGGTGCTTGAGGGACTTGACTATGAACTGGTATTGACACAGGGGTCTTACCCGTTTGTAACGACGCGTGATTCCAAAGTTGTCAAGCTGATCCAAAAAAGTATCCGCTCTGTTACAGGTATCGAGACTAAACTCTCCACGGCAGGCGGTACCAGTGATGCGCGTTTCATGGGTGCTTACGGGATTGAAGTGGTGGAGTTTGGTGTGATCAACGATACCATACATGCACCCAATGAGCGGACATCGATTGACGAGGTTCAAAAACTCTACTGTGTCTTTGCTGACCTTGTATGTCATTTTGACGGATAGGGTCATGTCCGACAGATGCAATATTTCGGGAAAGTATAAGTTGCAATGAAACTCTTTGGCAGACCGCATCTTACCGAATATGTACTGGCAAGACTGGTCACCATTGCGCTCTTGCTCTTTGTACTCTTTTCCGTTCTTATGTTCACTTCCGGTCTTGAAACCTCTACTGTGTTTATGGTGCTTGCTTTCGTTGCTGCTACCTTTGCGATTTTTATCTATACGATCTGGCGGGGTGCCCGTCAGATGGAAAAAGAACTCAACATTCTCAACTGCTATCTGCGTGATATTGACACCCTTGACAAAGTCGAGTACCGTGCACGCTTTTTTACCAAAGAGTTCGAACAGATCAACAAGAACCTTATCCGGATACTCAAAAAAGCCAAGAAACGTGAAGATATCAAACAGCGCTACAATGCCAAACTCAAACTCAAGAACAGACAGCGTGCCGATATGCTCTCTGCAATTGCTCATGAGTTTCGCAATCCTATCGCCGCTATTATGGGATATGCACAGACCCTTCGGGACGATCAGGATATTCCGCCTTCGCTTCAGGAGAAGTTTCTTGAGAAGATATACAATAACGGAAACAAAATAGAATCGCTGCTTGGACGCCTGATGTTATGGAACAAGTTTGAAAGCGGTGAGGCGACACTGCATAAAAGCCGTTTCGATCTCTGTGCCTTGACTGAAGAGGTAAAACGATCACTGCTTGAAAAATATAAAAATCGCGAAATTGTTGTAACCTGTAGTCCCTGCATTGTCGAAGCTGACAGAACATTGATAGAGGTGGTACTGAAAAACCTGATCGAAAATGCACTAAAATACTCCAAAAAAACCGTTGAAGTAACGATAGAAGATGACGGTCGGGTATCGGTCAGAGATCAAGGGGTAGGTATCAGCAAATCAGATCTGGAAAAAGTGACCAAGAAATTTTACCGTTCGGGTACACATAACTGGGATAACTCGATGGGGCTTGGGCTTTCGATTGTAAAGACCATTTTGAGACTGCATGGATCATCACTCGACATTGAAAGCAGCCTAGGAGAAGGTTCGACCTTTTCTTTTGCCATTTCTCCAAAAACTGACGCTTAAAACAGACAAAAACCGACATTCATCATCAATCATTCATTCGGCTGATCATGCGTATGAGAATGATTGAACCTCCTCAAAAATTTGCTACAAAAAACCACTTTTCTACGCATTATTTTACAAAAAGGTATTTTTTGGAACAAAATCATTGAATGTTAACACTTCATGTAATACAATAAAAGCGTATTATATATACTTATTCTATTGAAGAGTGGGTAATATAAGGATCAAAATTCTCAAGGAGGAAGTATGAAACTAGGTTTCTTAGTTGACCTGAACCTGTGTATGGGTTGTAAGGGTTGTGAAGTGGCTTGTAAAGTCGAAAACGAAGTGCCTCTCGGCTCTTGGCGTCTACGTGTTAAATATATCGATATCGGGACATTCCCAGATACTTCACGGTCGTTCACCCCGCTTCGCTGTAACCACTGTGAAAATGCGCCGTGTGAGCGTATCTGTCCGGTATCTGCACTGCACTATCTGGAAAACGGTATTGTCAATGTTGACAGTTCAAGATGTATTGGGTGTGCGGGATGTATGATGGCGTGTCCATACGGTGCGATCTATATGGATCCGGAGACCAATACAGCTGACAAGTGTACCTACTGTGCACACCGTATTGAAAGTGGTATGATGCCTGCATGTGTGGTTGTCTGTCCTGTTCAGGCGAATATCTTCGGTGATGTTGAAGATGACACCAGTCATATCTCCCAGTATATTATGGAGCATCAGGGGGCTGTACAGGTACGTAAACCTGAAAAACATACCAATCCGAAACACTTCTATGTCGGTGGCGGTACACAGTCACTCGATCCACTGGCACAGCAGAGACTCGAAGGCTACAACCTCTTCAATAATATCACACATCTCAAGCATGTCGGTAATCCGAACCACGGCGTGATCGACAGGTTCCTTGAGCCGTTTGAGAGTGAAGAGAAACTTGACAACAGAAGTTTTATAGATTTTGACAATCATGAATCAGAGGGAGGTCACTAATGGTAGAACATGGAATTCATGCAACACAGGCTGTTGTAACATTGGATGTTGCGCTTCCGGGTATTATCTGGGGCTGGATGATCACACTGAACATGTGGGCGAAATCTGTTGGGACAGGAGTTATCCTTGTAGGCGCATTTTTACTTTACAGACATAAAAAAGAGGAGATGCCGAGTCTCAGATGGACTATGCCTCTGATCTCGTTTGTGTTTTTGAACATCTTCCTTCTCTTTACACTGACAGACCTGCACCATCCGTACAGAATGGTTAATATCTTCCTCCACCCACACTGGACTTCAGCGATTACGGTAGGAGCTTGGATGGCATCACTGTTTACAGCATTGATCACGGTCATGCTTGTCATCGGATTTTTTGATGCGCATCCGAATGTCAGAAAGAACTGTGCACTTGCCAATACTGCACGTGCCAACAGCGGACTTTATGAGAAGATCTTCCCATTTGTGGTATTTCTGGCATTCCCGGTTACCATGTATACAGCGATCATTATGGCAGAATCTTCAGCAAGAGAATTGTGGCAGGCACCTGCAGAAGTGATGCAGATGATCTGGGCGGCACTGCTTGCAGGTTCGGCAGGACTGATCTTTGTATCCGGAAAATGGAGCCGTGAAGCGAGACGTGACCTTGCACTGGTACTGGCAGTTGCGACCCTCTTCAGTTTCCTGATGTATATGGGTGAGTACTTCTTCTCATTCAAATCATCTGAAGCAGAAGCGACACTGGCATACGTACACTCCGGAGGTGCTTACAATACAGAGTTCTGGTTTGGTATGGTGCTTGGTTTTGTTATTCCCTTCTTCTTTGCTGTAAGCAATATGAAGAGTGACAACAAAACACTATTGAGATTTGCAGCATTGCTGGCACTGATCGGACTGTACATGGCAAAAGATGTATGGCTGAAAATCCCACAAATGCTACCGTTGAGTTAAGGAGGAATATCTATGACAAAATCAATGAAACAAGACAACAACTTTATCGAAAGTAGAAGAAGTTTCCTCAAAGGAACAGCGTATTCTGTAGCAGGTGCAACACTGGCTGCAGGCGTATTTGAAACAATTGTCGAAACACCGGCTACAGCGGAAGAGAGTACATTTACCGCTACACCGAAAACACTTTCATTCTACCCTGCATTTGAGCAGTGGGACAGCTTTAAAGAGCTTGATGGACTGGATTGGAAGCGTGGTGGTGTAAGCAGAAACGGCGTAGCAAGCGAGAGCAACCCGGACGGTATCAAAGTTAACGAGTTTATGCTCGTTCCAACCGTATGTTCCAACTGTGAAGCACAGTGTGGTCTGACTGCGTGGGTAGAGATCGGTGAATACAAAAGAACCAAAAACCCTAAAGATCTGTTCGTTAGAAAGTATATGGGTAACCCACTGCATGCAGGTTCTCGCGGGCGAAACTGTGCCAAAGGGTATGCGACACAGTCACAGATGTACGATCCGGACAGAATCCCGTTCCCTCTGATGAGAGCACCGGGTTCAAAAAGAGGTGAAGGTAAGTGGGTAAGAGTCACCTGGGATGAAGCGATGGCGAAGATCGGCAAGAAGATGCATGATACGCTTAAAAGAGGTGATGAGGTCTCCAAAAAGATGATCATGTACCATGTCGGTCGTCCAAACGAAAACGGCTTCGGTCACAGAGTACCGCACTCTATGGGACTTGACGGATATGACTCTCACACCAATATCTGTTCTGCAGGTGCACGTGAAGGTACGATCCAGTGGACAAACGATGACCGTAACTCTCCGGACTGGGCAAATGCGAAACTGATCTTCCTTCAGTCTTCACACGCAGCAGATGCAGGACACTACTTCCAGCAGTCTGCAGGTTACATTGCTGATGCAAGGAAAAAGGGTGCGAAACTGGTTGTTATGGATCCAAGAATGTCCAACTCCGCAGGTATGGCAGACCTTTGGTTACCTGTATGGCCGGGAACTGAAGCAGCACTCTACCTCCACCTTGCCAACAGAATTTTGAATGAGAAAGATATCCATGGCAAAGACCTTGTGAATCATGCCTTCTTCAAGAACTGGGTCAACTGGGATCAGTTGATGAAAGACAAAGAGCAGCTTGCGCTTATGGTCTCCAAAGGCTACATGAAACAGGTGCCTCAGGATGAGAGCTACGAAAGTTTCATTGAGATGCTCAAAGAGATCTACTCTCCGTACACCAAAGAGTTTGTGATCAAAGAGTGTAAAATGGAAGGGTATGGACATAAGCTTGATGAACTCTTTGAGATGTATATCGATGCGGGAGACAGAATTACAAGTTACCTTTGGAGAGCAGGAACCATTGGGCACAGAGGAGGGTGGATGAATACCCGTTCTGCCTTTTTCCCACTCGCACTTAGAGGTGCAATGGCAGGAAATATCGGTGGTGTAGGCCTACACCACTGGCATGTTATCTCTGTCAATGGTAAGGGTGATGCAGCGACAGTAGCCGGTAAAAGACCGCCTCGTGTTGATGTCTGGAATGAGATCGCATGGCCGCCTGAGTATCCTCTCAGCACCTATGAGATGTCACACATTATGCCTCATCTGCTGATGGATGATGAGTGGAGAGCGAAGTGGAAAGCCAAAGGGCTGAAGCATATTCCTGAGAAGCTTGCAGTCTGGATTCCTCGTATGTACAACCCTGTCTGGATCAACCCGGATGGATTTAGATGGATCGAAGCACTCAAACGTGAAGACAAAATCGAGCTTGCGTTCAACCTGTCACCGACATGGTCTGAGACCAACTGGTACTGTGACTTCGTCCTGCCTGTCGGACTTGCTGGTGAAAGACACGATCAGTCCTCCGAGCCTACCAAGCCTGCACGTTGGCTGAGCTTCAAAAACCCTGCACTGCGTGTAGCGCTTGAGAAGCTTGGATGGAAGCCGAAAGATCCGGCTCGTGCGACACTTGAAGCACACATGACTGCCGGTCTTGGTGAGATCTGGGAAGAGGTAGAGTTCTGGGCGAACATTATGGTACACCATGTCGATCCAGACGGAAGCCTTGGTGTAAGACAGTACTGGGCATCCAAAGAAGACCCAACAAGAGCGGTGACCATTCCAGAGTGGTACCAGGCGGCATTTGACAAACTGCCTAACCTGAGAAAGACAGCGAAGCTGAAGTATCCTAACTCTAGGTATCCGAACTATGAGATGATGAGAGATATGGGAACATGGCTGGAAGAAGACAATATCTACAAGCCACAAGAGAGACCTCTTAGAAAAGAGGGGAGCAAATATATCGCTCACGGTCATGAGTATGATGAGAGCGAAGTAGAGAAAGATGAGTATGGTACGCTGCTTGTCCATGATCATGTGTTTGGCGGTAAAAAGCCGATCGGTGTGGAAGTTGACGGCAAGATCGTACAGGGATTCCATACACTCAGCGGTAAGCTTGAGTTCTACTCCAAGTGGTTTGCAGAGTGGAAATGGCCGGAATTCGCTATTCCGATCTATCCGAGAAATGCGAAAGAGCGTAAAGAGATGGTACAGCTTGTTACACAGGTTCACCATGACTTTATCGATCCGTCCAAAAATGAGTTTGCGCTCAATACCGTATTCAGACTGCCGTACAATATTCATACCCGTTCAGTGAACTCCAAGCACCTGATGGAGATCTCACAGAACCACAACCCTGTATGGATCAATACGCAAGATGCCAAAAAGCTTGGTATCAAACGTGGTGATGCGATCAAAGTAACGATTGAAGATACCGTTTCCGGACTGGAGTCAGGTTACTTCATCGCGATGGCTGTACCGACTGAAGCGACGATGCCGGGTGTTCTTGCATGTTCTCACCATGCTGGTCGCTGGAAGCTGAAAAATGCTGTCGAGATTCCAGGATTCGAGCACAAGCTTGGTGTTATGGGACTGGGTGCACCGCTTTATGACATGACAATGGACGGTAAAGTGGGTACACTCAAACCTACTCAGGGACTTGACAGTGGATTACAGGCGCGCAAAGACAGCTGGCAGTTTAAAGAGTATAACCGTGACCTTGACAATATCTGGTGGGATGGACTCAGTGGTGCATGGCAGAATGCGGTAGCACCGTCACATCCGGATCCGATTGCGGGTAACCACGCATGGCACCAGAAGGTACGTATTGAAAAAGCCGGTCCGGATGACACGATCGGTGATATCTACGTCAACTATGAAAACAACTTCAAAGTTTACCAAGCATGGAGAGATAAGCTGACTCGTCCTCTGGCTCCTGGTGACAAACTGAGACGTCCGGTACATATGAAGCGACCGGCGGTACCTCTCTCTCTGAAGGCATACTCTGTAGACATTACAGGGTAGTTTTCCTAAAGAGACTGCAGGCAGGTTTCTCCTGCCTCTGCACTGCTTACAATTTTCCAGATAAATTTTTTATTTACATGATATTTATCTTGAAAGTGGTATAGTTTACCAGAATGATATTATAGAAAGGATTATATGGAAACGTTAAAACAGGAGTTGGAAAACCGTGTCGCGCTCTATGCACTGATTTCCCGCTTGATGATCAAAGAGGTCGATGAGGCATTTTTGAATCTGCTTGAAAAAGATGAAAATATTGCGCAGCTGCTTCCTAATTACATGGATTGGTCAAAGCGTAAAGAGCACACCACAAAAGAGTTGATAGAACAGTACTACAATGTAGACTTCACAAATCTGTTTCTGATGCACCTTGTACCCTACGAGAGCTTTTATGTACGTGATGACCAGATGGTAGACAGTGGAAAAGGAAATCCGGTTATCGAGCTGTATGATGCCCTCGATTTCAGGGTGGAACTGGAGAAGGCACGTGTGGTCAGCGGAGACCATATCGGGGTGGAACTGGAGTTTATGTATATGCTCTGCAATGCCCAGCTCAAAGCACTTGAAGCAGATGACAAAGTGGGTATCTGCGAGCTTTTCCAGATTCAAAAAGGGTTCCTTAAAGACCATCTGCTCGAGTGGGCACCGATGTTCCTCATCAATGCCAAAAGAGAGTCAAGAACACCGCTTTATCATGACGGTGCAGAGTTGACGCTGGAGTATCTGCTGAGTGACTATGAGTATGTCAATGACAGGCTTGAAAACTTCTGTACGGATGTTGCATAACAGATGAGACTCCATTTTGATACGGCACTGTGTGTCAGGGCGACAAGCAAATTTTCCGAATGTACCAAGTGTGCCGATGCGACAGACGGCATAGTGCAGATAGGTGAACAGCTTCCGACCTTTGCAAAAGGTACCGGTGTTGAGGCTGCAGCATGTGTCGGTGCCTGTCCTACGGAGGCGTTTTCGCTTTCAGATTTTTCACTGACGGAGTTTTTTTTCTCCTTTCTTGAGAGCAAAGTACGTCTGATCTCCAGAAAGATCAATGTGCCGTGCCTGTCTGTGCTGAGTGTAGAACATCTGATCTCACTTGCACTTGCCAGTGAAGAGCCTGTGGTACTGGACGTGAATGACTATGAAGCGGGAACACATCTGTATGGGGTCATTGCAGAGCGTATCGAAGAGGCAAACTTCATCCTTTCGGCTTTTTCTGACAAAAGGCTGGAGGTCAACAGTGAAGCATTGCCAGAGAAAGAAGAAGCAGCAGAAGAGGTACATGACGCATCGACACCAAGCAGACGGGATTTTTTGCGTCAAACAACCTCTATAAAGGGTGTGGTCAAACAGAAAAAAGCCTTTGATGAAGCTGTCGAAGCGGATGAACTCCACCAGTTCGAGATCGATGCATCGATGACAGAGAAGATACGCAACAAACATCTTCCTGACAAACGCAAAATTCTCTTTACCATGCTCAAGCATGCACCGAAACCACAACAGTATGAGGTGGTTGCACAGGAGGATATCTCTTTTGCTTCCCAGAAATTTGTCGATGAGAGCTGTACCAACTGTCAGATATGCTACCGCATCTGTCCGACAGGTGCACTCAGTTCGGATGCCAAGTTCTCATTGATCCATTTTGATGCAATGCTCTGTGTCAAATGCCACCTCTGCCATGATGTCTGTGAACCCGGATCGATCCAGCTTCAGCCCGGATTTGAGATCAAGGAGTTCTTCGAGCCGACACAGCGAACACTGGCGACATTCAATGTCAAACGGTGTGATGAATGCGGTAACTACTTTACCTCCTTTGAGGGAGAGAGTACCTGCCCCCGTTGTGCAGTTGAAGAGGAAGAAGCGATGTTCCTGCACGAAAATGCTAAAAAACTTAGTGGTGAAGAGTGAAGAATGAAGAGTGAAGAGATTTGGTTTGCTTTTCTGCGAAAAGCCTTTATTGATAGAGGAAAAAAGTTGTATAGTGAAATAAAAGCATTACGAAGTAATGCATACCATAGCTCTTCACTCTTCACTATTATCTCTTCACTAAATAAACTCCAAAGGAGTTTTCATGCAGCCCCATGAAATCAAACCCGATACCGGACTCTGCACAATCCTTGGCTACAATGCCCAGACCGGATATATGCGCCGATACTTCAATGCCATCTTAAAAGAGCAGGGGATCAACGCTACGGCGATCGCGCTCAATATCGGTGATGAACACTTTGCGTTCACCATGAGCAGTGTAGGGGCATCGAGGGTCGATAAGATGATGCTGGAGAAAGAGTTTGGTCAAAAAGTGCTGGACTACTGTGATACGCTCAATGAAGCGGCACAACGGGAAGGACGTATTGACTTTATTGAGGTTGATGAAGGGAAGGTGCATGGCTATTGTCTGGATGATGAAGCACGTGCGATGTTCCAGACAGAGGCGTTTCTTGACGATCAGATCATCTTTGTTGCCAAAATGATGTTGATTGCCAACCGATGGTTCGATGCCAGGATCGATGCAGACGAGATACCGAATCTGATTGCCAAATATCAGAAATAGAATACAAAAGGAGTGAACCATGAGAGATATGGAAGATTTACGAAAAGAGTTTGAGAACTTTACGATCAATGAAGAGGCGTGTGTCGATGGTGCCTGTGCGAGTGATGAAACAGCAGACCTGAAGGACTACCCCTCTTATACTGAGGCACTCTATGCTAAGCTGCTTGCACCGTATGTCAGCGGTATCTACATCTCCAGATGGGATATTAAAGATATTGCACTTCAGGCAGATGAATCTATGGCGATCCATCCTCGTAAACGGATGTTTGAACTCCTGATGAAGTATGCAACGACAAGAGAGACGATGAAAGCGGTACTCGATGCGATGCAGAACCATATGGAAGAGAAGATTGCCATCTATGATGAACTGCAGCAGACATTCCCCCGTTCTGCCGAAATTTTTCAGCCAAAGATAGACAAAGCCCGCAAAACGATCAACCTCTTCCCTGCGATCCTTGAAGAGTATTTTCCGGAAGCGTAACCTTTTTTAATTCCATACTGCTTAACCTATTTGTAGTATAATAGAGAGATCTATATACTACAAGGTTTACGATGTCAAAAATCACCAAAGAAAAAGCGCTCGAATACTATTTTGTGGCAAGATGCAGAAGAATATATAAGATAGCGTAGCATGCAACTGAAAGACTATGTAGATCTATACAGCCTGACCGGGCAGAAGCGTACAACACCACAGGAGTGTCGTGCATTCGGGCTGGCGCATCCATCTTCACGTTTTTCGGCTGTATCGCAGCTCAAAGCGTGGGTAGAAGCACAGAGACATTATCTTGCAAAGCCCACATCAGGAGAGCGTCTTGAGAACTATCTGTACTATGTGACACTTATTTTGCTTGTAGTGGCATTTGTATTGGGTGTCATCACCGGTGTGGGGTTGCTCAGCTACAACGGACATGAACCGGTCAATGTGATCTACTTTCTCTTTATGGCGGTTGCTCTTCCGCTTTTTACCATGACATTGGCGCTTTTTTCCATGATCGGTGCCAACCGCAGCAAAAATACACTGGTACACATCTCCCCTGCATACTGGATGGAGCGTCTTGTAGCACTTTTTGGCAGAGGCACGGCTGTGTTGGATGAGATCAGGGTTGACCCTCTTGTCTTGAACTGGCTGGTGATCAAACGTTCCCAGATGGCGGCTTTGGCATTTTCTGTCGGCCTTTTTGTCGCCCTCATAACCGTGGTGGCGACACATGATGTCGCGTTTGCGTGGAGTACGACGCTACAGATCGATGCGCATGCTTTTGAACATTTTCTGCGTACGCTTGCTCTGCCGTGGCGAAGCTGGATGCCATCAGCGGTACCGACACTGGAACTGGTAGAGCAGAGCCAGTACTACAGACTGGGCGGCAGTATCAGCCCGGAGATGATAGACCATGCCGCAGTGCTTGGGGCATGGTGGAAATTTTTGGCGATGGCAACACTCTTTTATGCCATTGTGCTGCGTATACCGTTTTATTTGTTGGCATCATGGGGGCTTCAAAAGGCGATTGGCAAAGGGATGCTCTCGCTGGAAGGGGCAAAATTGCTGCTGGAGTGCATGAACGAACCGCTGATCTCGACACATAACGAGCATCAAAGCGGTACTTTGCCGACAAGAAGTCTGGAGTATCCAAGAAGTGTTGAAAAGATTGCAGGTGTCTATGAGAGTATTGAGGGGTGGTCTCTGCCCAAAGAGGCACTCAGCGTGATTTGCGATACATTGTCAGTAGAGGCTCCGGTATGTGTTGAAGTGGGCGGAAACAATACGCTTGAGATGGACAGAGAGATCGCTTCTAAAGCATCGGGAGAGGTGCTGCTGATCGTCAAGGCATGGGAACCGCCAACCATGGATTTTATGGATTACCTGCAGCTGCTTGCCGCTTCGGCAGAGAAGATCGTGGTGGTGCCGGTAGGTACGGCAGAGGAGGGATACGTTCCGCAAATGCGCCATAAAGAGATCTGGGTACGCAAGCTTGCCGAGGCAGATCTTGAAAAGGTATGGATAGCCGCATGAACAACTTAACGACACATCCGAAATTTGCCGTGGTAGGACACCCCAATAAAGGCAAAAGCTCCATTGTCGCCTCTTTGGCAATGGATGATACCGTTGCCATCTCTGATACCCCCGGTACAACAACACACAAAAAGAGCTATCCGCTGAAGGTGGATGGAGAGGTACTGTACGAACTCTACGATACCCCGGGGTTTCAGCGGGCACGGGCGGTACTGGCGTGGCTTAAGCAGCATGATGTGGGTGCCCACAGACGGCATGAAGTGGTCAAAGCCTTTATCGATGCACACCGCAACGACCCCCGTTTTACCGATGAGGTAGAACTGCTTGAACCCATTATGGATGGGGCAGGGATCATTTATATTGTCGATGCCTCCAAGCCGTACGGAGAGGAGTATGAGGCGGAGATGGAGATACTGCGCTGGACAGGACAGCCTTCGATGGCGCTGATCAACCATATCGATGCGCAGGACTATGCCGCATCATGGAAACAGGCACTTGGTGGCTACTTTCAGATCATCCGAAGCTACAACCCGATGACAGCAACACCGGCACAGCATATTGCCATTCTTGAGAGTATGGCACAGCTTCGGGAGGAGTGGACGGCACAGGTGAAGCGTTCGGTTTTGCTCTTTCAAACCTACCATACACAGATGATAGAGCGCAGCAGTGTGGTGATTGTCTCATTGATGCAGCGTGCACTCAGTTACGTGGCACGTATGCCGCTTGAGAAGGAGTCGGCAGATGATGCAGCCAAAGATGCGCTGATGTGTGCCTACAAAGAGACTCTACGAAAGTTTGAAACGGAGGCGCAGAAGCAGATCGACCGGATATGGCACCATGAGCATATGCAAAAAGAGGTCACACCGCTTGGCTTTGAGCAGATGGACCTCTTTTCAGAGGAGAGTGCATCGGTCTTTGGGCTGACACGCAAGGAGCTTCTGATTACCGGTGTGACCGGCGGTGCGCTGACAGGTGCGGGAATTGACCTGCTGTTTGCCGGGCATACCTTTTTTATTGGCGGGGCTATCGGTGCGGTAGCCGGGGGTATCGGTGCTTTTATGGCATTTGACGAACTCTCCGACATCAAGGTACTGGGTAAGCGTCTTGGCAAACGCTACCTTGAGACCGGTCCGATGCAGAACAGAAACTTCCCCTACATTCTGCTGGGGCGCATGCTCTACTATACCGCCATGGTTGCAGCACGCTCCCACGCAAGACGCGATACCTTTGTACTGACCCCCGACCATGCCTTTAAAGAGAAGTGGCTTGATGAGAAGAGCAAAAAAACACTGGAGCGTTTCCATAAGCAGCTAAGGTCAGGCAAAAGCATGGATGATGCAGCACAGCGTGAGTATGAAGCACTGGTTGCACAAAAGCTTGCGCATGTGATGGATACAGAATGAAAAAACGCTACCAAAACTTTAAATCCTTTGCCAGATCGTTTGGAAAAGGCATGGCAATAGAGTGGCAGGAGACCAAAGAGATCCCCATGCTGCTTTTACAAAAAAAGTACCGAAAAGCAGGCACTCAGGTGGTAGACATCTGCAAAATGGCAGCTCTGGGTGTCGTGTGGGTCATCCCCGGCGGTGCGGTACTGACAGCGATGATCGTCAAGTTCTCCTGCAAAATACGGCCGAGTGCGTTTCAGAAGGAAGAAGAGGGGTTGGAAGTGGATTTGTGTGAGGATAAAAATTTAGAAAGGATGGAAAATGACATTGTTTGATATATTATTTACACCTACTATTATTGTCGCACTTGTTTTAGGATACTTTTCAGTTAAACATAAATGGAAAATTGCCGACATATTTTAATGGATGCCACTTGAGTATTCATTATCGGAATAGATAGTAAAAGAGAGGTAGATAACTTTGTTTATCTATTTAAATATCTCTGTAATTCTTTCTCAAACTCCTCTTGCAGCGAGGCAGGTTCTATGACCCGTATATTGGGAAGCCACTTTTTCATAATAGCAAAGATTTCTTCTTTATGGGTGACGCTGATAGTGAGTTCGGCGGTATAGTCACTGTTTTTCTTTAGGTACTGTCCCTTGACAGGTTTTCTTTCAAAATAGACGATGGCATCACTGTCAAGCAACAAGGTAACTTCAAAAGGTTCTGACGATGGTTCAAAATAGATATTGAGCGCTTTCTCCATCCTCTCTATAAACCTCTCCTCTTTTTCAAATGTCTGGTCAAGGATTTGCAGATCATGGATCTCTTTGAGGTAGAATTTGATGTAGTAGTCTTTGTATTTGCTCAGCAACAAGAAAGGGATCGTCTCTTATGATGACATCATTGCACAAGAGATACCGCTCAATGAGACACAGACGCTACAGGTCGAAGCCTACCAAAACGGTACCGTGACCATCGATAAGCCGACCATCAAAGC
>JALVGO010000214.1 GCA_027029065.1 Sulfurovum sp.
CGGCTGATATCAAGTTTGCGTGCGATCGCACTCTTGCTTAGCCCCTCTTTTATCATCTTGTGGATCATTTTTACTTCACCTTTTTTAAGCATCGGTCTCCTTCCAAAATCATTGGAAAAAGACTCTAACAGATTCCTCTGTTTTTTAGCTTGATCTGGTCTGTAAAAACTACTCGTTTAGCAGCTTTTTACACTGCCTATTTTAGCACCGCGCGTGACATTTGCTATTTTCATCTTTTTATGTATAATCATCCCTGTCACTACAGCATAAAGTATTTGTCATGACAAACGAAGAGAAAAAGAGACTCAAAACCAAAATTGAAAATGAAATTACACATCTGAAAAAACAGATTACAGAGCTCGTGTCGGCATTTCCATTACATATTACCTTTTCAAATAGAAGCTTTTCGATAGAAAAGCATACCATAACTCTTAACTCTTCACTATTCATTCTTCACTCTGCAAGCTACAGGCTCTCAATATTCCCCACTACCTTGCCGACAATGGTCACCTCTTCGGGGGCAAGCACTTCCGGAGAGTAGGCCTTGTTGTCTGAGATCAGTTCTACCATCCCATCTGCCCGTTGTCGGATACGTTTAATGAAAAGTCCTGCAGTCGTAGCGGCGATAAAGATACCGTCTTTATTGATATTGGTCTGGGTACGGTCTACAAAAACAATGCTGCCATCCTGCAGTGTCGGCTCCATAGACTCCCCGTCAACATGGATCGCTTCAAGCTGGGTATTGCCAAGCCCTACCATATTATGCATGATCTTCTCATCGACCTTGATGGTTTCATAGTTCTCATCAAACACCTCTGCACCGCCTCCGGCACTTGCACGGATGTCAGCAAAGTAGCGTACCTGAAAGAACTTCTCCGTCTGCTCTTTAAGCATATCCACCGCCTGATCGAAAAAGAGCCAGTTGGCGGAGATCTTTTTGAGTGCACAAAACTCCAGTATCTCTTCATAGGGAATAGAATTGCGTTTCTTCATAGTCGCAAAGGTTGCCTGCGGAATCCCCAGTGCATTGGCAACATCTTTGTCAAATACCTTGCCGCCTATCTTTGTCTCGGAAATGATATCTTTGAGCTTTTCAATAATCTCTGTCATATTGAGCATCTGAAACTCCTTTTTCATAATATATATGTCAAATCATACCATTACTTTCTTAAAAGTATGACAATTTGACATATTTTTTATATTGTAGATAAAAATGTCATACAATTTGACATCGAAAGCGTCATAAACCGGATTTTCAAAGAAAAAGGATTTGAAATGGATTACAAACTGAATAAAGAACTTCTCAGCTACGCGGTAAAAATGGGATGCAAAACCGCTTCGGATTTTGCACTGTTTCTCAAAGCAAGAGAGTCGATTTTGGCACTTTAGTCCAAAAGCATGACCATCACTTCATCGCCAACCTGTTTGGAACTCTCTTCTTCAGAAGTGAAGAGCAGACCGATATCTCCAAGCATGTTGGTCAAGATGGCAGATGTACCGATCTTTTTACCCTTAAAGTCAACATAGTACTCACCATGTACAAGTGAGACATTGCATGCGGTAAACTCTGCCTTCTTGGCACGTTTGTTAAACGGCTCTTTGAGTGTAGCTTTAACCATCTTTAACGGATTGGCAGCACGCTGCAGCTTGGCAATCAGCGGAACCACATAGACCAGTGCCATCACCGTTGCGGAGTAGGCAAACCCGGGAAGTCCGACAATGAACTTGTCACCTTTACGCGCAACCATAATGTGCTGACCAGGCTTGACACGTACTCCTTTAAAGACCACGTCACACCCAAGCTCACGGATGACATCTTTGACAAAGTCGAAATCTCCCACACTCACGCCGCCGGTTGTGACCACAATATCGCTCTTTTGCAACGCATCGGATATCGCATTTGTAATACTCTCTTTATCATCTTTGATGCACCCAAGCTGCATCGGCAAACCGCCATACTTTTTGGCAATCGCTTCGACCACGTAGTTGTTCGAAGAGCGGATCTGCGCATCATTCGTCTGCACCTCTCCGAGATCGAGCAGTTCCGAACCGGTAGAAAGCACAGAAACCGTAGGCTTTTCATACACAGTTACATGAACAATGTTCAAACTTGCCAACACACCGATGTGTGAAAAGTCGATCTTTGTACCTGCTGTGATCAGAGTCTGTCCTTTGGCGTAGTTCTCTCCTACCTCACGTACAGAAAACCCCTGTGGCACCTCTTCTTTAATGACGATCTCTTCACCCTCAACCTCTACATTTTCGATGGGAATAAGCGTATCGGCACCCTCAGGCATCAAAGATCCGGTAAAAGTCTTGATACAGGTACCTCCTATCACCTTATCACGCAGCGCCGAACCCGCCGGGTTGATACTGGCGATCTTAAGCCGCCCCATCGCCTGATCTTCATGAATGATCGCATACCCGTCCATCGCAGAGGTCGGAAACTCCGGCGAATTGTGATCTGCTACAATATCTTCGGCAAGCACATACCCTACCACATCCATAATATAGAGTCTTTTTGTTTTGTATCTTTCAATCTCCAGCCTGTCAATGAGTGCCATAGATTCGTCAAAATGCATCATAGTAAAAGTTCCTTTTTAAAATTGGGAACCAGGCTTAAAGAGTAAGGAATACCCATCCATTCCTCATTCCTCATTCCTCATTCCTCATTTGCTTGCATCAGGCAAGCAGTCCGCTGCCGTCCATCGGTGTACTTCGGTCTTCGGCGTAGATGCGTTCACCGTTTTTCACATCATACTTCCAGATAGGGGCATTTGCTTTGAAGTCCTCGACAAACTCCTCGATCAGCTCAAGTGCCACACGCCGTTTTGGAGAGAATACCGCTGAAACATACGAAGAGGTATGTACAGGCACATCTCCAATCGAGTGTGCCATCTTCACGACTGCGCCACGTGCTTTTGCCCTCTCCTGCCATGCATCAAACCAGGCTCTCAACACTGGCTCATAAATGTCAAAGCTCAATGCCTCTATGCCATCTTCGGCACGAATCGTACCTACAAACGGAATGTACGCCCCGTAGTTCGACTCCGCCTCTTCATCCAGCCATCTGCCAAAGATCTCCTTGACATCCAACGACCCACTATACAATTCCACTTATCGCATCCTCTTTTTTAATAAAAAGCATTGCAACGCAATGCATACAAATACTATTCACTCTTCTCTATTCTCTCTTCACTGTGGATAAAGCGTTGCTTTATCCACCGCAAACAGGCGGAAGTACAGAAATTTTGTCTCCATCTTTTAGTGACGTGTTCAGGTCACTTACCATCGTATCGTTTAGCGCTACCGCACATTTGGGAAGCCACTCTTTCACAGTACCATCCTCTTGCAGTTTTTCTGCCACATCAGCCAGTGTCTCTGCTTCCATCTCTACCGGTGCTTTGCCGATAGGTCCTAAAAATTCTACTTTTACCATCATACTGCTCTTATGTTGAATTGCGCTGATTATAATTCTTGTTTGGTATAATTGCGCTTAAAAAGAGGTCAACCATGGGTGTACTGTTCGGATCGATCTCCTACCTTAACCTGCTTCCCTTTCAGGTTTATCTCAAACAACATCTCAAAAGCAGCTCGGCAAAGATGGGATTTCGATATAAACGTGCTGTCCCTTCCAAGATCAACCGGGCACTGCAACGTCGTGAAGTCCATGCTGCATTTATCTCTTCCGTTGCTTCCAGAAACGCTTCATGCACCGATCTTGGCATCATCGCGAACAATCATGTCTACAGTGTACTGCTCATTCCGGGTCAGAGCCAAAACGACCCGGCATCGGCTACCTCCAACCAATTGGCGAAAGTATTGGGGCTTGAAGGGCGTGTACTCATCGGCGATGCAGCACTGAAACACTACATTGAAGGCAAACCCGGTATCGACATGGCACAGGCGTGGCATGAACGCACCGGTCTTCCGTTTGTCTTCGCACGTCTTTGCTACAACCGACACGGCAAAAACATCCAAAAGATGGCAAAGCGGTTTGCACACACCCGTACCCGCATTCCGCAATATATGTTGAAAAAGGAGAGTCAGAAGAGAGGTATTTCATCAAAACAGCTTAGCTGGTATCTGGAACATATACATTATGAAATGGATTGGAAAGCGAAGAGAGGGTTGAAGAAGTTCTTAGGGGTAAGGGTTAAGGGTTAAGGGAGTTTTTCATATCTTGGTTGAGGTGAAATTTAACCCCTTTTGGAACCGAAAGCTTCAGCTTCGGACATACGTTGAATGAACAGAATATCCAAAACGGGGCTGAAGCCGCCGATTCCACACGAGTTTAAAGCGAAGATTCATCATAACCACAGCAGAAGAAAATTACAGGTTTTTATTCTATTCTATCGTCGCAACCGCTTTTTCGATCCGTTCAATTGTCTCATCGACTCCGATGATTGCCATCATCTCATCGACTCCGGGACCGGTCAAGGCACCGACAAGTGCCACACGCAGCGGCATACCGATCTTCCCAAAACCTATCTCTTTCTCCGCAACAAGTGCTTCAAGTACGGCATGGTAGTCACTTGGCAGATGCAGCGGTTTTTCCCATGTCTGCAGCATTGCGATGAAGTCGACAAGGATCTTTTTTGCCTCCCCTTTGAATGCCTTCTTTACTGCTTTTGCATCATATTCTGTCGGTGCATTTAAAATAAGATTGATCTGTTCTGCCAGTTCTACCAGTGTTTTACCGCGCTCTTTGGTTGCATCAAGCAGCATCTCAAGACGGTCATGTTCGGCAATGTCCACGCCGAAGTCCTTGAGCAGTTTGGCCAGTTTAGCATTGGGTGTATTTTTAATGTAATGTGCATTGAGCCAGAGCAGTTTGTCCGGACTGTAACTTGATGCAGACTTGTTGATATCTTTTGGATCAAAGAGAGAAATCATCTCCTCAAGAGAGAAGATCTCCTGATCGCCGTGACTCCACCCCAGACGCACCAAAAAGTTGAGCAGGGCTTCAGGCAGATAGCCCATACGCTTGTACTCCATCACATCTGTTGCCCCGTCACGCTTGCTGAGCTTCTTGCCCTGCTCATTGTTGATCATCGCAACATGATAGAATTTTGGCAGCTTGAAACCAAGCGCATTGTAAACCACGATCTGCTTGGGCGTGTTGTAGAGGTGGTCGTCACCACGTATCACATCGGTCAGCCCCATCAGCGCATCATCGATGGCGACAACAAAGTTGTAGGTAGGCGTGCCGTCACTTCTGGCAATGATAAAATCATCTACCTCATCGGCTGCAATATTGATCTCCCCTTTGACACCGTCAACAAAACTGATGACACCCTCTTTTGGTGCCTTGATACGGATTACCGGGTCAATACCTTCAGGCGGTGTACCGTCAAAATCACGGTAACGTCCATCATAACGTGGGCGTTCCCCTCTTGCCATCTGTGCTTCTCTGAGAGCATCGAGCTCCGCTTTGCTCATATAGCATTTATATGCCTTGCCCTGGGCAAGCAGCTGGTCGATGTATTGTTTGTAGAGATCAAACCGTTTGGACTGGTAAACCACATCACCATCGTAGTTCATACCCACCCAGTCAAAGGCTTTGATGATTGCTTCGAGTGCCTCTTCAGAGTTTCGTGCACGGTCGGTATCTTCGATACGCAGCAAAAATTTCCCGTCGTTGTGTCTCGCCCAAAGCCATGAAAAGAGTGCGGTTCTCAGTCCGCCAATATGCAGGTACCCTGTCGGAGAGGGTGCAAAACGTGTTACTACAGCCATACTGTCGCCTTCATATGTAAATTATGTGAATTGTATCGAAAGTGAGGTTAAAGGGTGGGTGAGTACAACAGTTTCGGGCAAGAAGCCCGAATAGACGGTTACTTCTTTTTGGAAGTACTCTTTTTGTCAGACTTTTTTTTGGACGTTTTTTTCTTTTTGGTATCACTTTTGGTATGCTTTTTCTTGCCACTCTCTTTTTTTGCAGAAGACTTTTTATGGCTTTTTTTGGAAGCTGTCTTTTTCACTTTTTTGGGTGTTTCACCAGCCTTTACATCATTTTTGACATTAGATGCGATCTGTTCACCAATCCCGTCCACACGCTGCAGGTCTTCAAACGATTTGAACTTCCCTTTGCGGCGTTCCTTGATAATCGCGGCTGCCTTCTTCTCCCCGATACCGTTGATCTGCATCAGCTCCTCTTTGCTTGCCGTATTGAGCTTGCTCAGACTCATACCGAACATGGCAGTTGCCGCAAGCACCATGACCAAAACTGTTTTTTTGAACATCTTCTTCTCCTTTGAATTAAGATAATGTATCCAATCATAACCAAAGAATATAGTAAAAATATCTCAGGAGTCTATAAATGTGAAAACTCAGGAACAATCTTTTTGAGCTGCTCTGTTTTATTGTCACTCTCCAGCAGTTGTACAATATCTTCCCGAAGTTTTTCTATAGGATAGACAGAAGGACGTGCAATCATAATAGAGCTGTACTGTGTCTTCTGCTCACTTTCATCTATAAGTAGCTCTTCGTAGAGCTTCTCTCCCGGGCGAAGTCCGGTATAGATAACCTCTACCTCCCCCTCTTTTCCGTAAAGCCGAATCATCTGCTTTGCCAATTCAGTAATCTTGACCGGTTCACCCATATCCAAGATGAACAACTCTCCGCCCTTGGCGATAGCTGCTGCCTGAAGTACAAGCTGACACGCTTCCGGGATAAGCATGAAATAGCGTGTGATCTCAGGATGTGTCACCGTAACCGGACCGCCCTGTTCTATCTGATATTTGAACTTTGGAATAACAGAACCACTGGAACCAAGTACATTACCAAAACGCACAGCTACAATTTCTGTCTTCTTACTCGGTACATTCTGGGCATAGAGTTCAGTCACCCGTTTTGTTGCCCCCATGATGTTGGTCGGGCGTACCGCCTTATCTGTCGATATGACGACAAGTTTTTCCGTCTCTGCTTCAATGGCACTGTCTATCACATGCATCGTTCCTGCTACATTATTGTGGACTGCTGCGTCAGGGTTGTGTTCACATAGCGGAACATGTTTGTATGCTGCAGCATGGATAACAATCTGCGGTTTTGTTTCGGCAAACAGTTTTCCGACAGCCTGACAGTCTGTCACATCCAGCAGTCTTAGATCGGCACCCAATATCTCCTGCCCTATGCGATAGAGATGGTACTCACTGTGATCAACCAAAATCAATTTGGATGCTCCAAACCGATAACACTGGCGTGCAACTTCCGAACCAATGCTGCCTCCAGCACCGGTAATCAGTACAGAACGCTCTTTAATAAAAGAGGCGATCAGTGCACTGTCAAGATCCTGGGGATGTCTGGCAAGCAAGTCTTCAATGGATAAATCTTCAAGTTTCTCATGCTCTCCGCCAAGCAGTTTGACCTGCTTAATCTCCCGAATACCTGCCTCATTGAGACGTTCTACAAGTCTTTGCAATGCTTTTTGCGGCATCTGACTTGCAAGAATCGCTGAAACGATCTGCTTACGCTGCACAATCTCTTCAAGCATATCCGAGTCATACACTTTGACATTGTTGATATAGGCATCTTTGATATTCTCATCCTCTTCCAATGCCATGATCGCAACGGGATAGTAATCTATCTCATGCTTCAGTGCACTCTGAATCACTGTGGCAGTTTTACTATTTGCACCAAGCAACAGTGTCGGTTTGAGCGCATGAGGTTGAAAATTCTCGTTCCAAAATCGCTTGCTGACACGAATGCTTCCTATCAATATCAAGGAGAGAAAAAAGTCTATCACAATCACTGATCGTGGAAAGGGCTGAAAATAGCTAGAAAAAACTATATAACACAATATAAAAGCACCATAGGCAAATATATGTGCCTTGACAATATTGGCAGCATCCCCAAAACTGAAAAAGCGCCAAATAATAAAATAGCTTTTAAACGCAAACATCGCCACAATTTTAAACAGCACAAGTATGCCGTATGCAAGCCAGAAATGTGCCAAAAATTTCTGCTCGATGTGAAAATTGAAGCGAAGCAGATAGGCACTGTAAAATGAAAAAAGTGACAACAACAGATCCATCGTCACAAAAAAGAACACCCTCTTGGCTGCAGTTGGACGCAACAATCTGCTCATCCCAGTACCTTTTTGATAATATCGACCACCCTGTCAATATCATTGTCAGACATATTCGAACCGCTTGGCAGGCAGAGTCCTGTTGCAAACAGTTTTTGAGAGGTGCCGTCAACAACAACAGGGGCATCAGCAAAAAGCGGCTGAAGATGCATCGGCTTCCATAGCGGGCGGCTTTCAATATTGTGTGCCGATAACGCATCCATCACTTTCATCGGATCGGTTTTTGCAAATGTCAATGTTGTCAGCCACCGGTTCCCTCTGCTACCCTCTATTTCAGGCATGAACGCAATCTCTCCGTAAGTACCAAGTGCACTCTGGTAATATTGAAAAATCGCCCTGCGTCTGACAACCCGTTCTTCAAGTATCTCCATCTGTGCTACACCGATCGCGGCAAGTACGTTTGACATACGGTAGTTATAGCCATACTCTTTGTGTTCATACCAGGGCATATCTTCTTTGGCCTGAGTTGCAAAGAAGCTTGCTTTGTCTACCCACGCTTGATTGTTTGAGACCAGCATCCCCCCACCGGAAGTTGTCAATATCTTGTTCCCGTTGAACGAATAGACCCCCATATCACCAAATGTACCACTTTGCTGTCCGGACAGGCTCGCTCCCAAAGATTCAGCCGCATCTTCAATGACATAGATACCATGCTCACGGCAGATACAAACAATTGTATCGATCTTTGCCATCTGTCCGTAAAGGTGGGTTACGATCAATGCTTTGGGTTTTTTGGGCAAACGGGCGATTGCCTCCTCCAGCAGCACAGGAGAGAGATTCCAGCTCTCATCACTGTCAATAAACACGGGGGTCGCTCCTTGATACAACACAGCATTGACCGAACCGATAAAGGTAAACGAAGAGACGAGCACGTAGTCTCCCTCTCCCACACCAAGCACCCGCAGTGCCAAATGGAGTGCTGCTGTTGCCGTATTGGTCGCAAGCGCGTGATCTGCACCGGTATGGTTACACACCTGTCTCTCAAAACGTGAAATAAATGCACCAAGCGGCGCGATATAGTTGCTTTCAAACACTTCAGCAATATACTGCTGTTCCTTGCCGCTCATATGCGGAGGTGAAAGAAAAATCCTCTCCATTGTTACCCCAAAACCGTTTTTATAAGATACCCGACATCTTTGGACAGTGACCAGTTTCGGATATATGCTTTGTTGATCTTCACCTTGTCCGGCCAGATCACTTCTTTATTATAGCGTTCCGGGTCTTGGACTTTGGAGAGTAAAATCTCTTCATCTTTATATTTGAGCGATGCCGGTCCGGTAATACCGGGGCGAAGTGACAGTATAATACGGTCATCCCCCTCCAGTAGATCTGCAAACCCAGGTACATCCGGTCTTGGTCCGACAAAACTCATTTGCCCGAACAATACGTTAAAAAGCTGTGGCAGTTCATCGATCTTTGTTTTCCGGAAAAAGGCACCGCTTTTGGTAATACGGCGGTCTTGGCTTA
>JALVGO010000215.1 GCA_027029065.1 Sulfurovum sp.
ATGAACGTCAGGGCCGCTTATCTGCACCTGCTGACCGATGTGATGACTTCCATAGCCGTCGTGCTTGGCGGGGTGCTGATGTATTACTTTGGTATCTTCTGGATCGATCCGCTTATCTCCGCGCTGATCGCGCTCTATCTCATCTGGGCATCGTTTGGACTAGTCAAAGAGAGCAGCGCGATTTTGATGCAGTTCACGCCCGAGAACATCGATGTGGATGAGGTGGTCAAAGCTATAGAAGACGAGTCTGAGATTGCAAATGTGCACCACATTCACATTTGGAAGCTCAACGACCATCAGATCAACCTCGAAGCGCATCTCGATTTCAGCGAAGATGTAACGCTCTCCGCTTCAAACAGGGTCATCGACCGGCTTGAGAAGAAGCTGCACGATACGTTCGACATTGAACATACAACGTTTCAGTGTGAGTACGGCAGAGAGGATAACAAAGAGAAAATAGTGTAGTATGAAGAAGTATTTTTTCAAAGGGATGTGCTATGCATGACATACTTGTATTCAATACCTTCATTACACAGGATGTGTTGATCGTCTTTTACTACATTGGCGCAGTGTTGATGCCCGTTGTGCTTTATGTGTTCCGAAAAGAGCTGATTGGGCGTGTAGCCTTTTTCAAGCGTGTGAATGATCGTCTCAAAACGTTTTACGGTCATTTCTCAACGGGGCAGAAAACGGTGTTTTGGTTGGTATTTTTTACGATATTTCTGTGTATGGAGCTGTGTTGGCGGATGGTTTTTGAGGCGATGATCGGCTATTTCGATATGCACGATTATCTCTATCAGATTGTAAATCAAGGAGTGTCGAATGCAAAACGCTGAAGCCTGTCATACAATGAATGAGGGCGAAGTACTCAATGCCGCCAAAACGGAGTACCCGCTTTTTTCCGCGGTGCTCTACGGTGACAGGGTCTCTACAGCGAAGTTCTCCAAGCGTCTAAGCTGTGCCATCAAGCACTTGCCGCTGCGTGTGGTGTTTCACTACGAGAATGACACCCAAAAGGCACTCGATGCAGGTGTCAGAAAAGACCCGACGCTTGTGCTCGACGGTAAAATATTCCTTGAAGGGCTTGTTGCCGCCGAAGCGATCACCGAGGCTTTTGAAGTGCTTTTGGAGCAGAGACCATGAGTATACTTGCAAGGTTTTTACAACGAGAAAAGCGTTTTATCAAAAGTGAGCGTGTCGCTTTTTTGGTGCTGCCGCTGGTGCTGGTACCGCTGCTGATTGAACTTGTGCTGCATGCAATGATTCAGGAGCACAGCTTTATCACCTCGATGTATATTTCGACCGTAACCTTTACGACACTGGGATCGGGTGATTGGATCCCCCAGACGCTGCCGGCGATGATGGCGGTTATCTCCGAAGTCATTTTGGGTGTGGTGCAGGGTGGGGTGTTTGTCGCTATTGTCATCTATGCGCATCAGAATAAAGGAAAATAGTTCACATTGGATTCATAGTGAAATGTTATGATAGCTATTACAAACAATAAAGGAAGCACGTGAATCAAATGACCCAACGTATTGTCATTGGTATTGTGGTTGCAACGGGTCTGCTCAGTGCGCAGACGCTGACACTCAAAGAGGCAGTTGCCAAAACGCTGGCGCACCACCCGGATGTGAAAACCTTCATGCTCAAGGTGCAGCAGGCAGAGCAGGGCTACAATGTCGCCTATGCGGACTATTTGCCACAGATCGACCTTTCAGCAACCTTTGCACCCACACAAACCTTCGCACTGCCTGTGAACGGACAGTTCCACACGGTTGATGAAAGGAGCTGGAATGCCGGCGTGGTATTGCATCAGAAGGTATGGGATTTTGCCAGAACACGCTCACTGGTAGCATCTTCCAAAATTGATGAAGATATCTCAAAGCTCTCTCTTGAAGAAGCAAAGGCGCTGCTTGCCTATAAAGTAAAGACACTCTACGCACTGTTGGTGGTGCAAAAAGAGGCGATAGTTGTCAGACGAAAAGACCTTGAAGCGAAAAAAGCTTTTTATGCACAGTCAAAAGCATTGGTAAAACAGGGACTGAAGACACATGCAGATGCCAGCAGATTTCTCTCCTCTGTCTATATTGCTGAAGATAACCTTGCCATTGCCAAAGCGGCTTACGAAAAAGCAAAAACCTCTTTGGAGCTTTATATGGGTACCCCTCTGGATGATGCTCTTTTGCTTCAGTCTGATGTGTTGAAAAAAAAGCTGCCTTCTGCCAAACGGCTGGAAGAAGATGTGTTGGCACACAATTATAAGATGAAAATAGACCAATATACAATCAACAAAACAGATATGCTGCACAGAGCAACCGAAGCGGCACACTTTGGTTCTATAGATATTGTGGCATCACACACAAGACTCGACACGCTTAATGCGTACAACACAGATTATGTTGGGGTTAGCTACAACGTCCCCCTCTATCATGGCGGCAGGTTGAGTGCGGAAGAACAGCAGGCAAAGATAGGGTACCAGATTGCTAAAGAGCAGCGTATCTCTACGGCATTGGCACTGAAGGAGGAGCTCCGTTCACTGTTGATTGATATCAAGCGTTACGACAAGACCATCAAAGCAAAGAAGGCACAGCTTCTCTCTGCACAAAAAACACAGCGCGAGCTGAAAGCACGCTACAAAGAGGGGTTGGCAACTTATATTGAAGTACTGGACAGTATCGCATTGGCACTGAATGCAAAACTTGGTGTACTGGAAGCCTACTATTCCAGAAGTCTGGCGCTGGACAGAATCGCATATCTAAAAGGAGAGATCTAATGCAAAAATCGCTCAAATATACCATTGCGGCAGTGTTGATGTTGGCAGGGGGTACACTGTTTTACAAAAAGGTGTATATTCCAAAAACAACTTACGAGACGGTAACCTCAAGCAAAGGGAATCTCTCTGTAGAGGTCTATGGCATAGGCAATGTCGGTGCGAAGTATATCTATACGATCACGGCACAGACAGGAGGCAAGATACTCTCCATACTGACTGATGAGGGAAAATGGGTTAAAAAAGGGGATCTTCTGATTACTATTGACAGCGTTGATGTACCCCAGCTCCTTGAGGAGGCAAAGATCGCGATGCAAAAAGCGGAGTCTGAGTCTCTTGCAACCCAAAAAGAGCTGGAGAGCCTGCTGGCACAAAAGCGGCTGGCACAGATCACTTATACCCGTTATGCAAGACTTAAGCAGGACTCTTTTGCTTCCAAAGCAGAATATGATAAAGCCAAAGCAGACCTTGATGTTATTGACGCACAGATAGAAGCGACTAAAGCACATATTCGTTCAGCAAAAATGGAAATTGAGCGCTCACAAAAAGCGGTAGAAGCGCTAAAAGAGAAGTTGGCACGTTACAGTATTTATGCCCCGGTTGACGGTTATGTGATTGCAAGGTCTGCAGAAGTTGCCCAGACAGTAGTAGCGTCACAGCCTATTTTGCAGATTGTCAATCCCAAAGATGTCTGGGTTAAAACATATATTGACGAAAAGATAAGCGGCAGTGTCAAGGTGGGGCAAAAAGCGGAAATTACCCTGCGTTCACAGTATGAAAAACGTTTTGGCGGCAGTGTCAAACGTATTGTGCCGCAGAGCGACCCCGTGACTCAGGAGAGAGAGGTTGATGTTGCGTTTGACAAGCTGCCATATCCTTTTTATATGAATGAGCAGGCAGAGGTGAGTATCGCTTCAAAAGATTATAAAGATGTGGTTAAAGTGCCGATCAGGGCTTTGAGCTACTATAAAGAGAAGATAGGTGTATGGACGCAGAGAGATGGCAAAGCACACTTTGTAGCTGTGAAAATATTGGCAAGAGGTCATAGTGAAGCTGCTGTAGAAGGGCTGGATGCCGATGTAAAGCTGCTCATAGAGTCGGGTAAGAAAAAACCCCTCAAAGAAGGATCGGGTATACACCAATGATCAATCTTGCCCAAAGAGACATCAAGCATACTTTTGGAAAGTTCATCGTGACTGCGATGGGTGTAGGAATGTTGCTTGGTATTGTCCTGATCATGATCGGTGTCTATCGGGGGATGATGGTTGATGCCGAAGTACTTCTTGATGATCTCAATGTAGACCTTTGGGTCGTTCAGGAAGATACGCTCGGACCTTTTGCCGAGTCCTCCCGTGTGCATGAAGACCTCAAAGATGCGGTCTATGCCATTGACGGTGTTGCGAAAACTGCGGCATTGACTTTTCAGAATCTGCAGTTGCATAACAAGGAGAGGGCTGTGCGTGTGGTAGCTGTAGGGTTTGACCCTTACGGCAGTTTTAACCCCGTCAATCCTAAAAGAGTTGTTGAAGGTAGAGGACTTGAACGGGATCACTATGAGATTATTGTTTCAGACAATATCGGATTTAAAATGGGGGAGAAGATCCCTATTGGACGCAATACCTATACTGTAGTCGGTATCACACACGGTACGGTATCTTCAGGAGGTGATCCTTTGGTATACATCTCTTTGAATGATGCTCAGGAGTTGCAGTTTTCCTACTCAAATAACCGTATCAGAAATGACAGGGCAAGAGGAATAAAAGATACCACTACCAATATGCCGATGGTCAATACGGTTGTAGCTACGTTAAGAGAGGGGTACAGTCTTGACGAAGTAGCAGACAATATCAGACACGGCAAACATAAAAGTGTCTATACCCGTACACAACAGAAAGATATTTTGACCAAAAACCTTATTGAGAGGGCATCAAAACAGATCGGGCTCTTTACTGCCATACTGGTAGTGGTTTCAACTATTATCATTGCTCTTATCATCTATACGATGACACTGGAGAAAATGAAAGAGATATCGATCATGAAGCTGATCGGTATCCCAAACAGTATGATCATTAAAATGATTGTCCAGGAAACTGTGCTTTTGGGATTTTTGGCATTTATCTTCGGTAATCTTTTTGCCCATGCAATTTATGAAAAGTTCCCCAAAAGAGTTGTTTTGGAGCTTCCTGATGCATGGTTGCTTTTTGTGGTGGTGATTATCGCTTCGATACTGGCTTCGTTTATCGGAGTAAAAAAAGTGATCTCTGCTGATCCGGCAGCGGCAATAGGAGGGTAAGATGGCACAACAGGCAATCAAAGTAGAGAACCTTGTGAAACATTTCGGAAAAGGGGAGAGTCTGGTTCGTGTAATCGAAGGAGCAAACTTTCAGGTAGACAAAGGTGAACTTGTAGCCCTTATTGCTCCAAGCGGTGCAGGGAAGACGACACTTCTTATGATGATTGGCTGTGTCGAGGAACCTACCAGCGGTACCATCTGGCTGGGAGATGAAAAGGTTTATGAAAACAGATGGCTGACAAAAGAACAACGAAAGATTCGCCGTGAAAAAATAGGTTTTATTTTTCAGGCACACTACCTTATTCCATTTTTGAATGTTATAGAGAATGTCACACTGGTACCACAGACCAACGGTGTTCCTGCTAAAGAGGCAGAAGCATTTGCAATGGAGTTGTTGGAGTATTTTGATATTGCAGATAAAGCACACAATATGTCCTCTGAACTCTCTGGTGGACAGAACCAACGTGTTGCCATTGCCCGTGCTTTGGCAAACAAACCACAGATTATTTTGGCAGATGAACCTACTGCTGCACTTGATCTTGACCGTTCTGTTTCTGTTGTCAAAATGCTCAAAAAGATAGCTGTAGACCAAAATGTTGCTATCATTATGGTAACACACGATGAAGCGATGCTGCCGCTGTGTGACAGAATACTGAAGATAGAAAATAAAAAAGTGGTGTCTGAAGCGGTACCTGAAAACACAAGAATGATTTAAAAAGCTTTGGTATCTATTTCATATTGAATTCACAAGTGTGGGATATACTGTAGCTTTGATTTCAAAATGATAGGACAATGATGAGATATCTTTTGCAAAATACACTCTTCCTTGCACTTTTTGCTTCTGCTCTCTACCCTGACACGCTTACCCTTGAGAAACTGGTAGCGTATGGACTGGAGCATAGTACGATGGTAAAAAAGAGCAAGGCGCAGATAGCACTGGCTCAAGCACGCAGACAAGAGAGTCAGGCAGTACGCATGGGAAGTATCGACCTGGTCGGCAGTTACACACACTACAATCTACCAAGAACACTGGCACCGCTTACCCCGGCGAGTATTCTCAGCGATCCTGAAGGTGTTGCTACCACGACAGATCTTTTTGGAACAGGGGTCATGTACACAGTACCGCTTTTTACCGGATTTGCCCAGACAAGACAGGTAGAGATGGATGCGCTTGCTGCTGAACTTTCAAAAAGCAGACTTTCGCTTACCAAAGAGCAGCTTGCCTACAATGTGGCATCGCTCTATCTCTCAATACTGGCGTTACAGGACATGTTTAAAGCACAGCAGCAGCATGTCGATGCACTAAAACGTTTGACAAAAATTATCCGAAAAGAGGTTAGACTCGGGAAGAAAGCACAGATCGATCTGCTAAAGGCGGAAAATGATCTTTACGGGAATATCGCTTATGAAGAGGTGCTCAAGGGAAATATTGCGATGACAAAGGCATCACTGGCATCACTTGTAGGGCTAAAGCATATTGATGCCATCGCACCCATAAAGGTGAGTGTCAAGCAGCCGTACTACGCCATAGAGGAGCTTTTTGGCCGTGCCGATTCTCTTAACAGGGTACGTATCGCCACACTCAATGTCAAAAAGGCACAAAAGGGGGTAGAGAAGAGCCGGTCAGGGCGCTATCCACAGGTTTCTTTGAACTCCTACTACGGATACAACTATGGAGAAAATGACAGTTCTAACAAGTATCCTGATGATTTCAATTCAGAGAAAAACTGGCAGATTGGTCTGAATGCCAAATGGACACTCTACGATTTTGGAAAGAACAGTGCTGCAATACAGAAAGCAAAAATTGCCAAGATGGAAGCGCGCTTTGAGAAAGAGCAAACCCTTCTTGATTTTAGAAAGTCACTTATAGAAGCGTATGAAAAGATGAAACAGGCGTATGCAAACTATCGTGGTAACACCAAACAGTATGCTTTGGCAAAGAAAAGTGCAAAGATTGAAGAGGTACGCTACCAAAGCGGTGTCTCGACGATTAACGATCTGCTCTATGCAAAATCCCAGGCACACATTGCAAAAGCGAAGCTCATAGAGAGCAAATACAATTATCAGAAAGAGAAGTTCTATATGGACTATCTGTTGGAAAGAGGAGTGAAACAATGAATAGAAAAAGAGTGGTCCTGACAGTGTCGCTTGTGGCGGTTGCCCTGCTGCTGATCAAGGGAAAGAGTCTGCTAAACGAACGTCAGGAGCAGATCAAAGAAGCGCCTACACCGAGTGAAAAAACGCTGTGGGTCTCTACCGTGCAAGGCAGGGAAGGGATGCTGAAGCAGAAGCGCTCCATGCTTGCACAGATCGTTGCCAAGAAGGGCATTGCCCTCTCGACCAAGCTTCCGGGCTACATCGAAGAGGTTTTGGTTACGGAGGCGCAGGAGGTTAAAAAGGGCGATCTGCTGGTACGTATCGACTCCTTTGAGCTTCGCTCCAACATTGAGGCACTCCAAAAGACACTTGCTGCACAAAAGAGCGATCTGGCACTGGCAAAAAGTGTCTATGAGAGAAACAGAAAGCTCGTTGCTATAGGTGGTATCTCCAAAGAGAACTTCACCGCCTCCAAAGTGGCAATGGAGATGAAAGCCTCCGCATTAGAGGGCACCAAACAGAAGATATCCCAGCTGCAGAACCAGCTCTCCTATCTTGAGATCAGGGCTCCTTTTGACGGTGTAGTGGAGCGCATACTGCTGCACAAAGGAGACCTTGCCGTTACTGGGAAACCGGTGCTGAGTATGAACGATACAAAGCAGAAACTGCTCTTCTCCTATACCCCTACAACGCAGATGCCCGTCAAAAAGGAGCAGGATATCTACTATGACAACAGGCTGGTCGGTTATGTAAAATCGATCTACCCTGCCGCACAAAACGGTTTGCAGGTAGCCGAAGTGGCGCTGGACGAATCCCTTGCGCTTCCTGTGGGCAGTTCAGTGAATGTGGATGTTCTGATAAAAGAGGCAAAGGGGTGCATTCTGCCCGATACGACGGTCGTGCATAAAAAAGAGGGGGACTACGTGATGGTTTACAAAGAGGGCAGATTTGTGCCGCAGAAAGTGCAAATAGCACTTGTCGGAAAGAACCGCATACTGCTTGAAGCGTGTCCTGCACACCCTGTTGCCAGTGCCAGTGAAACAAAGCTCTCCGCACTGCCTGCCTACGACAACATCGGTATTATCGGAGCAAAAGATGAGCGCTAAAGAGGAGTCAACCTGGGTTGAACGGATTTTGAAAAAACCGCATATCATCATATCGTTCCTTGCGCTCTTTTTGATGATGGGGGTGATGGGGTACAACAAGATTCACCGAAACCTCTTTCCAAACTCCAACTACCCTGAAGTGGCGGTGGTCATCGTAGAGCCCGGAGCCTCTGCCAAAACGATGGCGAGCAACATCGCCGTGCCGGTCGAGGAGGAGCTCTATGCACTCGACGAGATACGTCGAGCCTACTCCACAACTATTGATGAAGTGACAGTGATCCGGGCAGAGTTTGACTATGCCAAAGATATCGACACGGCAGTCAACGACGTCACCAATGCCGTCTCCAAGATACGTGCAAAACTTCCCAAAGACATCAAAGAGCCGCAGATCATCAAGATCACCGAGGCGACAGCACCGGTGGTTGTGCTCTCCCTCTCCCCGAAAGAGGGAAGTTCCCTTCATCTGGAGGATATCCGTGATCTTGCGCAAGGCAGCATAAAGCATATGCTTCTGAAGACCGAGGGGGTTGCCAATGTCGATATCTTCGGCGGATACGACAAGGAGCTGCAGATCATCGTCGATAAGGAGAAGCTCGATGCCTACCACCTTTCACTGGCCGAGGTGATCGCGACACTGCAAAAAAATGACAGTGACTATGCGGTAGGGTTTGTGACCAACGAGGAGCACCGCTATCTGTTGATGTCCAAAGGAAAGCGCGACCAGGTGGAGAAGCTCAAGGCGCTCAATATCACATCCGATGTGAAGCTCGGTGATGTGGCAAAGGTCTACTTCGGGCACTACGAGAACAGTGCTGCCTATTTCGGTAACGGCAAGCCGGCCATCGCCATAGCGGTACAGCGTGCGCTCTCTGCTGATGTGATCAAAACCATCGAAAAGGTCGAAGCGGAAGTCAAAGCGCTTCAAAAACGCTACCCCAACATCAGTTTTGAGATCAGCGATACCCAGAAAGATACGATCGAGCAGAGTACGACCAATATGTTCGAATCGCTCAGAGATGCCATTGTGATGTCCACGATCGTTGTCTTCCTCTTTTTGGCGAGTTTCCGTCAGATTCTTGTGGTGCTGGT